>JAHDFR010000340.1 GCA_020628065.1 Acidimicrobiales bacterium
ATCGAGCGAATCAACTCTGTTCCCCCAGCCCAACCGATTCGCTTCGAGGGAAACCCGACCAAGGAGTCAATCCAAATGAACAAGAACATCACCGCCGCCTACCTGTACGGCGCTAGCAAGATGCGGGCCCTATCAGGCGAGCGCGGCGCCGGCATGGCCGAGTACACCCTGCTGCTGGTGCTTGTCGCCGTAGCCCTCCTGGGTGTCTTCGGCCTACTGGCAACCGAAATCGACAACGCGCTGGACAAGGTTATCGCCGCGCTACAAGGCACACCTACGACCCCCTAACAGCAAACCGGCTCAATGCCGGCTCAGCCTTAGATGTCTCTGTAGGCCTGGTCCTGAGGCCTGGCCTACAGGCGTTTTTGGGGGAATCTGCCTCCACCACTCACCACGCCAGTTTGTTAACATCACCCTTGCCCAATCTCTAGTTGTGCGTGTGCGCCAGCTGGAACCGCCGTAAATAGTTGAGGCTTCACCGCTTCGACAGTGAGGGATTTAGCCAAATGCTTTTTGGCGTACCATCGTGCAGCCCTATAGCCGGTAGCGGTCGTGCCTATCGATCGGAACGCGGAGCCACCATGGCTGAGCTCGCGTTGATCACACCAGTGTTGATCGCTTTGCTGTTTGGCATCATCGAGTTTGGCATCGCCTTCAACCGCGCCCAAGCCGTCGAAGCGGCAGCTCGAGAAGGAGCCAGGCTGGCATCACTGTCGACAACGTCGTTCGGTGACGTACAGACAAGAGTCAACGATGCGCTTGCCGGCATTCCCATGGACGGGCCGGTCACCGTCACCGTTACTCCGACAGGCTGCCTGGGGAGAGAAGGCCAAGCAGTCACAGTTCTCGTCACCACCGATCACAACGTCAACATCCCGCTTGTTCTCAACAACAACGTGACGCTGACCGGTCAAGCGGTGTTCAGGTGCGAAGCATGAGGCGACCCAACGCAGAGCGAGCAGGCCGAACGCTACGGGTCAGGCTTGCCGACGACAGTGGAATCTCGATGACGCTGGTGGCCATAGCCCTGACAACAATGATGGGCATGTCAGCCCTGGTCATCGACCTGGGCAACGGCTGGCGGACACGACGGGCAATCATTCCTGCCACCGACGCTGCAGCTCTGGCCGCCGCCCAGGACTATGTGAACGGCAACGACGGCTGCGCCGCTATCGCCGGATCGTATCTTTCCAACAACGAGACAGCGGCAACGCTCGATAGCTGCACCCCCCACTCCTACAGCAGCGATCGGGGTCGGGTTACGGTCGCGGCCTCCCACAACGTGCAGACCTGGTTTGCCCCGGTGCTCGGGTTGGGCGACTACACGGTCACCTCAACATCAACCGCAACTTGGGGTCCACCGGTGGCAGCCACCGGGCTGCGGCCCATAGGTCTTTGTCTCAACGGCTCCGCTGTGCTGCAGGATGCCATCGCCTCAGCGACGGCATCGACCATCACGATCAGCTACAGCAAAGACCAGCCTGACGCATGCGGAGGCGCCAATATTCCCGGCAACTGGGGCACGGTGGACTTCGACGGTGGCGCCAACTCCAACAGCGACACCAAAGACTGGGTCACCAACGGCTACCCGAATCCCGTCAACTTTGACAACCACACCGTCACCACCTGCGTGGGGGACCCTCACTGCTACGAAGGCGACACCGGAGCCATCGCCGGTATCAACGCCGAGCTCAACGCCCTCAAGAACAGCGGAGCGTTCTTCACTCTTCCGGTGTTCAACTTCGCCGAGAACCCGGGCGGCAACGCCATGTTCCACTTGGCCGGTGTCGTCCGCGTCCAACTGATCGACTTCAAAGTGAACGGTGCTGAAGCAAACAGGTTTTTCACGTTCTATATCGAGCCCGGCCTGACCACCGGAGTGTGTTGCGGCGGAGGAGGCGGGGCCGGAGGAGTCAAGGTCATCGCTCTCTGCGGCGTCGATCCAAACCAGTTCGCCGCCTGCGACCCCTAAGGAGCAGACAACCAACACCAACGGTGTGCGGTCAGCGGTTTGACCGAAGTAAGAGCGGGGCGTAAGCGGCAATCGAGATCAGCGTCAACGGTCCAGGTCAACGACAACTGGACCAGCGGAATACATGAAACGGGGAACAACATGACAAGACGGATTCTGGGGATTATGGCCGCCGCC
>JAHDFR010000341.1 GCA_020628065.1 Acidimicrobiales bacterium
TACCTGCTCGGTCTCATTGGGTTCCCCGGCTGATCGAGATGACAACGGTTGAAACCATGCCTTCCCGCTCGGCCGCACCGATGTACAGCTATGAGACAGTGAGCTTTCAGGTTGGCATCGAGCTGGAAATCCTGGCACCCAAAGGCTCATCTCGGGCCGAGCTGGCCGATCGCATGGCCAAAGCGATCAACGGCTCAGTGGTGTCGAACTGGCATTTCGACACCGAGCCTTCGGCCCATCCCGACATGGACGTCTTCCATCACCTGACCCCGGCGTTTGACGTGATGGACGCCAACGGTGCCCTGTTCGCCCGCCTGGTAAGCGATGTCACCATTCACGCCGACTTGAACGTCAAAGAACCGGGCCTGCCGGGATGGCACCGCGTGCTCTCCGACGACCCCCGCTTCCTGCGGATGATCGGACAGTTCCTGCCGTCAATGGGGGCAACGGCAGACGATCTCGAGGCGGTTGCGCACCGCTTTGGGCTCGCCACCGAGAAGCGGGGCGACACCATCAGGCTCCACGATTCCAGCGGCGCATCGGTTGTCATGTTCACCACGATGCCGGGCGAGAAACATCGGGTAACCGAGTGCATCTCCGCCCCACTGGTCGGCGGATACGACCACTGGCTACAGACGATTGCCGGTGCCGCCATCGAGCTTGGTTTTACTGTCCCCAGTGAAGGAGCAACCCACCTTCACTACGACGCTCACCTGTTCCGCCATCCTCAGGTGTTTCGTCGCCTGGTGTACGCCTTCGGTCCGAACGTCGACGTCATCCGTCAGGCGATGAACACCAATCCCCGCTGTCGTCGGATCGGTGCGCTGCCCCAGGGGTTGGTCGACTTGGTCGGCTCCGAGCAGTACCGGTCGATGACGTGGGACGAGATCGCCCACGAGGCAAGCCAAATTGATGGCGTGACCAAATATGGCGACGTCAATGTGCTCCACCTTCTGGCTGACAAGCCGAAGCACGATACGGTCGAATTTCGCATGCTGCCGTCATCGCTTGAGCTTGGCGAACTTCGCCGAATGCGGCGAGACGTCGACAGCTTGGTTAGGCACCTACTGGAGCCTGACACCGAGCCCGCTCTCTGACCTGTTCCGCCAGTCGGGTGCGGTAAGTTCTCGACAAACGGCGTCTGTTGTGTCTGCCGGATACCGTGGTCGGCGATGAACGAGATCAACGCCATCACTTTTGTCGTAGCCGACATGGCCCGTTCGCTGACGTTCTATGACGTGTTCGGCTTCGAGCGAGCCTATGGCGGACCCGATGCCGCCTTCACGTCACTGCGAATAGGGTCCAACTTCATCAATCTGCAGCTGAGCGACACTCGGCCGGGAGCCGGTTGGGGTCGGGTGATCTTGCACGTCGACAGTCCCGACGAGATGCATGCTAGAGCCTTAGCGGCCGGATATCAGCCAAGCACCGAGCCGGCCGACGCTCCCTGGGGGGAGCGTTACTTCCACATTCTGGACCCCGACGGCCACGAACTCAGTTTCGCCCGCCCCCTGTGAGGCCGGCAGCGGAACAGCGACGACGATGACGATGCTCAATCAGCTGAACAACTGGGGTTCGACCGCAACAGAGGTTGCGTCTGATCTTCCCGGTGATGACCTTCTCGCCGACGGCCAACGAGGAACCCGGTGTATCGACATCCAGGCTCCCCCCGAGGTCGTGTTTGACTTCCTGGCGCAAATGGGGTTCGGGCGGGCCGGGTGGTACAGCTACGACTGGGTCGACAATCTCGGTCGTCGCAGCGCCGACAATCTTCATGAGGAGTGGATGGTTACGTCCGCCGGTGACTCGATTCCCGGAGGACCCATCGACTTCGTTGCCGAGACCGTCCATCGGCCGAGGCAGCTCGTACTCGACCTTGGGAATCAGCGTTTGATTGGACACGATATTGGTTTCACCCTGTCCTATCAGCTGGTCCCGGACCGACAGCCCGCCGATGGGTCGTCCGAGTGGACCCGTGTCGTTTCCCGAGCAGTGGTTCTGGTGGCCGGTCCGCTGGGTTCGGTGGCGACGTGGCTGCTCCTGCACGGCGACGCGGTCATGGTCCGTCGGCAGCTTCTAGGGCTCAAAGAGCGAGCCGAGGCTTACGTTGCCCACCGTCGACTTGAGTAGATTCGGCATCCGGTGGTA
>JAHDFR010000121.1:0-1968 GCA_020628065.1 Acidimicrobiales bacterium
GCCGGACCGTACCAACCGAACGTCGGGTGCCACCAATGGTCGAGCCGCATGGCCTCAATCGGCTCAGCCGGATGGCGGGCCATGTCGGTCAACATGTCCATCACATGCTCGCGGCTCTGATGGGACAGGGCGTCGTCACGAGGGCCGGTGATCAGACCGTCCTGGGTGGCCGGCGACGGAGCCCGCCAGAAGCGTCCAAGCCCGGGACCCATTGGCCAAACGTTGGCCTGCATCATTAACTCCGGGAGATCCCACAACGCCTGCATCTCCACCACTCGACCGTCGACCACCCGGAAGAATTCGTGGTAGCGGAACGACACTGCCCGCCCGGTTGGGGGAATGTCGAGGAACGGCTGCGTGAAGGTGCCCATGTAGTCACCGGCGCACCCGATCCACACCTCGCCTTCCAGGTCAGAGCCGCACATCACGATGTAGTCCCGCCGTTCCAGATCGCCCATGGCTGCGGCCAGCGGACCCAGGGCGGCGTCGAACAAGCCGGAACCTCCGTTCAGGTCTTCGAACGGATAGCTCAGGTGCACCTCGGCGTCAGCGGTAAACACCTCAGTCAGCGCCGCTTTCACCGGATCGGAGTTGAAGACTCCCTCGCCGCTGCCCGAGTTGTAGAGCGAGTCCCGCAGCGGGCCGATAACGGTTCGAGCTGTTGCGTAGTCCTCCGGCGTCATGGCCAGAGTCTCTTGGTGGCGATTTCAGCACCCGCTGCCATGGCGGCCATCTTGGCGTAAGCGATATCGGTGTCGAGACCGGCGTACCCGGCGAAGGTGGAGAACCCACAGTCGGTTCCGGCCATCACCCGCTCACGGCCTACGACGCCGGCGAACCGCTCGATGCGTTGAGCCACCAGCTCGGGGTGCTCGACGAAGTGGGTGGTGGTGTCGAGTACACCGGGCACCAGCACCTTGTCGTCTCCGATGCCGCCTTGGCTTTCAAGGTGGGCGAAGGCCGTCCACTCGTGGGCGTGGCGGGGGTTGGCCGCCTCAAACAGCAGGGCCTGAGGCTTGGCTTTCAAGGCAATAGGCAGCACCTGCGACATGGGGGCATCGTGGGTGTGCGGACCCTCGTAGTTACCCCAGCAGATGTGCAGCCTCATCGACTCCGCCGGGATGTTTCGCACCGCCTCATTCAGCGCTTCCACATGCTGGTTGGCAAGGCGCTCGTACTCGGCGTCGGGCTGGCCTTTGAACATCATGTGGCGACCCAGACCCAGGTCGGGCGAGTCCAACTGCAGCGCGAAGCCGGCGGCCACGATGGCCTCATACTCGTGACGCATGGCCTCGGCCAGGGCGTACAGGTAGCTCTCATGATCGGGGTAGTGCTGGTTGGGTTGGAACAGAGCGATTACGCCCGGTGAGGCGGCGTTCATGAACGCCGCTGTCGGTTTGTGGGTTTCAACCGCGGTTGCCAGGTTGGCGATGTCCCGGGCGCACGGTTCGGTGTCTGTCACTTCGATCGGGCCGACGCACTGCGGACGCTTGTAGCTCGGAGTTCCGCCAAGTCGAGCCTGGCGCTTCAGGAACTCCGGGTGCTCCTCCAGGTCGGCGGGAGCGCGGCGGGGGCTGTCGCCTTCAAAACCGCTGATGCGGTCCTTGATGTAGGTGGCGTAGCTCAGCTTGCTCATCTCGCCGTCGCTGACCACATCGATCCCAACCGAAACCTGGCGGGCCACAACGGCATCCACCGCCTCGGCCACGTTCTCGTGATGCTCATCAAGGTTGATGTCGTCCCCCGCTTCGATGGCGAAGATACCTTCGCTCACCGCTTCATTGCGGGGCAGGCTTCCGACGTGAGTGGTAAGGATCCGATCGCTACTGCTCGACATGTCTTATCTCTCTATCCCCTGAGTCAATTTCGTTGTTCTATGCCCGATGATTCGTCCACGCCCCGGGCCCGGGCCAAAAGGTCGACGCCGGCTTGAGCGGCGGCGTCGATGAGATCAATCAACACCCAGTT
>JAHDFR010000121.1:2068-13518 GCA_020628065.1 Acidimicrobiales bacterium
CCGTCGAACTTGTTCAATCCGCCGAAGATCATCTCCTCCACCAGGGCCAAGGTGGTGGCGGAATCGGACTCGGACCGACCGTCTGGGTCGACTCCGTCGCCGGTGGAGGGGGCGGGAACCGTGGACGTTCGCCCCGGGTAGTCGGGTACGACCGGTCGACCAACCTGGGCGAAAAGGCTGGGAAGGTCGACAAGACATCTCGTCTCCACTACCTGATCGTCAACCAGGCGGTTGAATTCGCCGAAGCGAAATCGGACGGTCGCCCCATTGCCTGAAACACCTAGCCACGGTTGATCGAAGGTGCCCTCCAGATCACCGGTGGCGGCAACCCATCGTCCACCCTCAAAGTCTCCGGCGAGTTGGATGTAGGGGCGGCGACGAAGATCGGGTATCGCCTGAAACAGCGGCCGCCAGACCTCGTTCCATACCACCACCGAGCCATCAAGTCGGCGGAACGGGCTGAAGCCGTGCCACTCCAGATCGGTTGACCTGGACGAAAGAAACAACTCCTCCGCTTCGTTGGGCGAGGAAACGTCAGCCCAACGGCCAGTAATGTCTGGAGCGGAGGCCATCTGCTATTCCGACTACTCCGGGTCGGCAGGTGGCTCGGGGGCGGTGGCTTCACCTGAGTCGTAACGCTCCCAACCTTGGCCGTTGAACACATCAACGGCGAGCTGGGCCAATACATGCGGGAAGTCGACCATCACCCAGTTGTCGACGATCTTGCCGTCGACCACCTTCCAGAAGTCCATGTAGCGGATCTCCACCCGCTTGCCGGTGGGTGCCACCCCCATGAACTCGCCCCGGTGAACGGCTTCTTGGCGGCCAAAAGCGGCGCCCCACTCCCCCATGAACAGGCGGGCCTCGTCAACACAAACCTTGTCGCCGAAGGCCGCTTGGAACGGTTTCTGCCAGTTGTCCTGAAACTCCCGCAATCCGCTCTTGGTGCCGCAACCCTGATTGCCCATCCATCGAAAACTCTCGGCGAAGAACTCGCCGATGTCGCCGATTCGATGGTCGTTCAGACCATCCACCATGCCCTCGATGACCGCCTTGGTCTCAGCCGTCTTGGACAGGTCGGTGTCGGCGGTCAGGTAGGCCTGCTCCGGACGGGCACCGCTCACGGTTCGGCTCTCATACGCAGTCCTCAAATACGGTCCTCATTGGAAGTTCTCCAGTCCGAGTTGTCGGCGCATTCGAGCCAACACGTCCAGCCCCTGCATGTTGAGCCAGTGGGCCAAATCGATGAACACCCAGTTCTCGGCCAGCTTGTCGCCGTGACGTCGGTAGACGTCGACCACCCGCATGTCAGCGGCGGCACCGGATGACGGCAATCCCAGGAACCCACCTGACGCCTGGTTGGTCAGGTTGGGCCAACCGAAGAAGCAGGCGTAGTCACCTTCGGCGAAGCGGGCGACGTGGCCGTTGAACGTCTTGCCCGACAGTCCGAACCGGAACGGGTACTGATGCTGCTGTTGATAACGCTCGATGGTGTAGGTGGCACCGATGCCTTCCGGTCCGGACCAGATCATGTCTTCATGCCATGACCGACGAAGAACGTCGGCCGGCACCAGGTTGTCGCCGGTTTCGGCCGCAACCCGGTTGGCCTCACTCAGGTCTTCGATCATGCGGTTCACCAGGGCCATCGTCTCCGCACCCTCAGCCGGGTCCCGGCCGTCGAGCAGCAGACCGTCGTGGGTGGCCGGGCCGGGGTGAATGTGAGATGAACCGGTCTGGGGTGGTAGCGGGTACACACCGGCTTGGCCCATCACGCTGATCACGTCGAAGAACAATGCGGAGTCTGTGATGGAGCCGTCTGCTCCGCCGGCAGACGCCACCCGATTGAATTCGGCGTAGCGGAAGAAGCACATCTTGCGAGTTGGGGGAATGTCCAACCATGGTTGATCGAACAGCCCGAGCAGGTGACCCATTTGGCACACCCAGACACCGTCGTCGTCGGGGTCGGCGTCGTTGCGTCCGGCAAGGAACACATCCGGCCGCCGCTGGATCCGGCCGAACGCTTTGATCAGGGGCCGATAGAAGGACGAGACCACGTCGTCAGTACCGGTCAATTCCCCGAAGGGGTGCAACCCTCGCCACCGGTACTCGGAACCAATGGTGTGGCTTTTGAACGCAGTGGCGACGGCTTCACCATCAGCGGCGGCCAGCCCGGCGTCCATGTCCCGGTGAAAGTCGAGCACTATCCGCTTGGCCTGTTGGAGATCTGCCATGTTCAAACCGTCGGATCCTCAGCCTTTGACCGCACCGGCGGCCAGGCCTTTCACCAGGTGCTTCTGGAACAAGATGATGACCACCACAATGGGCAGTGTGATCGATACCGATGCCGCCGCCGCTTCGGTGATGGTTCGCGAACTCTCACCACCGGTCAGCGACACAATGGCCACCGGTAGCGTCCATTCGGTCGGGGCCAGCACTCGTACGAACAGGTACTCGTTGTAGGCCAACAACAGGGTGAACAACCCGGTGGCGATAATGGCGGGCCACATGATGGGAACGATCACCCGGAAGAAGGCGGCAACCCGAGACGCACCGTCGATCATGGCCGCCTCCTCCAACTCCCGAGGCACTTCCATGAAGAACGTGCGGAACATCCAGATGGTGAACGGCTGATTGACCGCCACCAGAGCCATGACGACAACAAGCCTGGTGTCGAGGAACTGGAATTCGTCAATCAACGGGAAGTCGATGAGCGGAAAGTCCCAGGTGGCGATGCCGGTGTCGGACAGCCACTGGTCGGCCCGGTTGGCTCCGAAGAAGTACGGCAACACAAAAGCGGTGCGGGGTAGCGCCCGAAAACCGAGGGCGACAATCAAAATGACGACTCCGGAAATGCCGGTGTAGCGGGCCAACCCGTAACCGGCAAGCATGCCGATGGTCAACGAGATCAACATGGTCAGCACCGTGACCACAATCGAGTTGACGAAAAACTCGTACTCCGGTTCCGTTTCCCAGATGTTAGGGAAACGCCACACGGCGGCCAGCAGTACGGCGATTACGGCCAGATTCCACGGCCACACTTTTGCCCCTCGGCGACCCATCCACCGGCCGACGAGCCCCAGCACTGCAGCGATCAGAGCGGCGGCCAGGATGTAGAACAACACCGACCACATGTTGACGTCGTCGTCTTTAAGCCAGAAGGCGTTGTATGCGCTGGACGTGGTTTCGTACCCCCACAACACCGGGGTTTTGGCCGCAACATCGCGGGTGAACTTGATGGACGTCTGGAACGTCCAGACAAAAGGCAGGATGCTCCATACCACCAGCGCCATAAGGGCGAGGTGTATGGCAATCATGGCCGGGCGGGAAGTTCGGTTCAGTAAATTCACAGTTGCCGCTTCTACTTTCGTTCCGCTATAGCCGCTCGGACACTTGGTCCTTGTAGGTTCGCCACAGGAACGGAATGAGTACAACAAAGATGCCGATGACGTTCAGCACGGCGATGGCGTTGCCTTTGCCCAGCCGCCCGATGTCAAAGGCGGTGGCCACCCGCACGTTGTAGACCTGCAGAGTGTGAGCGTCGGTGAATCGGTTACCGGTCCAAACAAACACGCTGTCATACACCCGGTAGGCATCCATCACGGCGATGAGTCCGACGAAGACGATAAGAGTCCGAAGGTGTGGAATCTTGATGTGCCACAGATTGCGCCAGAAACCGGCACCGTCGATGGCCGACGCCTCCAGCCGCTCCTCCGGTAGGGACTGCAGACCGGCGAAGAACGTGATCATGGCGAACGGCATGACGTACCAGATGGACTGGATGACGATGAGCCACTTCACATTGCCCGCCGTCACGGCGAAGGCGTCGCCGGTGAACACCTCAAACAGCCACGACAGCAAGCCGCCCCGTTCGAAAAGGTCTTTCACCACCAGCGTCCCCACCACCGGAGTGACAATGAACGGTAGGAGCAGTGCGGCCATATAAATGGATCGACCTTTGCCCACCTTGTCGAGCAGTAGCGCCACCGCCAACCCGAACGCCATCTGGATCGGAACGGTGGAGACGATGAAGATAAGAGTGAATTGCAGTGCGGCCCAGAACTCGGCATCGGACAGCACTTCGGAGTAGTTTCCAAAGCCAACCCACTCCGGATTGCGCAGGTCGCGAAGCAACAGTCGTTGGAACCCCAACCAGATGGTGGTCATCAACGGGAACACCATCAACGCCAGCATCACAAAGACGCTGGGCAAGGTAAACCACCAAAACGTTCGCCTGTTCAACCGCTTCTACTCCCTCTTTCTTTGCCGAGCCTGATCGACCAAACGGCGGGGACGTGCCGATGGACGGCCCATAGAGGGCCGCCCATCGGTGCTAGTCATCGCCGAATTTGCGTCAGGAGTCGAGCAACCCCTGGTCGCCGGCCTCAGCCAAGTACGCCTCTTCGGCAGCAGCCAGGGCGTCCTCCACCGAGGTTCCGTCCAGGATGGTTACCAGTGCCTCACCGAGCTTGGCTCGGGCGATACCGGCAGCCGGGTGGGTCAGGTCGGCTCCACGGCCGTCAACCAGGCTCACCGCAGCGGCTTCGCCGTCACGAGGACCGGCCGAGTTACTGGCACCGGCCCGGGTTACCAGACCGAACTCGGCAGCAGCGTCCTGGCTCTCGGCGTCAGTAGCGGCCAGCATGGCTAGGAAGATGGGCTCAATCATTTCTTCCGGGGTGCCGGCCGGGATGCCCCAGCCGTCGATGTAGGCCGGAGCGGCCAGCACGTCGCCACCGGTGCTCAGCGCCGGAGCGAACTGAACCTCGCCGACCACGGTGGAGGCCTCGGGATCATCCATGGCGGCCGCACGTGATGCCCAGGTGTGACCGAGCACAACTTCACCGGTCTGGAAAGCAGCCTGAATGTCATCGGTGCTGTAGGTGCCGGCAGCGTCGCCACCGCACTGCTCCCACATGTCCTTCAGGAGGTTGGCGGCTTCGATGCCCTTCTCGGTGTTGAAGTTCGGGGCACCGGTTTCCGGATCGACGGGCAGTTCGCCCAAGGAGCCGAGAACCGAGTCGAACTCGATCTGCCATGACCAACCGGCCGACAGCATGTACATGAAGCCGACGTCGTAGCCGCCGGCCTGAATGGCCTCACATGCAGCAAACGCTTCGTCGAAGTTGGTCGGCACATCCACGCCAAGCTCGGTCAGGACCGGCTCGTTGTAGAACAGGTGCATGGTGTTGGACACCATGGGCACGGCGTAGATGTTTCCGTCCAGCGAAGCCAGGTCCCAGAAGGCCGGGTCGATGGCGTCAAGGTCGTACTCCTCGGAGTACTTGTCGACGAGGTCGTTCAGCGGAGTGAGGAAGCCCTGGTTGGCCAGCTCGGAGATAAAGGCGTTGGAGCCCTGGTACAGCTCGAAGGTGGGTGAACCGGTGGCGGCGTCAGCCGTCATGGCGTTGCGGGCCTCGGTTGAGTCGAGGAACTGCAGGTTGAACGAGTAGTTACCCTCGGCGCAATCCTCGAGCTCATCGGCATAGGCCGTGATGATGGGGAACTCCCAGCCCATGGCGTCAATTTCGATTTCTTCGGCCGGATTGGGAATCGGGCACTCGTCGGAGATGGTGCTGTGGCCCTCCTCCTCCATGGCCTCTTCGTCTTCGGAAGCTTCAGCGTCGGCCTCTTCATCGTCCATGGCCTCATCCACGGCCTCTTCGACTTCGTCTACCGCCTCTTCGGCCGCGTCTTCCACCGCATCATCGGCACCGCAGGACGCGGCCACCAACGCAATGGCGAACATGACGGCCAGCAACCGCCATAGTTTCTCTACTGGTTTTCTCATGGGTTTGCTTTCTCCCCTGTGGTGTTTGTTGGTTCTGCCGGGAAGGCCGACGTAGCGATGAGTGGACCTCATCTGTTGGCCTTGCCCAGAAGATCTAGTGGTGCCAGATAGCCTCCGGCGTCGCGGCTCCAGCCGGCATCGGCCGCCGCTTTAAGAACTGCATCGTCCCACTCGAGCCGTACGCGGTCATCACCTTGGGTGACCACTACGAGATGGGCGGCGTCGACTCCGTGATTGGTGAACTGCCGCCACACGCCCGGGGGCGTGGAGATGATCGAACCAACCTCGGGTGCTGCCGCAACCGAGTCCATGCCTCGATTGACTTCGACCCGCAGATCGCTCTCGGTGCTTCCGTCTCCCGTCGGGTCACCCATAACGAAAGCCACCTGATGCCTGTCGTGGCGGTGCAGACCGGTGGTTGCCCCCGGCTCGATACGCAGCCACTCCAGAGCGAAGCCGTGCGGGTCGTGGATGGGGGCTCGGTGCCGTCGATGCTCGGTAAGTCCGTACCCGATGACCGGGGCCACAGCCGTTGCATACGATGTGGAACCGTCGAGGATGTGGGCCGACAGCAGCGCCCGGTCGTTCCAAGCCAATTCCGGGTAGGTCACGCAACGATCGGCCAGCTCGGCGTCGCTGTAGCGGTCCACGTGGTTCAGCTGTTCAGCGTTCAAAGGAGGCACGGTGTCACCAACGACGTCGCCTCGTTGCTCATCGACTATCGAGTAGTCGGTGGCCAGGTGCATCCCGGTTTGAGCCGCGGCCGACAGAATACGAGGAGCCCACAGAATGCCACCGGTGTCGTCGCCGCCGAGAACAACGAACAGCCAACCGTCGTCGGCCCCGATGTTCTCAAACCCTCGAAAGGTCCAGGTTGGGGCCGAGAACACGGTGTCGGCTTCCAGCTTGAACTGCTGCTCGCCGTCCTCACCGATGGAGAAACGCCAATGCCCCTTGGTGCACACGAAGACTTCGGCGGTGTAGTGAAGGTGCGGGTTGTTGACCGTGCCGTGAGGCATCGACGCCGCGCCCACATTGAAGCCGTGAGGTGTGGTGATGTTGATCGACTGGTCAGGGTTTTGTGACACGCCGGGTCCGACAAACGAATAGCTGGCCTTGCCCTCGGAGCCGGGTAGACGAACGTCGATGAAGGCCGCCGGGTCGGGCTTGAAGTCAGCCGGATGGACAATAAGCGCCTTCAGTTCATCAGCAGTCAGCAACACGTCTTGACCTACCGTCATCAAACAACTCCCAGCGGTCGGCCGCCGTCTACTGCAATGACCGTACCGGTGGTGAAGGTCAACGCACCGGCGGCCGCACTCACGGCGGCGGCCACGTCCTCCGGTGTGGCCAGCCGACCCAGCGGCGTGGCGTCGGTCTGCACTGCCAGGGTCTCGGTTGGCATTCGATCGGCGTACTCGCCCCGTACCCAGCCGGGGGAGACCGAAACCACCCTGATGTCCGGGCCGAGCGCTCGTCCCAGTGAGCGGGTCATGCTGTCAAGCGCCGCCTTGGATGCGCAGTAGGCCACGTTGGAACCTTGACCGGTGACGCCGGCCACCGACGAGATGTTGACGATCACCGGATCTTTGGCCTTGGTCAGCACTGCACGAAGCGCCCGAACGGTGGCGAATGGGCCTCTCCAGTTTGTGGCGAAGATTCGGTCGATCACATCATCGGTCAGCCCGTCCAAATCGTCGTGGGCGACAGGCTGGGTGACCCCGGCGCAGTTGACGAGGACATCCAGCGATCCGAATACGGTTTCCACTTCGACCGCCAGTTCGGCCAGCGACTGAGCTTCGGTGACCACCACTCGGCGGGTGCAGTGATCCTGACCGGCCAAGTCGGCGATCAACGCTTCGGCCCGCTCTGATCGAGAGTGGTAGCCGACCAGCACCCGATAGCCGTCGGCGGCCAGCCGCCGGCAGATGGCGGCACCAATGCCACCGCTGCCGCCGACAACCACCGCTGTCAGCTGGCTGCCGTCGTCGGCTTCGGTCGATGGAGAATCGGTCATCAAGCGGTGACCTCGGTTGCGACGTCACCGGTGTCCGCCACCGCACCGTCCGCTGTCCCGTTGCCGTAGCGACGGACTCGAATGTCAGCTTGAGCCTTATGGCCGGCGAAGTTCTCGATGGCGCATAGGCGGGAGCAGTACTCACCGATGATGGCGCTGGAGTCGGCGTTGGTGATTCGCTGGTAGGTGCAGGTCTTGAGGAACTTTCCAACCCACAGGCCACCTGTGTATCGGGCCGCCTTTTGGGTCGGGAGTGTGTGGTTGGTGCCGATCACCTTGTCGCCGTACGACACGTTGGTCATGGGTCCGAGGAACAACGCTCCATAGTTGACCATGTTGTTGAAGAAGTAGTCGTCGTCGTTGGTCATGACCTGCACATGCTCGAACGCCAGGTCATCGGCCACCCGCAGCATCTCGGCGTTGTCGGCGCACAGGATTACCCGGCCGTAATCGGCCCAGGCCTGCGACGCCACGTCGGCCGTCGGCAGGGTTTCAAGCTGCCGGTCCACCTCGGCGATGGTTTCGAGACCCAGTTGGCGTGATGTCGTCACCAGGACCGCCGGGGAGGTTGGGCCGTGCTCGGCCTGACCCAACAGGTCGGTGGCGCACATTTCGGCGTCGACGGTGTCGTCGGCGATCAGCAGCGTTTCGGTCGGTCCGGCCAAAAGGTCGATGCCGACCCGGCCGTAGAGCAGACGTTTGGCTTCGGCCACGAAGGCGTTGCCGGGACCGACCAGGAAGTCGACCGGATCGACAAATTCGGTTCCAACCGCCAACGATGCCACAGCCTGAATGCCACCGAGGAGATAGATTTCGTCGGCGCCGGCCAGGTGCATGGCGGCGACCGTTTCAGCCGGCACCTCCCCGCCGATCGGTGGGGTGCAGGCCGCTACTCGTGGTACTCCGGCCACCTTGGCCGTCAGCACGCTCATGTGGGCGCTGGCCACCATCGGGTATCGGCCGCCGGGTACGTAGGCGCCTACCGACTGAACAGGGATGTGGGTGTGGCCGAGCGTGACGCCGGGCAGTGTTTCAACCTCTACCGGCTGCATGGAGGCCAGTTGGGCTTCGGCGAATGTCCGGATCTGCTGTTGAGCGAAGCGGATGTCGTCCAACGTCTGTGGATCCACGCCACTGACAATCTGCTCGATTTCGGCCTCTGACAGCCGGAACGACTCAGGGGCCCAATTGTCGAAGGTCTCCGACAGTTCACGAACTGCGACCTCTCCTCGCTGTTCGATGTCTTCGATGATGCCGGCCACCTTCTTGGTGAGTTCGGCGTCTGCTCCGTGGGCGGCCTTGGCGGTGGCGTCTTTGAGGATTTCGGGCGTTGTCATGTCGTTGTTCCTGGATGATGAATGGGCGTTTCGTCCGCCGGGATTATGGGCGAGTGGTTCTTCCGGGTCGAAGAACTCCGGGCACCACTCGTTCAACCGGTTTGGTTGAGTTCTTGAGCTTTGTGTCTGAGGGCAGCAGGATGTCAACCGCCTCGGCCACAAGGAGCGGGATCGGCTGCACGATGGTGGTCAGGTCGTAGCCGTCCCAGGCCGCTTGCGGCAGACCGTCGAAGCCGGTGAGCACAACATCACCGGGGACGTCCACTCCATACGACTTGAGTCCGTCGACAACACCGAGCGCCAGCTCATCACCGGCCACGATCACGGCGTCGGGACGTTCGGATTCGTCACTCGCCGAGCCAACAAGGTCGCCGGCCAGGTGGCATCCGGTCTTGTAGCCGGCTTCGTAGCTGAAGGCGCCGGCCTCCACATACCGACAGGCGATGCCGTGGTGCTGGAGTCGAGCCGACGCCGCACCAAATCGAACTCTGTCGGTTGACGTGGCGGACAAGCCGCCGACAAAGACCGCCGATCGACACCCGAGATCGGCCACATGATCAGCCACCTCGCTCATGCCCAACTCGTTGTCCACCGACACCGAGTTGACGACTCCGGCGGCCGCCGGCTGGTTGAACGCAACCAGTGGCATGGAGGTTGCCGCCATGGACGACAGCTGGTCGTATTCAATGGCCGCCGAGGCCAGTACCAGACCGTCAAGTCGATACTGCTGGACTGCTCGCAGCATCGACTCCACCTGATCGGCCTCGGAGAAGCTGAACAACAGCAGCTGACGGCTTCGTTCGGTGAGCCGTCGGGAGAACTCGGTGACGACGCTCTGCCAGTACTCGCCGTAGGCCGGCACAACCGCTCCAACGATGTTGGTGCGCTGAGACTTGAGACTGCGGGCAATGGCGTTTGGGACGTAACCCAGCTGCTGGGCGGCGTCGTGAACCCTCTGCCTGGTGGCTTCGGACACCATGTGAGGTGACGAGAAAGTACGGGCCACGGTGGCCTGCGAGACGCCGGCTTCGGCCGCTACATCTACTGATGTCACATTCACTGATGCCACGTTCACTGATGCCGCGTTAGCGGCCACCAGTCCCCTCTTCGGTCTTGAACAACGACGCCGGCCAAAGTGGCCGACTGCTCACGTCCCGGTGATTGTATGTATACGTAGTCATTTTCGTCAACAGCATCACGACCACCCTCACCGATTCGTCACAATCGGGTCACGGTGAAAGAGCGCGGGATGACTCGGCGAGCCTGATTAGCCGGTGTGGAGCAGGATCTGCTTCCAAATCGCCGTTTCGTCGAACAGGACGAACTCCCGTCGCAAACCCCGAGGACCAAACTCGGCATGGCTGAGCCCCATCACGTGGACGGCCGCACCGGTCGGTTGGCCGAAGGAGCCCCAACCCGAGTGAGTCCCGGTCAACGACCAGCGAAGGGCAGCCCTCGGCGGTTGATCGGCGTCAAGGCGGCCGATCCGATGATGGACAGTGAAGTCGGCGTCGGGAAAGGCGCTGCGAAGACCCATCCAGAAGGCGTCGATCGAAGATCTTCCGTGCGTCGTCACCCCGCCCGGCAGCTCACCTTGAACCGCCCGGTCGTAGCCACGTTCCACCGCAGTGAAGTCCGCCGCCATCAACGAGTTCAGCAGCTCGGCATATTCGACCCCGGGCGCTACTTCGTTGCCGGTTCCGGTGTACGGGCCGGTCTGATCCTGAGACGGGGTGAACGGCAGCGTTGCTGCCTCAGGTCCACCCTCGGCCGAGACCTGATCGGCGGCATAGCTCTTCGGGTCGATCCCGAGCTGGCGGACGATGGCCCCCTGGTCCCGAATCAGCCACTCGTCATAGATCTGGTTCGTTCGGGCGGCGCAGTCGGCGATGATGCGGTACTGAAGGGTCGCTCCCGATGCTGCACCGTACACACCGTCGCCGGTGTGGGTGGCGGTCGACAAGATTCGATGCGAGGACAGGAATCCACCGGCACCATCGTCGGACCAGATTACGTCCTCGCCCAGGAGGGTCCGGTCGGGGAACTCGGCCAGCGTGGCCATGGTGGCGGCGATGACACCCTCGTTGCCGACCACGATGCCGGCCGGTGAACGAACGATGATGTCGGGGGCGTAGTACCGGTGGAGTGTGGCGATACCCCGGTCCTCCCAGATCTCCTTGGTGATACCGAGGATGTAGTCCTCGGGCGTCTCGAACTTCGAATCAAAGCCGTCCATCGGCCAGACGATACAGCGAAGTCGGCTGTCGGCACGGGCAACTCGGCTGTCAGCACAGGCAACTCGACTGTC
>JAHDFR010000122.1 GCA_020628065.1 Acidimicrobiales bacterium
CCGCCACCGGCACCTTGGCCTTGACCCCGGCTCCGTCAGAGTCGACCGTCTCCAGCTCAACCCAACCGATTCCAACCCGCGATCGACCCGACTCCCCACCCCCCAGGGACACCGACCCGGCAACGTCGACCGCAGCAGCAACAAGCTCCTCCACGACGACCTCCACAGCGCAACCAACGAGCACGACAACAACCACTCCGCTGACGACCGCAACGACGGAACAACAGACCGCAGTAGCTGCTTCCGTGAACGGGGGCGCCTTCTGCTCTCCGCCTGGAGCTACCGGAAAGTCGAGCACCGGGAAAGATATGATCTGCTCCCGCACGATGAAGGACGGGACTCCATACAACGAGGGCAAATCACGCTGGCGCCAGCCATAGGGCAAGAACCAGGCTCTATTTACCTAACGACATGCCATGCCGCATGGCATCATGAGTACATGTTCCGGACAACGGTACAACTGCCCGAGGAGTTGGCAACACGCGTCCGCCATGAAGCGAAGCGTCGAGGCATGTCGGTCTCCGAACTGACCCAAGAGGCGATTTCGGCCTACCTTGGATCACATCGAAAGCTGGCAGCAGCCGGAGCCGGTCGGAGCGGACGAGACGACATTTCCGACCGCATCGAAGAGATCCTGGCCGGTGGAATTCGGCCGCAGTTCCTCGTCGAAGGCGCGGGCCAGGACGAATTCTTCCCGCTAGACCCAAAAGCTCCGTAGAGCCTCCGCCACCTGAGCTCGGATCGGAGCGGAGGACACGATAACGTCGACCGCTCCAACAGAGGTGTGGATGTGACCTCGCATGGGGATCTCACGGGCTTCGACACCGGCAGCCCGTAGAGCCTCCACGTAGGCGGTGCCCTCATCCCGAAGCGGATCAAACTCGGCTGTCACCACCACCGTCGGCGGTAGACCCGACAGGTCGCCTCGCAGCGGGGCGGCCCGCACATCATCGACCACGTCGGCCGCCGGTCCGCTCCCAGCGGCAACATCAGTGCCGGTGTAATGACCCCAGAACCAGTTCATCAAGTTGTTGGTGAGAACATAGCCGTCACCGTTTTCGAGATACGACGGCCTGGTCATGTCGGTGTCGACCACCGGATTGAGCAACACCAAGCCGGCGATGTCATCCGCCCGACCAACATCCCGAGCCTGTTGGGACACGACCGCCGACAGATTGCCACCGGCGCTCCAACCGCACAACGCAATCGGTCCGGGTCGCCCGCCAAGCGACTCCGCATTGGCACTAACCCACTCGAAGGCGGCCCACGCATCCTCCGGAGCAGCCGGGAACCGATGCTCGGGGGCGTGGCGATAGTCAACTGAAACAACAAGCGCATCAGCTCGAACACACAGATCACGGCACAGCGGGTCATTGGAATCGTGCGAGCCCAGCACCCAGCCGCCACCGTGGAAGAACAACACCACCGGATGAGGGCCCGGGGTTGCCGGACGGAACAACCGATACGGCAGTTCCGACGAACCGCCGATAATCGGGAATGTCCCGTCGACAATCTCCCCCACGTCCGGACCCGGAGGGGCGGCCGTGCGGTTCAACGCCATCAGCTCCCGGGCCTGTTCGGGTGTCATGGTGTCGATCGGTGGGATACCCAACTCGGACATCACCTGAAGCATCACTTCCACGTCACGCTGCAGGCGTCGCACA
The DNA here is from genome assembly GCA_020628065.1 of Acidimicrobiales bacterium. Lineage (GTDB taxonomy): Bacteria > Actinomycetota > Acidimicrobiia > Acidimicrobiales > SZUA-35 > JAHELU01. Next base: position 1,665 of record JAHDFR010000122.1, read on the forward strand.
AGACCGTCACTGCGTTGCACTGTGGAACGGTCGGCCGAACGCAACTCGAACCCCAGGTACTCCTGGTCGACCACATCGATACACACCTGGCGGTAGGCGTCGACCCCGCCGACGTAGGGCAGGAACACGCTGGGCTTGCCCGGCACGTTGGACCCCATGTACCAGGACTTGGCCTTGGGGAACAAGGTGATGTCGGCGCAGTCGTTGGTGTGCTGCACCCACCCCACCTCAGCCTCAGTCGTCGCCTCCATCACGTCAAAACCCTTGGACCGCAGATCGACCAGCACGTCAGTCACCCACTCAACGTGTTGTTCAACCGAGACCATCATGTTGGACAGCACCGAAGGCGAACCGGGTCCGGTGATGGTGAACAGGTTGGGGAACCCGTTGATGGTCAAACCCAGGTAGGTCAGCGGACCGTCGGCCCACTTGTCCTTCAACGTCAGACCGTCCCGGCCTTCGATATCGACCGCCACCAGCGGGCCGGTCATAGCGTCAAACCCGGTGGCCAACACAATGGCGTCGAAGGTTCGAGAGCCGGAGGCGGTGTCGATACCGGTTTCGGTGATGGCCGAGATGGGGTCGGTCTTCAGGTTGACCAGGGTGACGTTGTCCCGGTTGTAGGTGGCGTAGTAGTTGGTGTCCAGGCACGTCCGTTTAGCCCCGATGGGATGCTCTTTGGGGCACAGCGCCTCCGCTATTTCTGGGTCGTTGACGGTGGCTCGAATCTTGTTGCGAACGAACTCGGCCACCCGGTCGTTAGAGGCTTGCCGGATCACAACGTCGTTGGCCGCCTGGCCGATGGAGAACAGCGTGCCTTTCAACCAGGCGGCCTCCAGACGCTCGTTCAGCTCCTCATCGCTGAGCTGCCAGGCCCCCTCGGTGGCTCCTTCCAGGGGCACTCCGGTCCGTGACCATCGGGCCGCCTCTCGATACTGCACCCGGTCGGCGGCATAAGCGGCCGCCTTCTCCGGCGAGACCGGGCCGTTGCGGGCCGGCAACGAAAAGTTCGGTGTCCGTTGGAAGACGGTCAGCTCGGCCGCCTGCTCGGCAATCAGCGGGATGGACTGCACACCCGATGACCCGGTGCCGATCACGGCCACTCGCTTGCCGGAGAAGTCGACCTCCTCGTGAGGCCAGCGACCGGTGTAGAAGACGTCGCCCTGGAAACGATCGACACCGTCGATGTCAGGCGGCAACTTGGGCACCGACAGGCAGCCGGTGGCCATGATGTAGAACCGGCACGTGATCTCCTCAGCCGCACCATGATCGGCGGACCCGTGCTCCTGCGACGCGACGGCGATGCGCCACATTGCGGCCGAATCATCCCAGCGGGCCGACAACACCTTCGTTCCGAACCGGATATGGCGCCGCAGGTCGTGCTTGTCGGCCACATGGTTGGCGTAGCGCAGAATCTCCGGCTGGGTGGCGTAGCGTTCCGACCATTCCCATTCGGCCTCCAGCTCGGCGTCGAAACTGTAGGAGTAATCGATCGACTCGACGTCGCATCGAGCCCCCGGGTAGCGGTTCCAATACCACGTTCCCCCGACATCGGCCGCCGTCTCGAACCCCTGGCTGGAGAAACCCAGTTCTCGCAGCCGATAGTGGAGGTACAGTCCGGCGAAGCCGGCACCCACAACTACAACATCAACATCGGGAGTCGGTTGGGAGGTCACTCAAGCAGTGTTCCACAACGGTCTGCTAGGCGAAGAATTCCTTGGTTTCGTCCACCCGGAACCGCATCGAGGCCAGGACCGCCAAGACACAACCGGCGGCCACCAGCACCCCGACCGGCAACAGCACATCGCCCACCCCGCCCTGCTCGAGGAAGACCGAGCGATGACCTCGCATGGCCCAATAAGCAGGAGAAAGCGGGGCGATTGTCTGGGCCCAACCGGGAAGGGCCTCCAGCGGCATCAGCGCGCCACCCAAACCACCCAACAACATGGCGCCGACGTTCTGCACGGCGTTGAGCTGATTCACGGTTCTGAAGGTGGCGGTAGCCAGCAGCATCAACATGATCAGACAGAAGGCGTAGGCCACCAGAATCAATAGCACGGCCAGAGGTGAACCGCCGTTGAACCGCAACCCGACCAGCAGGGCGCCGGCGGTCAGCACCGCCAACGAATAGAGAACATGCACGCCAATCCACGGCACAGCGAAGCCAGCCAAAATCGACGTCGGCGAAGCAGCCGATGCCCGCAACCGATCCCACGTCTTCCAGCCGTGCTCACGGAACACCATGAACCCAACCGAGCCGGCCACGAAGAAGCTGAACAACACCATCTGCCCCGGCACCACCACCTCGGCCCCGCTGGCGTCCGGATAGCCGGATGACTGAAGACCGAGCCCGACCACGTCGGCGAAGATCGGCATGATCACCACCGGCATGGCGAACATCACCCCCAGAAACCAAGGATCGTTGCGGATGATCTTGGTCTGAGCCCGCATCACGGCCATCGCGGCTCTCACAACGCCTCCAGCTTCACCGGGCCGCCCAATGCACCGCGGCTCTCATGACGCCTCCAGTTTCACCGGGCCGCCTGTTCGACCGGCTCGACGCCGTCGCCATCGGCCGACTCACCGGTGACCGCCATAAACACCCGGTCAAGATCGGGCAGGTTGCGCTCGACAGAAACCAACTGTGCGGCCTGTGATCCGAAGCGCTCCACCAGCTCGACCATTCGAATGTCGCCACCTACCAAGAATTGCTCCCGGTCGTCGCCGTCTGGCCGTTGATGCAAAACCTCCAACCCCGACAACACACCCGACGGAAGTTCGCCTTCAACGGTGAACCACAGCCCTCCTCGATGATGACGTTCGATCAGCTCGGCCTGTGTACCTCGGTCAAGAATTTCGCCTTGATGGATGATGACGATGTCGGCCTCCAACGCCTCGACCTCCGGCAGATAATGAGTGGTGTACACCACGGCGGCGCCATCGGCGGCAAGGCCCCTGACCGACTCGATCAGCTGCTGTCGGGTGGCGACATCGGCGCCCACCGTCGGCTCGTCCAACAGCAGCAGTCGGGGCCGGTGCACCAGGGCGCAAGCGGTGTGCAGGCGACGGGTCTCACCACCGGACAGCTCGGACCCCTTCCGGCTCAGCAGTTCCGACAACCCAAGCTGCTCGGCCACCTCTTCAGCTTGAGTGGTTCGCTTCTTCTTGGGCACCCCGGCCAAATCGGCGAAGAACTCCAAATTCTCGCGGACCGTCAAAACCCGATAGACACCGGTCTCCTGAGGCGCTACGCCGAGGAGTCGGGCCACCTCATCGGGGTGACCCGAAGCGTCAAGCCCGTTGACCTCAACCGTCCCGCCATCGGCCTTGAGCAGCCCGGCGATGATGGAGATCAACGTGGTCTTACCCGCACCGTTTCGACCTAGAAGGGCCACTATCTGACCGGCGTCGACGGATAGGTCGACGCCCCGGAGAGCGTCGAGGAGACCGTATGATTTCGTAATACTCCTTGCTTGGAGCATGAACCCATACTTGCCGCTTCTCACCGACCCCGCCACTGGTTAACGCTTGGATGAAGCCGCCGAGCTGTGACGACACCGACCGACAAGACGGACTACAGTCGGAATCGCCCGAGAGCAGCTACATGGATTCACCGTGCGTATCGAGTATCTGTCGAACCATCCGCAAAAGATGAAGGATGAGGCCAAATCCAAACTGGAGCAGGCCACCCTCGATGAAGCACAGAAGTACGCCGACCTCATGGAGGCCCAAGGCCGGCTTCAGCAGGCCATGGACGCCAAACGCTGGTGGCAGCGCGTACTTCCAATCCCCACCGTGGCCGAACAGGCGGCCCGCATGCGATTTGAGGAGGCCCGGTTCGCACGCGAGGACGCTCAAGCCAAGCAGAGGAAACTGTCAGGCGAAGTCAAGGCCTGGAGCGCCGGGGTCGACGGTGAGCAGGCCTTCGATGATGCTCTCCACGAGCTGTCAGACGATTGGATGCTGTTCGCCGGGTACCGCAACCGGGCAGGCGAGGCCGACAAGATCGTGCTCGGTCCCGGCGGGCTGTGGGTGGTGGAAGTCAAGAACATCAACGCCTGGATCTATGTCAGCGGGAAAGACTGGATCTATGAACGCCTTGACTCGCTTGGTCTGCCCGTACGGACCAAAGCCCAGGACAACAGCGGACGAACCTGGGCTCGTCAAGTGCTTGATGTGGCCGAGGGACTGGACGAACATCTGCAGCGCCACGGCGTAATCATGCCCATTCGCACCGGTGTGGTGTTCACTCATCCTGAAGCCCTGGTCCTCCAGAACCGTAATGCCGAGGTTGACGCCGTCGGGCGCCCGGCTCTTCTGCTGCATCAAATCCAGAAACACGCCCTCCCGATGACGTCTGACTCGGTGCTGACCGTGGCCGAGCTGATTCGGCGTGACCACCAACGCCACAGTCGTCTCGTCTAACCCGACAGTGGATCGGCGCCGGCGACACCTTGCCTGCCACGCGAAAAGGCCGGCACCAGGGAGGTGGTGCCGGCCTTTCGCTAGGGGGAGATAGTACTCAATCGACCCTTCTGGTCATGAGTTAAGTTTTTCTAGGAAATTTCTCAGATTTCTTTTTGATCGTCCTGCGACATCCTCTCCGGCTTTACCCCTCGATCGATCCTGAACCGGTGATGTCAACCGGTCCGGCGCCTAGGGCGATGTCCTGGTGGTCACCGATCATCTCCGGAACGTCGCCGACCAACGGCTTCAGAGCGAACGGCGCCGGGCTGTCATCAGGAGCAGGTTCAACGCTGATCACAACGGTGGCACCGCTGAGATCAAGCGGGAAGGTCAGGCCTTCAGGGGCATTGACAAGGAAGTCCTCACCGGGGTAGTTCGGCCCGGCGTTGGGGCCGGAGAAACCGTTGAAGTCGTCAGCGGCGGCGACGTCGGTGAAACGCCCGGTGCTGAGCGGAACCGGGCCGTCGGCCCCTTCCACCACAGCCCAACCTTCGTACTCCCAGCCGGCGGGAAGCTCGGGGAGGCTTAGCGAGGCTTCAGGGCCGGGAAGGGTCAGGAACCAGACACCTGCCAGCTCGTTGGTGTCATCGTCGTCGGTCGGCGTGGCCAGGACAAAAGATCCGGCGGCATCGGAAAAGTCGGTGCCGAGGGCGGCCGGATGATCGATGGTCAGCTCAAAGGTGCCGTCTTCGGCGACATCACCGGCCAGCACGTGGGTGTCCGACGGGGCGGGGTCGTCACCCACGGCTGGTTCAATGGTGATCACCACAGCAGAAGCATCGGGTTCGGCGAACAGGCCTTCGGTTTCGACGGAACCATCGGCGGCAATGTCAAACAGGCCGCCAGTGACCGGAGCATCGTCGACGATGCTCCATACCTCGTAGTTGTAGTTCTCGCCTAGAGGCTCAAGACCGGAGAAGGAAATGTCGAGCGGCACACCGGAGTGCTCGGCATCGTCCATGGCATCTCCGTCTTCCATGGCGTCGTCTTCCATGGCATCCTCATCGTCTTCCATGGCGTCATCCTCCGTGGCATCCTCATCGTCTTCCATGGCGTCGTCCTCCATGGCGTCATCTTCCATGGCGTCATCTTCCATGGCATCGTCGTCGGAATCCTGCGCCGGTGCGGCAACGTCCTCCGCGGCGGCATCAACGGTGTCGTCTTGGGCTGTTCCGCAAGCAGCGGCCGTCAAGGCCAACGCCGCCAGAACGGCACCGAACTTGGCCCAGCGGATGGACCGGAGCGAAGCGTTCGCCTCGCTCTCAATCTGATTTGTCCGACTCTGATCACTTGCTCTCATCGCTTTGCACTCTCCTGCTACTAAGGGTCTTCGAGATTCAACGGCCCCGCCTGGGAGCCACGCAGCATCAAACTGTCCGGGCATCTCCGGAAGTCCCGCGATGGTGTTCGTTTCGTGTTTGTTTACGGCCGGTTTCGACACCAATACGTTCCGGGCCGAAACGGGGCTCGAACAGCGACATTCGACGCACCGAGCAGCCGGTCCGCCAACCGACCGATACGTTGACAGCCATGGCTGACGGCACGCCTCCGACCACAGACAAAAACCCGCCAAGTGAACTGCATCGCCAGGACCAAAGCAGCCATGAAGAACCGGGTCATGGGGAGCACAGCGCCGGTGGCGTCACCCTCCTGACCCGCGGCGGTCACCCCGACTTTCTCGATCTGCCCTGGGGTCAGCCTCTGGCCGAATGGGACCACCCGAGGCTGGTGCCGATGGCACATGGCATCAGTCGACACATCGTCCGCTTCGTCCGCTACGACGATCGGGTGTACGCCCTGAAGGAAACTCAGCGCGACGTGGCCCGGGCCGAATACGAGATTCTTCGAGATCTGCGAGACGAACATCTACCGGTGGTCGAGCCGGTTGGCGTGGCCACCGACCTACATCCCACCCAACGTCCCGCCGATGGCCCTCACTCTGATTCGGACCCTGACTCGGCCATGTTGATCACCCGTTATCTCGACTTCTCACTGCCCTACTGGTATGTGCTCGGGCGCGACGGTCCACTTCTGGCCGACAACCTGCTCGACGCCGCGGCCGTACTACTGGTCCGACTCCACTTGGAGAACATCTTCTGGGGCGACTGTTCGCTGTCCAACATCTTGTTCCGCCGGGACGCCGGAGCGATGATGGCGTACCTGGTCGACGCCGAGACCACCGAACGAGCACCTTCAATCACCGACGAGATGCGAGCCTACGACCTGACCATCGCTCGAGAGAATGTTGCCGGTGGACTACTTGACCTCCAAGCACAAGGGCGTGTAGGTGAAGACGTGGATGCAGTGGCCATCGCCGACGACCTGGCCCAACGATACGAACAGCTGTGGAACGAGCTGACCGAACCGGAGGAGTTCAGCCTCGACGAGCGATGGCGCATCGAGCGTCGAGTCCGTCGGCTCAACGACCTCGGATTCGACATCGAAGAGATGTCCATCAGCCGTGACGGAACCCGACTGCGAATCAAACCGGTCCTGATAGAAGAGGGACACCACGCTCGGGAGCTACGCAGACGCACCGGCCTGGCGGTACAAGAAAATCAGGCTCGTCGACTGCTGGCCGACATTTCCAGCTTCCGGGTCTGGCTCGAACGAAGCTCGGGCAAAGAGATTCCCCAAGCCGTGGCTGCCGCTCGATGGTTGGCTGACATCTATGAACCGGTAGTGGAGGCCATCCCGCCGGAGATGGCCGAACGACTCGAACCGGTCGAAGTGTTCCACCAAGTCTTGGAGCACCGCTACTACCTGTCCGAGCGCCGCCAGAGCGAGGTCGACAACCTGGAGGCGCTGGATGACTACATGCGGTCCATCCTCTCCCACCGACCGCTTGAGCGCCAGCTGCAACTGTCCGACGACACAGAAGGCGACGATAGGGCCGGTCCGGAGGACGGCGCATAGCTCGGACAGCAGCGCATAGTTCGGACAACTAAACCACACGGCAATCAGCGCCGATACCCGGAAAGTGAGCACTAGCGATCGGTGGGAAACGGCAATGGGCCATTGGTCCGAGCTGCTTCACAACCTGCCGATACCAGCAGCATTGTTGGAAGAAGACGGCGTCATCCTCACCGGCAACCGTTGGCTCGACGCTTCCAACGGTGAAGTGCTCATCACCCCGACCGTCGACTCACCGGTGGCCATGGCCATGGCGGCGGCCCTCCATCACCCACCGGCACCGGAGAGCCACAACAACGCTCACCTCTCCCCGGGCCTGCACTACGGCGTGGACGGGTCGAGCCGCTGGCGGTTGCGCCAGCTCGGCCATCACGCCGGCCGAAACATCCTGGTGGCCACCCGAGCCTCAGACGAGTCGGGCGACCACGTGCTCCGGCGGTTCTTTTCGGCCGGGCCATGGTTGTTCGTGGCCTACGACCAATGGGGCCGCATAATCGAATACAACTCGGCATGGACCAAGTTGTTGGGTTACAGCACCGAAGAGCTGTTCGGTATGGACTCTTGGACTCTGCTGGCCGACGAGAGCGCAGGCCTACGACCGAAGATCGAAGCCGACCTCCGCGAAGTCGGACGATCCGAGCCGGCGTTCAAGATGCTCAAAAAGGACGGTGGAGAGCTAGAGGTTCAGTGGACCTTGTACTACGACACCGAATTGGGTCGGTCATTCGGCCTCGGCCGCGATGTGACGTTGGAACGCCTGCTGACCGACCAACTGGAACATCAGGCCACCACCGACGACTTGACCGGCCTACCCAACCGGACACGGCTGCTGGAACAACTTGAGCAGTGGTGGAGCGACGGCTACCGACCGACGGTCTTCTTCTGCGACCTCGACCACTTCAAGATCGTGAACGACTCGCTGGGACATCAGGCCGGCGACGAGCTGTTGGCCGAGTTGGGACGGCGCCTCAGCACCCTGGTTGAAGAGGACAAGATCATGGTTGGCCGCATGGGCGGCGACGAGTTCGTGGCCATCGTGAAGTCGGCCACGGTGAGCGAAGCCGAGGCACTAGGCCAGCGCATCATCGACCTGGTGGGCCAGATGTTCATCGTGGCCGGACAGCCGGCACACATCGGCGTAAGCGTCGGCATCTCACTGGGGGCCCGGACGCAGACCATCAGCAACGCCGACGACAACGTCAGAGGCAAACAGCACACTCCGTCCCGCCAGGCCGCGAGCGTTCTGGATGAGGCCGACACCGCGGCGTATCGGGCCAAACAGGCGGGTCGAAACCGCATCTCGGTCTATGACGCCGAGATGAGGGCAACCGCCGACCGCCGCCTCACCGTAGAGGTCGGCCTTCGACAGGCGCTGGAAGACGATCGAATCGAAGCCAGGTACCAGCCGATCGTCAACGTGACCAACAGAACCATTGTGGGAGTCGAGTCCCTTATCCGTTGGCGACAAGAAGACGGTCGGCTGGCTCCTCCCAACGACTTCCTCGACGTCGCCCAGGAAGCCGGACTGCTACCCGAACTTGGCCTTCGCATGCTGGAAAAGGCCACCAGCCTCGGTGGGCGAACCGCCGCCGCAGGCAAGCCGCTCACCATCTCCGTGAACCTCTCAGCGGTCGAACTTAGCTACAGCAATCTAGTGGAACGAGTCCGCCTGGCGCTGGAGACGAGCCGGCTGGAGCCTGAGCACCTGCTACTTGAGATAACCGAAACGGCCGTTCTCCGGACCGAAGCCACCCTGCCTGTGCTCTGGGATCTACAGTCGACCGGCGTTCGCATCGGGCTGGATGACTTCGGCACCGGCTTCTCCTCCCTTGCCCACCTTCGAGAGCTACCGATCGACGTGGTTAAGATCGATCGGTCGTTCGTCAACTCCATCGTTGACGACGAAGTCACCCGGCAGTTGACGGCCTCGCTGGTCGGCCTCTGCGATGCGCTGGCCCTGGAGGTGATCCTGGAAGGCGTGGAGACAATCGAACAGGCTGAAGCCGTCGAACGATTGGGGGGCATCCTGGCACAGGGCTACCTCTACCACCAACCAATGTCGGAAGCCGAGCTGTTGTCGCTACTTGAGCTCAGCCCTCCAGCGGCAGACGGGGAAAGCGCGGCGACCGCTTCTCCACGAATGACCTGACTCCTTCGGCGAAGTCCGGGCGGTCGAAGCTCTCCACCATCAAGCGTTGCGACTCACCCTCAGCCTTGCCCAGACCGACGTGCATCTGTGAATACACCTGATGCTTCATGATGGCCATCGACGCCGGAGAACAACGCTCGGCCAGCCGTTCGATATAGCGGCGGCAATACGGCAGCAGATCGTCGGCCTCAACCAACTGGTTCACCAAGCCCAGTTGATGCGCTTCCTCACCTTTGACTCGCCGGGAACTAAACAACAGGTCTAGGGCCACGGCCGGGCCGACCAGGCGGGGCAGCATCCAGCTCAAACCCCACTCGGCGATGAGCCCACGTTCGGGGAAGGCCACCACAAACATGGCGTCGGGGCTGGCCACTCGAAGATCGCAACACAACGAGAACGGGTAGGCCATACCGGCCACCGGGCCGTTGATGGCGGCAATAATCGGCTTGTCGGTGGCCATCAAATAGGGGAAGCGACCGTCGAAGTCTCCTTGAGGGTTGGCCCACGGATAATTGCGCTCCTCCGCTTCGTTGGCTCCCTCGGCCTGGCCTTCGCCTGACGACAATTGGTCGAGCACCTTCATGTCGGCCCCGGCGCAGAACGCCCGGCCGGCTCCAGTGATGATGATGCCGACCACCGAGCGATCCTGATTGGCCCGAGTAACAGCGTCACGGATCTCGTCATCCATCCGCCCGGTCCAGGCGTTGAGCGAGTCAGGTCGGTTCAAGGTGATCGTGGCCACCGGATCGTCCACCTCGTACAGGATGTCCCGATAGGCGGGGATCTCAGAGACAGTGTTCTCGGAGACGGTGTCCTCAGGGCCGGTGCCGGAGTTGGAACTCATCTCCCAGTCTTAGCACGGCCCGAATTAAGAGACGCGATCGACGGCTGCTACCGTCGTCGGTCATGACCGACACCGCTTCCGCAGCTCTTGACCCCGTCACTCTCGAAACCGTCAACCGGCTCCACGACCTGACCACCAGACTGCACGTCCCCATCTACTTCGCCCGGGAAGCAGGCGACGAATACGCCAAAGAAGGTGTCGGCGGGGAAGGCCCCAAAGCAATGGGTGGCTACTTCGGGTCCCGGACGGCGGCCATGGGTGAGCTACCAGCCGGGATGGTCGTCGCCACGTTCTACAACTGGAGTCCCGACGTGGTGGTCCCGGCCATGGAAGGCTTGTGGGATGTTAGCAACGCCGAAGCCATGCAGTTGGCCCGGTGGAGGCTGGCCGACGTCATCTTCAACTCGGTTGGTCGGGACGATGCCTGGCCGGTAGCGGAAGCCAACGCCGCCCTCCAGAACGTGGTGGACAATCTGCCGTGGGGCGGACGACCTATGGCCGCCGGGAACTACGACGTCCTCGGACTGCTCGACCGCTCGCCCTACGCCGACGATGCCCTGATCCGGCTATGGCAGCTGGCCACGATTGTCCGTGAGTGGCGGGGTGACGCTCACATCGGCCTGCTGATCTCCGAACCGTTGTCACCGGCCGAATGCACAGCCGTCACCAACGCCCAGTACGGCGGATTTGTTAAGGCCAGCCGAGGCTGGTCGGACAAAGCCTGGGACACCGCAGTCAGCGGTCTGGTCGAGCGGGGATGGCTGAGCGACGAAGACACCCTGACCGAACACGGCTCCTCTCAGCGGGCCGTCTTGGAACAACGAACCAACGAGCTTTCGGCCGCCATGTGGGAAGGCATGACCGACACCGAAGTCAATCATCTGGGCGATCTCATCGAGCCGGTAGTCGACGCCATCATCGACAGCGGACGGCTCAAGCCCATCGGCGTCCGTCCCCGCAACGAGTAGCCGCCGACCAACAAGCCGGCGGCGTTTGGCTTCAACCGATGTCGCCGACGACGTTCACCTGCAAGACTGGGTGGATGAGGCTTTGGCCTTCGTATCCACCCTGCCGCCCAAGTAGCCGGCCTGACACCCGGCTGACAGTTCGGCCGACCAACCGCAGTCGGCGATGACGAGCCCACCCTACGAGCCGCTGCCGGATGAACAGGTTAGGCACACCTGGCGCCGACACTTCGCCCACTACGACCGGGGTGATGGCAATGTCGACGATGTCTTCGAGCAGCTGCTGGCGGTGTACCGAAAGCCCGGCCGGTACTACCACACCATCGAACATGGGATGGAGGTGGCCACCACCGCCCAGACACTGGCAGGCGACATGTCGTCCGATGAACGCGACGACCTGGCTCTGGCCGCCTGGACTCACGACTCCCACTACCACCGCCACGCCGACGACAA
>JAHDFR010000342.1 GCA_020628065.1 Acidimicrobiales bacterium
TATTCATGACTCTTTCGGATCGATGGACATGGTGTTGCACCTGGTGTCACACTTTTGGTATGCCTACAACACGAGCGCGACATCCTGTCACCGAAACAGAAGAGATCGCGAAGGTGCTCGATGAAGCCGCCTTACGTTGGCCCGGTGTTTCTAGGGCCAAATTGATTCACTATGTTTTGGCTGATTGGGCTACTGGTGGGCGGTCATCCGCAGCTCGTGCCGAAGCCCGCAAAGAACTTGTCGGTTCGATGCCTGGGTCTGCTGAGTTGTATGACCGTGAGGAGGACTGGCCCGAGTGATTGTCGCTGACGCCAGCTGGGTCATCGCTCTGCGGGACCCTAAGGATGCACACCACGAGGTTGCAGCGGATTCGAATCAAAAGCTCGGAGACGAAGCGGCGGTGCTGCCGGCCGTGACTCTCGCCGAGTGTCTTGTCGGTCCGGCGAAACTGGGTCTGCTCGATAAGGCGGCCAGAGATCTCCGAGCAGCGTTCGAGATACACGAAGCTGATGTAGATGCCCCGTTGCGGTGGGCTTCGCTTCGGGCGTCCACTGGTCTACGACTACCCGGTGTCATAGTCCTCGACGCAGCGATACACCGGGAAGCTCGGGGTGTCGCAACCTTTGATGATCGTTTGGCCTCACGCGCGATTGACAGGGGGCTGGTTGTGATCGGGCTAGCGCAGTGAACGGTCGTTGCTGGGAGCCGAAGTAGGAGCTATCGGCACTGTAACCCGATGTCCTAACTTGGATCGGGCCGGACAACGACCGCGCCAAACTAGCCTCCGGCATCGCCCCCGAACAGCCGTTGCAGCCTTTGAAGACGGGGGAGGCCCATGGGCCGGAACGGCCTAGAAATCAGACCGTCGTATGCCGCCACCATGTTGGCTCGGCGTTCGGGTTTGGCCAGGATGTCGACGTTGTCGCACCACTGCTCGATCGAGCCGATCGGTGGTAATCCGAGAACCCGTCCGTCGGAGATCCGGCTGGTGAACACTGCAGGAATGTCGTTGTGGGTGACCAGCGCCGGCCGTTCAAAGAACTGGTGAACAGCAGGCTCCGGCAGATCGAACCCGGCCTGGCGATGCCGTTCAGCCAAAATCTCGATCGCCTCTTGCATATGTCGTTGGCGAGTCCGCCAGTCATCGGCCGAGAGCACACGAGACAGCACAGCAACCATCTCGGCCCCGAAGCTCAACCGGCTGAGAGCGGTGCCCTGCCATTTCGGGTAGGGCATCCAAACCCGTTCGACGAGGAAAGCCAGATGCATGATGTCTCGACACAACCGCGCAGCGATCACCGGCGAACCCACATCATCACCCAACTCGCCGGTGCGGCCAACAAACGGCAGCTCCTGACTCAATCGGGTCCAGCCGGCCGCCAAGGTGTACAGCCACACGTCTTCGGGATACCAACGCAGCGAGTCGCAGACACGGGCATACGCCGTGGTGGTGTCGTGAAACACCGGCCCGCCTGACACCTCAAGCACCGACTGCCCCGTCAAACACAGCCACTGGCCGACGGTAAGAGGGGAACGAAGATCGACGCCAAGACGGCTCTTCGCAAAGTCGTGAACCGTGTGAACATCCACCTTGTGGCTCACCCGTTCATCCCAGGTGGTGGCGAACCGGGTCGGCCAGCCGTCAACCTCGTCGGGCAGCCGGTCTTCCAGCACGGTGTCGATCTCAGCAACCACAGCGGCCGCAGCGTCATCAACCAGAACCGTCAACCGGCAGCCGAAGTCGTGATCATGTGAGCGGCCGTCGTCGAATCCCAACACGTCCGACCCGGAACCAAGCCGACCGGCAACATAGCCATCTCCCCCCATCACGTCCGCCACGATCGCCTTGACCGCCGTCTCGAAGAACCGTTGGGTGACGACATGTCCGGACACCATGTATCCATCTTGGATCCATCTGCAGTAGATCGGCGACCTCTCGGCTGGACAATCATAAAGGCCGGGAACCAGCCGCCCGGCACCGTCGTCTATGGCACCATGGAACGAGTGAAGTCAGTGAAACATCGCACCTTGCTGCCGCCGTGGCTGCTCGGGTTAACCTTTGCCGCCTTGCTTGTCGCCGGTTGCGGAACCGACACCTCCTCAATCAGAGCGGGAGCCGAGGAC
>JAHDFR010000123.1:0-10166 GCA_020628065.1 Acidimicrobiales bacterium
TAGGCTGGAACGATGTTGTACTTTCGCCAGCTCCTTAGCGGTCGGGATTTTGCTGTCGGCGATCCGATCGCCACTCAGATGCGAAACTTCGCCTACCTCATCGGCGACCGTGACACCGGCGAAGCGGTGGTGGTTGACCCGGCGTACGCGCCGCTGGACTTCGTTGATATCGCAGCCGAAGACGGTATGACAATTACCGGAATCCTCGGGACCCATTACCACGCCGACCATGTTGGCGGTTCGATGATGGGATACGCCCTGACCGGCGTGGTTGAACTGCTGGAGCAGGTTGACGTTCCCGTCCATCTGCAGGCTCCCGAAGTTGAGTTTGTGGCCAAGACCACCGGGCTCAACGCCGGTCAGATGACGGCCCACAAATCGGGTGACATCGTGTCGGTCGGCAAGGTCGACATTGAACTGATTCATACGCCTGGTCACACACCTGGCAGTCAGTGTTTCCTGGTGGAGGACCATCTGGTGTCAGGTGACACGCTGTTTCTCGACGGCTGTGGACGAACCGACCTTCCGGGAGGTGACCCCGAGCAGCTTTACTACTCGCTAACTGATCGCCTGGCCAAGGTGCCGGACACGGCGACTCTTTTCCCCGGCCATCTCTACTCGCCGGAGCCGTCCAAGTCCATGGGCGACACCAGGTCCATGAACGTCGTGTACCGGCCGAAGACGGTCGAGCAGTGGCTGACGATGTTCTCCTAACCGGGTGGAGGCGGTCAGAGCTCGGCGGTTGTCAGCCAAGCACGGTGTTGGCCCCGTCGGGGTCCACCGGGCGTAGACGGCTGAAGGTGGACATGTCGATCTGCATGCCGGTGTAGCGACCGGTGATAACCAGGGCCTCGGCATCGTGGTCGTGTCCACCCTCAACCGCAGTGATCAGTTCGGCCATGATGTGTCCGGCGATCGCCGCGTTCTTGAACTGGTTGCCGCTGGAGCCGCACGCCATGTAGAAGCCGTCGATCATGGACCGGTCATAGATCGGTGTCCAGTCATCGGAGGCGTCGTACAACGACACCAGGCCCCTCTTCGAGTGAGGGATGGCCAGGTTGGGGAAGCGCCGTGAAGCTCTCAACATGTTGAGTTGGAATTCGTCTTCGGACAGAACGGTGTCGTAGTCGTCGGGGTCGACCCACTCCAACTCGTCGCACTCCGGCTCGGTGCTGCTGACCAGAATGTTGTCGCCTTTCTCCGGCCGGTAGTAGACCCCGATGTCCAGATCGCCGCACATGAACGCTCCCTGATCGTCGTAGCCTTCCGGGGCGGGGCCGATGTAGACCTCGCGGCGCAGAGCCCGACTGGTTCTGGCCATGTCTTCGACCGCGCCCGCCATGGCGTTAACTCCGCTGGAGTGTGGCCCGGCGGCGTTAACCACCACCGGCGTCTGGATGCGGCGACGCTCGCCGCTCTCATCTTCGACCACCAGCCCGGTGATGCGGTTGGACGAGCTGTCGGAGTTGATCTCCACCACCTTCGTTTTGAATGCGAAAGAAGCTCCGGCGGCCATGGCAGCAGTGGCCAGATTTTGGGCCGCCAGCTGCGGGTCGGATACAAATCCGGCGTCTGCGCAAACGATGGCGATGTCAAAGCTGTCGTCGGGTTCACCCCAGAACGGATCGTCGGCGTCATCCAAACGGGCGGCCGGTCCGAACCGACGGGTGTCCACTGATTCGAGCCAGGATGGTAGAGCGCCTGGACTCACCACCTCGTGGGGTATTCCTAAGCGTTTGAAGTGCTCCAGGTACGGCGGCTCAGGCTCATCGGAGTGGTGGAACATCACCATCGGCACGGTGGAGTACTCAACCAGCGCATCGTGGTCGATGCCTGAGCCGGGACCTACCGAAACGTGATTGGCCCAGTCCCGCCAGTAGTGGAGGCCCTCCCACGACATGGCCACAGAACTTTCGGTGCTGTAGGTGAATCGGACAACGGCGCTTGAGCTGCTGGTCGAGCCGTACCCGGCGGCCGGTAGCTTGTCGAGGCATAAGACGTTGAGGCCGCGGCGAGCCAACTCAAGCGTGATCGACGATCCGATCACGCCGGCTCCAATGACAACGGCGTCGGCTTGTTGATCCATAGTCGGCATAGTACGAGTGATGGTACGGGTGGCTGAAGCGGAACGGCGAACCTGCCGTAAGACGTGGGCGTCGACTTGATGATGGGTATCAGCCGAATAAGGTCCAGCCTCGACGTTCTGTGAGTTCATGGCATTCGGTGTCGGTGAGCCAGAACAGGCACCAGTTAATGTCGATGGGCCCGGTGTAAAAGCGTCTTGGTCCTTGGACCGATCGGTTGATCTCCGGTGTCGGTGTCCAATACTTCCCGTCGACGACAAGCGTGTGGTTGGTGCCGAAGGTTTCCCATTCGACGCCGGAGCCTCGGTCGGGCGTGAATTCGTTGATGTTCCGAGCCGGCATGGCAGTTCCGGCCATTTGCGCGCAGCCCGATATCAGTTGTTCAAGATCGCCGGGCCCGGGGTGGTGGTCCTGGAGACAGTGCACGGTCCCTGGGTCGTCGGAAAGGAGCAGCTGGTCGAACTCGGCATCGGGTAGGTCAACCAATTCGTCTGACGAGAAGTCGCCGAGCTCACAGTTTCGGATCGCTTTGTTCAGCGACTCATCGTCGTCGGGATCGGTTCCTTCGCATAGTCCGAACTTCTGGAGGGCTGTAACCGCCAATCGGGTTCGGATCACGACGAGCGGGTCGCGGTTACCTGCCATCCTGGAAGTATTGCCTGGCTGGTAGCCGTTGAAAAGGGACACAGTTGGCCTTACGATCAACACCAGCTGCCGATGTTGTCGGTGCCCTCGCCGGGTACGTCAGCCAGGTCCTCGGTGAGCTTCGTAGCGGTAGTCGATCGCCACCCTGATTTGTACAGGTTGCAGACCCACCAGTGGTAGCCGTACCTGTTTTGGCCGCGGCCAAGTCAACCGCAAAGCCAGGTGGAGTTCCTCCGCCTGATCGGAGATCCCGTGCTCGACAGTCACAACAGCGACTGCTGTTTCTCAGCTCGCCCCCGGCAACTGGCGGAGACTACCCGGCAGATCGAAAGAACCGTGCAGGTGATGTGCGGTTCCCATGGCCGCCTGGCCTCCCAAGCGGCCACAACCACTCTGTGCGACGCCGATCCACGGCTGGACGTTGCCTGGTTCCGCCGCAGAACGGCTGCCACGCTGGTGGGACTCACCCGTTGCCGTCGTCGGCTGCGGTACGTGGAAGCGCACATCGAGCAGTCGAAGACACAGGCCGAAACAGCTGACGCCGCCGAACGAGATCTCTCTGCCGGCCAAACGCTGGTGTGGTGGGCAGGTCATCGAGCGGCCTATTCCGCTCAGCGAACGACCCGAGGTGCAGTCGCCCTCGCTGGGTTGTTGGGCGATCTCAACTTCGATCGAGGGCGACCGGGCGATGAGGGAGGCGCGTTCACCACCAGAACCGTCGGTCGCTGGGCGCCGTCCACTGGGCGGGAGGTTGTCGCCCAGGCGTTGACGTTGACCGGTGATGGGGAGTCGCTAGGGCCCGACGAGTTTGCGGTTGTGGTGCACCAACCCGACAGCGTGTATTCGGTGATACTGCCCGGTGTAGCGGACCTGACGCGGCCCGGCGAGGGTCTTGATCCGCATCATCGGTCGGTCCGTGACCTGGATATGGCCGCTGTGCCGTCGGCAGCGGTGTCCGGCGAAATTGACCCGTACGCCTCAATGGTGGCGACGGCGCTTGAACGACTCGAGATTCCACCCGGAGCCGAACTCAACATCATCGGCCATAGCTACGGGGCGGCAACGGCCATGACGTTGGCCGCCGACCAATCGTTCAACCGTCGATTCAACGTTCGCTCGGTGGTGGCCGCCGGCTACTACATCAAGAACGACGGAACAGGCGGGCAGGACACAACCGTGGTTGTGTTGGAGAACCGCAATGATCTCGTTGTCACCGCTGAGCGTTTGGTCCTCGCTCCGATCGGCGGTCGGTCTGACAACAGAAGCCGAGTGTTGCGATTCAACGGAAGTCTCCGCGGCCTCGGCCACGACCCGGTCAACTACAGCACGTTTGTCCAGCAGAGTGATTCTGAGCCCCTGGAAGTCCTAAGCCGCCAGCTCGAAGCCGAAGGCTTCAGCCAAGGGGGAAGCGTTCTGGCCGTCGACGTATCGGTTCCGGTCGATGATCCGACGTGGCTTGCCTCCGACGTCGATCAACCATCTCGGCCGGGTGCTTGGCGAGCGCCGGAATGATCTGGTAAGAACAGATGCCATGGCCAGCGACAGCATGACGGAAACATCCAGCGATCCTTTCGAACAAGCCTGCCAGGCGGTATGCGCCCCCGGCACCATGTTCGAGATCGCCGAGCAGGAAGTCATGGGGCAACCGACCAAGGTGTTCGCTTTGGCGCCACCCAGCATCCGGTTTCTGTTCGAGATGGCCGCCGCCCGAACCGATGATTACGTCGTCTTCGAAGACGATCGCTACACCATGGGGGAGGTGTTGGGACTAGCCGGGCAAATAGGCAGTGCGCTGGTTAACGAACTCGGTGTAGTCAAAGGGGACCGGGTTGCCATCGCCATGCGAAACAGCCCACATTGGATCGCCTCGTTCATTGCCGTCACCTCGGTGGGAGCGGTAGCGGTACCCATGAATGCCTGGTGGAAAGCCGATGAGTTGCTGTTCGCTCTGGACGACTGCGGGGCAAAGGTTGTACTGGCCGACCCTCCTCGAATCGAACGCCTGGCCGGTTGCGCCGACTGGGAGGCGGCACCGACCATCGTGGCCGTCGACGATGCCGGCGGGGCGGGCTCGGCCACCGGAGAATTGGCGGTCACGACGTTGGCCGAGTTGTTGACCGATGACGCCACCATGCCGGAGGTCGAGATCGGTCCGGACGACGACATGACCATCCTGTACACGTCGGGGACAACCGGTCGTCCTAAGGGAGCGGTCAGCACCCACCGGGCGGTTATCAACGCTCTCATGGCCTTCGCCGCCCGTTCGGCGGTCAACGAGTTGATTACCACTGGATCCGTGCCCCAACCGGGTGAAGGCCCGACCCCGGTGTTCATGTTGCCGGTCCCGTTGTTCCACGTGACCGGGCTGGTTCCCGTCATGTTGGGTTCGATGGTGTCGGGAGCCCGTCTGGTAATGACCTACCGTTGGGACCCCGACCGGGCGCTTGAACTGATCGAACGGGAGGGTGTGACCCACTTTGTCGGTGTTCCCACCATGAGCTGGGACCTGCTGGAAGCCAAAACGTTCGGCGAGCGTGACGTTTCCAGTCTGGTCTTTGTAGGCGGTGGCGGTTCACCAATGCCCCCTGAGCTGGTTAAACGGATCGAGAACAGCTTCCCGGTGGGTCGGCCCAGCCTCGGCTACGGCATGACCGAGACAAACGCCTACGGCCCGTCCACCGCTGGTGACGACTTTGTCGCCCATCCGACCTCGACCGGTCGCACCATCCCGTTGGTCGACATGCGGGTCACCGACGCCGATGGCAACGTGCTGCCGGCGGGTGAGGAGGGTGAGTTGTGGTTCCGGGGACCGAACCTCATTCGGGGCTACTGGAACCGCCCGGAGGACACGGCCGCCACCATCGTTGACGGCTGGCTACGGTCCGGTGATGTCGGCTACGTGGATTCCGCCGGACGGGTCTATGTGAAGGACCGCATCAAAGACATGGTGCTGCGGGGCGGCGAAAACATTTACTGCGCCGAGGTTGAGGCCGCCATCTACGAACATCCGGCGGTGCACGAGGCCGCCGTGTTTGGTGTGCCCCATGAGCGTCTGGGTGAAGAGGTTGCTGCGGTCATCATGCCTCGAGAGGGCGCCACGGTCTCGGCTGAAGAGCTCGGCGGATTTCTGGGAGAGCGATTGGCCTCGTTCAAGGTTCCTTCCAGCATCCGGATCGTCAGCGAATCGTTGCCGAGGAATGCCTCAGGCAAGATTCTCAAAAGGGAGCTGCGGGACAGCGTCATCGGCCAATCCTGATAGCCCCACCGAAGCCTTCGGCCCTAGTGGGTCTCGGCGGAGCCTCTACGACCAGGTGTGGCGGATGTGGGCCTCGCACCTCACCGACACCCGCCGATGAGCCGACCGGTGATTGGAGAGTGAAGACTGCGGCGTACACGAGACGGCTGGCCGACTTGCTGTCCGCTCGACCGGCGGAGTCGGTGAACCGCTGAACGCCGACTTGATCAAGCGAAGAACGTTTCGAAGGCCCGATAGGGGCTTCTGGGCGATTGGTTCGGTGGTATACGTGTTCAACAAGAGCTCCGAAGGCGACTGATGGGTCCAGTTGTGGTTGAGCGAGAGCACGATCTCGAACAACCCGTATGACTAAAAACTGTAGGCCACCAGCGCTATGGGCGGAGTCTGCAAAAGTCCCTAGCGGTGGGCGTCCGCCTTTGGGCAAGGTCATCCAACTGGCGGGCCCGGTAGCGGGATAGGTGAGCAAAGCTACCGATGCGATTTCAAATGGCACCCGGTCTCGACCACCAACCCGCCAGGTGGATCGAGACCGGGCTCGCCAGATCATGATTGCCCTTATTGCCGACAGTTCAGCTCAAAAAGCTGCGCCTGCCGCTCGCAGTCGGTGAGCCAAATCTCGCCACTCCAAGCTGCAGTAGGAGGGATACGTTCCGATGAGGGCGGCATCCGGTGACCCTGAGCCGGCCGGTCGACCGGCGGCCCAGGACCGAATACGATTCTCCAGATCGGTCAGCTCCCGAATGGTTTCTGTCATCCATTGGGCATGATCGTCGAGTTGACGGGCCATGGCCCGCAGCTCGCTCAGGTAGTGGGTGACTTCGTTGCGGCGAACATCCATATCGGTCCGAGCAGTATCGGCCCGCCGGCCGATCCACTCGATGTCGTTGAGGTGGCGCCAGGCGTGGTGGAAGGCCTCGTCGATGCGACCAGCCTCACGCCGGTACTGATCGGCCAGCTGTGAAACGGCCACCGGATCTCCGATGGGATTGCTCATGGTGCGTTACCTCGTTGTCTACCGTGTCGTCTACGTAGGTAGTGAGAGTCGGGGTTAGCTGTCGGCCAGGGTAAGGGCCTGGCGACGACGGGACACCTCGGCGCCGGCCTCGCCCAGGGCGACGTTGAGCTTGTCCAGAGCCGGTTTGAACTCGGCGTTCCACGCCGCCAGGAAGCGCTGGGCCGAAGCGCCCTCCCAACCGGGGCCGACGGTGCCGGTGGTGATGCGATTGAGATCGGTGACCAGTGCCTGCACGTCTCCCGACGCTTTCGAGAACTGCTGTGAAAGGGTGTCCATCTGGGACATGTCGCCGGCGATCTTGGGTGCACTCATGATTTCTTCTCCTGTGGTGATTGTTCCTACACCTGGGTTAACTCCCGAGAACCGGCGGCGTGACGGAGAAATCGAAGAAATCTCAGATCTTTCTCAAAACGCCAACAGGCGCCGCTCCCGATAGGGAAGCGACGCCCGTTGAACGTTGGTACGAAGTTGTTGTACCCGCTACAGAATCTGGGAAAGGAACAACTTGGTGCGGTCCTCGGTCGGGTTGGTGAAGAAGTGTTCGGGAGTGCCGACCTCCACCACCTCGCCGTCCTCCATGAACACGATTCGGTCGGCCACCTCACGGGCGAAGCCCATTTCGTGGGTGACCACCACCATGGTCATACCGCCCAGCGCCAGATCCTTCATCACGTCCAGCACTTCGGAGATCATTTCCGGGTCGAGAGCCGAGGTGGGCTCATCGAACAGCATGATCTTCGGCTCCATGGCCAGCGACCGGGCGATGGCCACACGCTGCTGCTGACCACCGGAAAGCTGGCCGGGGTACTTGTCGGCCTGCTCAGGAATACCGACCCGCTCCAGCAGTTCCTCAGCCTTCTTCTCGGCGTGGATCTTGGCCTGCTTACGAACCCAGATGGGAGCCAGCGTGATGTTGTCCTTCACCGTCAGGTGGGGGAACAGGTTGAACTGCTGGAACACCATGCCGACCTCGGAACGGATCTTGTCGATGTTGCGCAGATCGTTGGTCAGCTCAATGTCGTCTACGACGATCCGGCCCTCCTGGTGAACCTCAAGACGGTTGATACAGCGGATCAGCGTGGATTTACCGGAACCGGACGGTCCCAGAACCACCATCACCTCCCGCTCCTTCACCGTCATGTCGATTCCGGCCAGCGCCTGAAAGTCGCCGAACCATTTCTTTACGCCTTCACAGACGATGACGTCGTCGCGAGCTCGTAGCTCTTCGGTAAGTCCTGCATCGGCAATGCTCATGATGACAACTCTCCCGCCGGGTCCTTCGCCGGCCCTGCTTGAACGATTTTGGTTTGAACTAGTTGAACGAATTGAACAGAAAAGAGGCTCATCGGCTTCCCACCCCGAGCTTCATCTCAAGGCTGCGAGAGCCTCGGGACATCGAGTAGGAGACCGCCCAGTACACCACGCTGATGAACAGCAGCGCCGGGAGGTTCTGGCCCAGGAATGTCGGCTGGTTCGGGATCGACCGGTTGGCCACAGTCAGGAACTCGAACGAGCCGACAATGAAGATCAGCGACGTCTCCTTAAAGGTGGCGATGGCCTGACCAACCAGGTTGGGAATCGATACCCGCAACGCCTGGGGCAGAACAATAAAGCCGGTCCGTTGCACGGTGGTGAGGCCGAGAGCGTCGGCCGCTTCGAACTGGCCTCGTCGCACCGACTGCAAACCGCCACGAATGTTCTCCGCCATGTACGCCCCGGAGAACAACACGTAGCCGAGCAGGATGGCTGCCAGCTCCGAGATCTCCATGCCGTCCGGCAGGAACAGGTTCACGATGTTGGAGAAGAAGAACAACACCGTGATGAGAGGAATGCCTCGGACAAACTCGATGTAGCCGGTCGACATCAGCCGGAAGATCGGCATCTTCGAGGTGCGGGCCAGAGCCATGATGATGCCGACCGGGAAGGACAGCAACATGGTGTAGTAGGCAATGACCAGGGTCAGTGTGAAACCGCCGAGGAACGGTGGAGCCACGATGACCAGTGTCGATTCGGTGTTGATGCCGGTGATCAACCAGTGCAGCAGCAGCATTCCACCGGCCCACATGCCGGCGAACCGCAGCCGGGCTCTGGCTTCACCGGCGAAGGTGGGAGCCAACAACACGGCGAAGGCGAACAGCAGGAATGAGATCCTCGCCTTTTGCAGCATTGATCGCCACGGGTACCACTGCCAGTTGATGGTCCCGAGATCAAACGGGAAGTTGATGTCTCCGAAGGCGGCAACCCAGTTGAACGCCGCGTAGGCCAGAGCGAACGCTCCGACGGCTCGGGCCAACTCGCCGCGGTCCGGGTGCGACAAGTAGTAGAGAATGCCGCCACCGATAAAGGCGAAGGCCAGACCCATGGGGACGTCAGTGCTCCACACGTGAGCCCAGTCGAACGCCGGGTCACGCAGAACCAGGAAGACCAGGAACGCCGGACCAGCAACCCACCACAAGGCCATGAGGCCCCGCAGCCGTGATGCTCCGAGAATGTTCTTCAGCACCAGGCCGACGTAGTAGGCGGCGACCAGGATGCCCATCATGATGGTCCACGGGATCTTGGTGGAGTTGGCCACCGTGCCCGGCTCGTTGATCACTTCGGCGCCCACGCTCTCGTAGCGACCGAAGGGAACAAACCACACGAAGAAGACGACCGCCGCTGCAAAGGCGGTGATCAACCCGATCAGCGGGAAGCTCAGATCCTTGGCGTCGGGGTCCTTGGAGTCGGGTTCCTCACCGGCCAGGCGCTTGAAGCCGAAGCCGATGGCCAGGAGCACGGCACCGGCGACCAGGAGCCCGATTCGGGCGTTGGCCCCGGCGGCCGAAGCCAGCACGCCGAGAATAGCCAGGCCGACACCCCACCCGATGGCTGTTGAGCCCACCTTGCGGGCTCGGATGCGGGGCCGGGTATCCAACGAGGCCAGGGTGAACGACACCGCGGCCAAGATGGCGCCCAGGCTGAACCAGATGCGGATGAACTGGTCGGCTGGATAGTTGTAAGCGAACAGCAGGCGGATGTTGGTCCACACCGATGTCCAGTCACGCTCCTCGGAGAAAATCAGGTCGAGGAGCCAGCTGACAATGAAGTAGGCCATCAGCAGGAACACGATCGTCAAGATCGAGTTACCCACCGACGAGAACAGGTTCTTGCGGGCCCAGTCGACCGG
>JAHDFR010000123.1:10266-13377 GCA_020628065.1 Acidimicrobiales bacterium
TTCACAATGACCGAGATGGTTAGCGAGCAGGCCAGGTAGAAGGCCATCCAAATGGAGAACACGGCCAGAGCCTGGTTGTTCTTGTTGAATACCGACTGCCCGACCTGCACCACGTCACTCAAGCCGACGGCAATGGCCAGCGAGGTGTTCTTGGTGATGTTCAGATACTGGTTGCCCAGCGGCGGCATGATGATGCGGAATGCCTGCGGCAGGATCACCTTGCGCAGCGACTGCGAAGGGCTCAAACCGAGAGCCATGGCCGCTTCGGTCTGGCCTTTGGCCACTGCCAGCACGCCACCGCGAACAATCTCGGCGATGAAGCTGGCGGTGTACAGCACCAGGCCGACGAACAGGGCGGCGAAGAACACTGTCATTGTCAGTCCGGTGTCACCGAAGTTTACGAACCGGCCGGAGCTGGTGGTAGGCAACATGGCGTCGATCGGGCGACTGCCCCGACCGTTGCCGAACTTGTCGCCGACGACACCGAAGAAGTCGCTGCCGGAGTTAATGATCCAGCTCGACAGGCCGGGCCAGACGACCCACAGCACCGCCATGGCGGCCAAGGCTGAGAAACCGGCGAAGACCATGCGGAAGTAGTCGTCGTCAGTCAGCTTGGCTAGGCCGGCCGGTGTGCGTCGACTGTTGAGGAATCGTCGAATCCAGTTGGCGGCGGCCAGGACCGCCACCACGCTCAAGGCGGTCTGCATAACGGACTGCGGGATGTTGCCCCACAGTTCTTCCAGGCCGTCGAAGATCGGTCCGATCCAGGCCATCACCGGGTTAATGAACCAGCCGATGGCGGCGAACGCCAGGAAAACTGCAGTGGAGATGCCGACCACGTGCTGGTTGCCGCCCTGTAGATCTTGGCGGCGTTGCAGTGTTCGGCGGACGAACCAGGCCACCGCACCGCCGATGAGAACAA
This sequence comes from Acidimicrobiales bacterium, assembly GCA_020628065.1. GTDB lineage: Bacteria > Actinomycetota > Acidimicrobiia > Acidimicrobiales > SZUA-35 > JAHELU01. Next base: position 11,189 of record JAHDFR010000123.1, read on the forward strand.
TTGACATCCACTGGTAAAAGCCGTCGGCCCAGAAGATGCGGGGTAGCGAGATGCCCTTCTGGGAGACGAGGAACCACGAAGTCCCCTCACTCGCCTGGAGCTCGGGGAGCGTCTTGGAGATGATGGTGAACCACAGCAGGATCTGCACCAGTACCGGGATGTTGCGCAGGGTCTCGATGAAGACCGAGGCCGCTCGATTGGCCAGCCAGTTGTTGGACAGCCGGGCCAGGCCGACTACCAGGCCGAGCAGGGTCGACATCACGATGCCGGCCACGGCCAGGCGAAGTGTGGTGACCATGCCCGACCACAGCGCCCGTCCAGCGGTGTCGGGGTTTGTGTCTATGCCCTCACTCAGCTGGATGTTGGCCGGCCCGTCTATCCAGTCGTAACTGACCGGCAGGCCCTTCTGTTCGAGGTTGCCGACCGCTTCGCTGGACAGGAACCAGAACATTCCCACGACCAGCAGTAACACAACGATCTGTACCACCCATTTAAGAACCCCGGCGTCGCGCCATAACGGGGGGCGTTGCTGCGGTGCTTGCAGCGAAGTGTTGACTACCGCCACGATCTACCCACTCTCCCTACTTTGGTTGTCCGGGGACTTCACCCATTACTGTCCACCGGGTTTATCACATTACGTAGAACAACAAAAGGGGCGGGCCTTGTGGGCCCGCCCCTTTCAGCCAATGTTCATAGAACGTTGGCTACATAAGGTTCTGCCTGATTAGCGGGCCGGCGGGGCGTACATGAGACCGCCCTCGGTCCAGGCTGCGTTGGCCGAGCCGGCACGCTCGAGGCCTACCGGGTTCAGGTTCTTGTCGAAGATCTCCTGGTAGTTACCGACCTGGCTGATGGTCTGGTAAAAGGCGTCGGCCGACAGACCCATGGCGGTCTGCAGCTCTCCCTCGCCGCCAAGCAGACGCACCATCTCGGGGGCGCCGTTGGCCAGAGCGTCATCAACGTCAGCCGAGCCGACGCCGTAGTCATCGGCGGCGATCACGGTGGCGTAGACGGTCCAGTTGACGATGTCAGCCCACTGGGAGTCGTTCTGGGCGTAAACCGGGCCCAGCGGCTCCTTGGAGATGGGGGTCGAGGGGAAGATAACCCACTCTTCGCCCTCGGGCTGCTGCTCGGCCTTACGGCCAACCAGGCCGGAGCCGTCGGTGGTGATGATGTCACAGGTGCCGTCGATGAACGAGTCGGTCACGATGTTGAAGTCTTCGAAGGTGTTCAGGGTGATGGTGATGCCCAGAACGCCGGCCAGCTCGGAGATGTTGGTCTCGGTGGTGGTACCGGCGTTGGTGCAAACGGTGGCGCCGTCGATTTCCGAGACCTCGGAAGCGGCGGAGAAGCCGTCGGAGGCACGGGCCATCAGCTGCTGGCCGTCGTAGTAGGTGGTCGGACCGAAGTCCATGCCCACGTCGGTGTCACGGCTCTGGGTCCAGGTGGAGTTACGCATGAGCAGGTCAACGTCACCGGTGGAAACGGCGGTGAAGCGCTCGGCTGCGGTCAGCGGAACGAACTCAACGGCCTCGGCGTCGCCGAGAACGGCGGCGGCTACGGCACGGCAGTAGTCGGCGTCAATACCGGTCACCGAGCCGTCGGCCTGGGTGAACGAGAACGCTACAGCGGCGCCGGAAACGCCGCACTTGAGGACGCCACGGTCCTGAACGGTGGCCAGGATGGAACCGTCCTGGGTCAGCTCGACGTCTTCGGCCTCGGTTTCCTCGGCCTCTTCGTCGGCTGATTCTTCGGCGGTGTCGCCATCTTCTTCGGTGGTCTCGGAGGCGTCTTCAGCCTCTTCGCTTGAGCCGCAAGCGGCAGCGAACACTGTTACCGCAAACAGCAGCGCCAGCAGGCGCCAAAGTGTCTTGGTCATCTCTCTATTTCTCCCAAACATCATTGTCCAGCACGGCAGTCGCCGCCCCGTGGATAGATAGCGTAGCCCGACTCTCCGACTTGTTGGTCCGTCTATCGATTTTGGAAAAGCAGCGTTTACAATTCTGTAACGGCAGTCTTGGTGCTGTTGTCGCCATTCTCCACGGCTCGAAGTCGGAATCGGTGCCGTAGTAGCGTCGTTGGTATGGAAAACGACTCGGTGGATGACGCCCCGAACGCAGGTCCAGAGCCGGTTGCCGGGCCTGTGGCCGGGCCTATGGCCTTGACCGTCTGGTCAGACTTTCTTTGAC
>JAHDFR010000343.1 GCA_020628065.1 Acidimicrobiales bacterium
CCGAAGTCAACGCCGACGTGGTCACCATCTACGACCCCAAAGGCGGCTACGGCCATCCCGATCACATTCAGGTTCACCGGGTGGGACTGGCCGCCTGCCAAAAGCTCGGCATTAAGCATGTCTACGAGTCGACCATCAACCGCACCCGGGCGCTGAAGCAAATCGCTCAAGCCCGAGAAGCCGGCATGTTCGAAAATGAAGACGGTGAAGACGAAGGCCCCACCATCGAAGACAACCCGGACTTCGGCACCGAAGAACACCACCTGCGTTACCAGATCAACGTCAGCGACCTCGCCGCCGAAAAGAAAGCGGCCATCGCCGTTCATCGCAGCCAGGTCGGACCCGACAGCTTCTTCCTAGCCATGCCGGACGAAGCCTTCGCCCAGTTCTTCGGTTTCGAAAGCTACGCCCTGCCCGGCGTGCGAGACACCGGCGGCCCCGAAGACGTTCACCTACTGCCGGGGCTGTGAGCCTTGTCAGATGCTTGCTAGGTCAAAGCAAAACGGTGGCGAGGGCGGCCCGGGGTTCCGTAGTCGTGACTCAGTACAGCCCGACCATCGTCGGTTAGGTGACGCAGGTAGCGCCGCACACTTACCCGGCTGATGCCGGTCAACTGAGCCACATCGTCGGCGGTTAGCGGCTCATCAGTTGAGGCCAGCACCCCGATAACCAGATCCATAGTCTCGGCCGAGAGGCCCTTGGGTAGATCGTCGGCCGGGCGTCCCATTCCGTGGAATATGCGATCAACGTCGTGTTGGTCGAGTTCGTCGGCCGCCCACGACAGTCGCCAACGTCGGTAGTCGTTCAGTCGAGCCGTCAACTCGTCCCGCCGGAAGGGCTTGATCAAGTAGTGCAGAGCACCGAGGTCAAGGCAGCGCTTCACGGTCGAGACATCTCGGGCTGCGGTTAGTACAAAGCAGTCAACCGACCGGTCGGCCCGAAGAGAAGCCAGCAGTTCGGTGCCGGGCCGGTCCGGCAAATAGATGTCGAGCAGGATCAGGTCCGGCTGTAACGCATCGCACAGTTCCACAGCGCTGACCGCGGTTTGGGCCGAACCGACGACAGAGAATCCGTCGGTCTCATCCACAAATCCCCGGTGAATGTCGGCCACTCGGAAGTCATCGTCGACGATCAGGACACCGATGTCCCCTGTCGCATCAGCAGCGCCCTCGGCAGCAACGCTAGCCATGGCTTGCCACCAGCCGGCTCACCGCTTCGGCCCTCACCATGGGATCAAGGTTAAGCGAAATGGAGAACAATGTGCCCGAGCCCGGCTCGGAGTCGACGGTGATAGAACCGTCGTAACGCTTAACAAGATCGGCTACCAGTGCCAGACCCAACCCGTCGTGGCTCCGGGTGTCTTTAGTGGTGTAGCCAACTCGGAAGATCTCCTCCATCTGCTGCTCATCGATACCGTCGCCTGAGTCCGAGACATCTATCCGCATGACGTCTCCGCTGCACCACACGCCCACTTCGACCTCACCGCCGCCCAAGGGGTGCACCGTTAGCTGGTCGACAGCGTTGTCGACCAGGTTCCCGACAATGGCGACAACGTCACGCCACACCCGCATCTCCAACTGAGGCAGATCACCAAGGTGGGTCCGTAGCAACACCCCCCGCTCGCCGGCAACCGCCGCCTTGGCTAACAGGGCGGCCACGATCAACGTGTCGTGGGACGAATCGGCCCGATACAGATCACCGATAGCACGCTGAGCGGTGGTGTGGTCATCGATAACCGACAACACATCGTCGTGATGACCCAGCTCGATCAAACCGGCAATAGTGTGCAGACTGTTCGAATGTTCATGGGCCTGAGCTCGTAGGGCGTCCACCAAACCGTGAGCCGACTCCAATTCGCTGGCCAAGCCCTGCAGCTCGGTTCGATCCCTGAAGGTGAACACCGCGCCCTGATGTTTACCTCTGATAGTGAGCGGAGCGGCGGTCACCAACAGAATCTGATTGTCGACCTGGAACTGGACATCAACCTGCGCCGTCTCGGCTGAACTCATGGCCAGCAGCGGAGCGAGATCATCCCGGTCCTGCAATCGGGTCGGCGTGTCGTTGGAGCTCAACCTCAACATCGTGGCGGCCTCCGAGTTGGCCAACACCACT
>JAHDFR010000344.1 GCA_020628065.1 Acidimicrobiales bacterium
AGCTGACGCTGATGCTTGTTTGGTGTTCCTACGACTGCGACAACGGGCACTCGTGGCAGTACGTGCGTCGGAACGGTGAGCACGGCTCGAGGGGAGACGCGATGTGCGAGTTCTGCGGACAGGAGGCGGTTGTCGCCGCCGAACGGCCGGCGGCCCCGTACGTCTCGGTCGTGTTCATGTCTGCAGGGACGGTCGACCCACACACGGATCGGGTCGGCGGTGAGGGAAAGACGCTTCTCGGGCTGCTGAGCCCGGATGGCGAGCTGATCCGGCTCTCTCAACGCAAGTTCACGTTGCAGGAGGCGCAATCGCGCGGGGGTGCGTTCCGGAACCTGGATGTCGAGGCTGCGTGTCAGCGCTGGGATCGGCTGGGGATGGTTGATCAGCTCGCCGGTCGACTGACGATCGTGGGTCCAGACCAATCGGGACGCGCGCAGCATCGACGGTGGGACTCACTGGGCTCGTAGCATTTGCGGGTCGCTGTACTGGCGTTCGGCCGGTTCGTGCGACCACACCTCGGCGTCTCCTTTGAGATGACGTAATCAACGACGCTGCCCTCAACGTCGTATTCCTCCGCCGAGGCACGAGGCAAAACCCCGGGCTGCACCATGCAACGTTGCCGCACGACTACGTAAGGGCGGTGAACCGCCGCATCGTCGATGCCTTCGCCAACGGCGGACGTGCCAGTGCGCTCGACGAGTTGGGGTCGAAACGTCAGGGGGCTGCGACCTTCGTGCAAAGCTCCGTGCCATGAAGGTCTTTCGAGGCGGTTGCGAAGTCGACTCACGACCGTGGCTCCAGCAAGAGCCTCCGGAACGTGACTTTCTGGGCTTCTTCGATGGACACCGTCGAGCCGTGGGTTGGTCCTCGCCGGGCCTCTCGTTCAACACCGAGGAACTACCGCCAGCGGACTTTGCACACGTCAACTTCGCTCCCTTCCCAGCGGTCAATCGCCGGGCCAGGACCTTCCTGGAGCGGTGCCTCGCTGACTGGGTCGAGTTCCTACCGCTCGACCTCGAAGGAGAGGATCGTTGGCTCGCCCACGTCCTACTGGTCTCGAACTGTCTGGACGCTGACCGCACGAAGTTCCGCTCATCAGGTGTCCCATTCAGGTATGCGTTCGACGCCGACTGCCTTGCTCAACTCGATGTCCCGCTGTTCCAAATCACCGAGCTGAGCGGCGCCGCCGTGTTCGCCACTCGCGACTTCGTTACTGCCTACGAGGCCACCGGGCTCACCGGATTGGCGTTCACGCCGCTGAATCAGGCCTTCTGATCTCCGTGCATAGCTGCGGGTTGGGGCGACCAGTGTGTTCAGGCCTCGTGGGGTAGCGGTCAAGGTCATGGCGGTTTCGTACTTCCTGGGGTTAATCGGCCGAGCGGCATGGCCACGAGACGGCGCGGATAGCTCCGCTCGGTCCAGGCCACGATCGCAATGCGAAGCTCGTGGCGAGTCGCCCACGGCCGAGTGCTAACAGGTTTCGTCGGGACCAGCGCGAAGAACGACTCCATGCAGTGTTGCAACGTCCCAGCGGCGGTGCCGAGCCCCTCTCCCTCGCCCGATCGACCCTCGCCGACATAGCTCTAGCCCGAAGCGCCAGATCTCACCGAGGACGTACTTGCAGCCTTCCTACGAGTAGCCAGAGCTGCGCCTGGGACACCTCCAACTCTGTTGCCGCATGGCTGCACCCGACCAAGCGGTGGGGTCGCCGGGCCCCTGCACATCGCCAGGTGCTGGTCGGGTCAACGGACCCCCGACTGGGTGTCGGTCGTCGGCACCCGTGAGCTCGTGTTGATCGCCCGAGACGAGCGCATCCCGTACTGGCCAGCCGAACTCGCCCAGCTGACGGCATGCGCCGTCTGCGACCTTGTCCTCACCGGAAGCACCCCTCCTGCGAGCGCCAAGAGCGCACACCACGAACAGCGCTGACCCGCCATCCAACACCTCGTCATTGACGAGGGCCTCGCCCCATGGCTCCGCGGTCTGACAAACAACGGTCAGCTCCGCAAGATCCTCTGACCGACGGTCCCGCCGACCACGTACCCACGCAACATCCCGTCCTCCTGGCCGGCGGGTTCTGGTGACGGAGAACGATGTCAGCGGCC
>JAHDFR010000008.1:0-14100 GCA_020628065.1 Acidimicrobiales bacterium
CGCGTCCACTGCACTTCGGTGAACGGCTATCGTCCCCGGTAGGTGAGCGCTGCAATCATCCCGCCCGAGACAGACGCCGACCCCTACCGCCTACCGAGTACCGGAGGCGGCTTCGGCGTGGCCCGGCAGAGCCGACGGCTCGTGTACGGCCTGATTCTTGCTGCTCTCTTTGTGGCCGCTGTCGGTGGTCTTGCCTACTACCTGTTGAGCGAGAAAACGGTTTCGCTCACGGTCGACGGCGTGCCGGAGACGGTCGAAACCCGGGCCGGTACGGTTGGCGAGTTGTTGGCCGAGCTGGAGTTGTCCACGTCCACCGATGACGTGGTGGAGCCGGCCGTTGAGGGCGAGCTGGTGGACGGCGCCGAGGTACAGGTTCGATTCGCCCGCCAGTTGGTCACGGTCATTGACGGGGTTGAGGCCACCCACACGGTGACCGACCGGGTGTTGGCCGCCGCCCTGGCTACCGTTCAGGCCCCAATCGAAGGTGCGGCCATCTCCCAACCGATGGAGGTGGAGCTACCTCGGTCCGGTATGACGGTTGAGATCATCACCCCCAAGGTGGTGACGCTTGACGACGGCGGCCAATCGGAATCGGTGGTCTCAACAGCCAGGACAGTGGCAGAACTACTGGAGTCCGAGGCCGTCACGGTCAATGCCGGCGACCGTCTCACACCGGTTGCTTCAACCCCTGTGACCGACGGACTGTCGGTAACCATTACCCGCATTCGGGTTGAGGAAGAAGTGCGGGTCGAAGCCATCACCCACGACACGGTCGAACAGGACGATGACACCTTGCTGGTCGGTTCCCGGGACGTGACGACAAGCGGGGCGGACGGCGAACGGAAGGTCACCTACGCCGTCACCTTCACCAACGGTGAGGTCACTTCGGAGGAACAGGTTTCGGTTGAGGTCACCCGGGAGCCGGTGACCGAAGTGGTGAAGGTCGGCACCAAGCCCGCTCCGCCGGTCGACCCTGGGGTGTCAGCCGGGGGAGAGGCGGCCGGACTGAACTGGGCGGCCCTGGCCGAGTGTGAGTCCAGCGGGAATCCCAAGGCCGTAAACCCGGCCGGCTACTACGGTCTGTATCAGTTCAGTTTGCGGACCTGGGCCTCGGTTGGGGGGACCGGCAACCCGGTCGACGCCTCGCCAGCCGAACAGCTCAAGCGAGCCCAGATCCTGTACAACAAAGCCGGGGTCGGCCAGTGGCCCCACTGCGGACCCAACCTCTACAAGTAAAGCGGATGATCCGGTCGCCGGGTTCCGGCGATCGACGGCGGACTAGGCTCAGCCTATGACTGGCAATGTCGGAGCGTTGAAGTTCGGTGTGTTCATCCCTCAGGGCTGGAAGATGGAACTGGTTTCCATCGAAGATCCACAGGCCAAGTGGGCCAAGGCGGTGGAGATCGCCCAACTGGCCGAACAGCTGGGATACGACTCGCTGTGGGTGTACGACCACTTCCACAATGTCCCTCGCCCGGCTCACGAGACCATGTTTGAATGCTGGACCACTATGGCCGCAATCTCCCAGGTCACGTCCGACATCATGTTGGGTCAGATGGTGGGCTGCGCCCCCTACCGTGAGCCGTCGCTGCTGGCCAAGATCACCTCCAACGTGGATGTGATGTCGGGTGGTCGCCTCATTTGGGGCATCGGGGCCGGCTGGTACGAGCATGAGTTCGACGGGTATGGCTACGAGTTCCCCAAACCGGCTGATCGGATCCGGATGATGAAAGAGACGGTGGAGATCGTTACCCGCATGTGGTCCGAACCCGACGTCGACTACGAGGGCCGCCACTACACCCTGAAGGGAGCGCAGTGTGACCCCAAGCCGGTGCAGGGTCGGCCTCAGGTACTCATCGGTGGTGCTGGTGAGCAACTCACCTTGCGGGTGGTTGCCCGCTTGGCTGACGCTTCCAACTTTGGCGGCAAGCCTCATGAGTTTGCCCACAAGTGTGAGGTGTTGAAAGGGCACTGCGAGGCTGTTGGTCGGGACTACGACGAGATCGAGAAGACGTGGTCGCCGGAGATCTTCATTCGCCAGACCGAAGCGGAGTTGGAGGCGGCCGGGAGCCTCTCGATGAGAGGTGAACCGATGGACAGCTGGGCGGCCGGCAATTTGGTGGGAACACCGGAGCAGGTGGCCGAGAAGATTCGTGCCTACAACGACATGGGTTGCACCGGCTTCTATCCCTGGTGCAGTGACTATCCGGATACCACCACCATGAGGCTGTTCGCCGAGCAGGTCATTCCCGAGTTTCGCTAGACACGGTTGCTGAACCGTCCGGATCGTAGGCCTCAGAGGTGATGCAACACTGATTGCAGCGGTGCAGGACTGCGATCCGGTCCCAGTTCTTCGATCAGCAGTCGGGCGTAACGCTGGCTTCGGGTGGCTCTGGCTCGAATGAACCGGTGGATCTGGTCTTCAACTTGGCGTCCTCGCCATTCCACCTGCTTCTGCATGGTGCGAAATGAACCCAGCTCCCCCTGGGAGTCAAACACCGCTAGCACCGCCTCGGCACCGCTGGCCCGAACCAGCTCACCCTCAAGATCTGGGTCGCAGGCGTGGAATCCGAGGGCGGCCAAGTCAGCCCCGTCGACGGGTTGGCCGACGCCCGCTCGGGTAATGGCCCGTCGAAAGGTTTCAGTGGCGTCGATGTCGTACAGCCCGGCCAGTTGGAGATTGCGACCGGCCGGTCCGAGTTCACCTATGGCGTTGGCCGCCGCCTGAGCCCCACCGATCGGGAACACTACGACGCCTTCGGCTTCGAGATCACGACCCTGGAGGGCGGCCAGAACTTCGATGGCGATCTGATCGCTGATGCCTTCAACGATGATGCAGGCCTTGGCGAAAACCAGCCGGCCTCGGGCGATGGCTTCAGCGGCCTGCGGTGCGTCCGGTCCATACGGATAGCCGGCTAGAGCCTGTTCGGCTAGAGCTGCTCGATCGACACCGGTCATAACCAAACCGTAGTTGGCGGTTGCCGGTGGCGGTGGCGATTATGCGATTCGGGATTTGTCCACCGGCTAGGCTCGGAGCGTGAAAACCTTGGATGCGAAGCTGGCCGCACTGGCCGAGCGACCTGGCGGGCCCGAGTTCATCATCTGCTACGCCGCCGACCCGGACATGGGTGGCGGACTGCGGCCAACCGTCGGTGAGGGCACGGACCCGGCGGCTTGGCGAGATGAGATGGCGGCCATGGTGGAGAAGGCCGACATTGATATTCTGCTGGCTTCGGTGTCGACCATGGACGACTTGGTTCGAGATCGTCGGCTGTTCGACCACTCGCCGGTGACAGCCGCCATTCGGGCCAACGACACCACCGACATTTGGGCTATTCGTGGTGGCACCTACGCCGACCACCCATCGCGCCCGTTCGCTACCACCACCGTGCGGGAAGCCATGTACGGCACGCTGCACCCGGGGGTCGATCAGGACGTCGACGTTCCCATTGGGTTGTGGTCGATCACCTTCAACAACGACATCGAGGCCGACGAACGGTCCCTGCTTCGCTATCGGGACTTTCGACGGGAAGCAGCCTCTGAAGGGTTCCGCCACTTTCTGGAGGTCTTCAACCCGAATGTGGACCCGAGATTGTCCGGTCCGGTCGGCCCGTATGTCAACGACTGTATTGGGCGCATGTTGGCCGGCGTTCCCCGAGCCAGTCGCCCCGAGTTTCTTAAGGTGGCTTACAACGGTCCGGAAGCGATGGAAGAGTTGGCTGCCGGGCTGGGTATCACCGTTGGCATTCTCGGCGGCCCGGCCAGCACCACTCACGACACGTTCGCCCTGGTCCATCAGGCCAAGCGTCACGGTGCCCGCTTGGCCCTGTTCGGTCGACGCATTAAGGGCGCTGAAAGCCCGATCCTGTTGACCGAGCTCTTACGGGCGGTGGCCGATGAGCAGATCGAACCGGAAGCGGCCTGCCGTGAGTATCACGGGCGCATGGCCGATGCCGGAATTACACCGGTGCGGTCGCTGGATGACGATTTGGTGATCCATACGCCGGAGCTGACGCCGTAAGTACCGGTGTCTGCTGGGTCGGCGTCTCGGTCTAGCCGCAGGGGTTGAAATAGTCGGCCGACGCGTCGACATAGACGTTGTCGCCCGAGCCCCAATCGAGAATTCCTCGACCGAGGCGGGTGCGGTTGTCGCCGCCCGGCCCGGCGAACGGGTCGTAGTCGAGCGTCCAGAAGGCCCGCTCCGGCGAAGGGTTACCGGCGGTCGAGTCGGTGTTGAGCGATGGCATGATCCGCCGGCGTAGATCTTCCACCGAGCCGTTCATCTTGTTGCCTACCAGCGTCAGATTGTTGGCCCCGTAGTCCAGTGTGAGGGGGCCGGTTCGCAAGGTGTTGAACAGCATGGCGTTGTGGGGCCCGGGGCGACCGGCATCGTTGATCTGAATTCGGGTCACGGTGTTGGCGAACACCAGATTGGCCGAGGCGTAGTTGTGGAAGGAAATGTCGGCCGGGCCACCCTGCACGAAGTTGGGGTGCCGTGGCTCGTCACTGTCGTTGCTGCGCACCACGTTTCCGGCCGCTGCGCCCTGCAACAGAATGGAGTGGCGGAACAGCCGCAACTTGTTGTTGGCAATCAGCGAGCTCGAGCTGTTGTTGGCGATGTTGATGCCGTACCCTTCGCCGCCGTCGCCGTGCTCGGCGGCGTTGCTGAAGGTGTTGTCGATGACCGACACCCGATAGGCCTGGCGAAGGTAGACGGCGGCTTTCGTCTGGCCGCCGACACCGTTGGTGGTGACGTTGCGGACCCAGGAATGACGGGTGGATCGCATTTCGATGAGGTCGCGTACTCGATGTTTGGGTTCGAGCGTCAGCGATTCCAATCCGGCGCCGGTGAGCAGGTCACGTTGAGGTGAGACCGACAGGCCGGTGAAGTTCTCGGCCAGAGGCAGTTCGAGGTTGGCGGTGTTGCCGTTGATTGAGGTGACCTTGACCAGCTGACCCCGACTTGAGTCACCGATGATGTAGTAGCCCGAACTCAACGACCCGCTGAAGGTGAACGAGCGGCCGAAGGCATTGCCGCCGGTGACGGTGGCGGTGGACGAGCCACCGAACCCTCCTCCGAACTGCACCATATTGTCCATGTTCTGCGAGGTGGTGATCACGGCGCCGCCGGAGCCTCGCAAGACTACACCCGATCTGAGCTCGATCGGTCGGGAGATGGTGTGCCGTCCGGAGATCTGCACGATCCCGCCGCCGTTGGATGCGGCCTCGTTGATGGCCGACTGAATGGAGCCTCCCGACGAAACCGTGGTCGTCGGTCCGCCCGCCGAGGTTGAGAATGCTCCGGCCGGGCACCAGCCGGTGAACAGGCGTCCGGCTAGATCGCCGGGTGGATTGCCGCCCGCAGGCGGCTCTGGTGAGGGCTCCGTCGTTGTGGTTGATTCGGGCTGTTCGGCGGGGGTGGTTGTCTCGGTCGGTGACTCTCCGCCTCCGGAATCGCCTGTGCTTGTACCTGTGCCTGCAGCGCTACCTGTACCTGTGTTGTTGGAGCCGTCATCGGAGGGGTCATTGGGATCGCCGCCGCCGCCGCTGTTGTTGGCCGGCTGGCTACCGGCTGTTTGACCGCCGCCTGCTTGGTTGCCGCCGCTGGTCGGCGTCGAGTCGCCCCTGCCTGGCGTTGAGTCGTCGGTGGTATTGTCGGTATCCGTCGGGTCGTCTGACGAATCGTTTCCATCGTCGCCCCGGTCGGCGGTGGCGTTCTCTCCGGCCGGGTCGTCGGCGTTTCCGGACGGGTCGGCGACGGCGAAGCCATCGAGCGCGTCGGTCAGAGAGGTGTCGTCGCCGCTCGGGTCGTCAGTGGGTTGGTCTGGAGCATCGTCCCCGGTAGTCGCCTCGGTGCCGGATGATTGGGACTCCCCGTCGACCGAAACAACCAAGCGGCCACCGCTGGGTTCAAGCTCGTCCGCCACGTCGGCCACCGCCGACTCGTCTTGGGTCGGGGCGTCGATGGAGCTGAGGGTGGCGTTGTCGTCGTTGGCCGTCCACGATCCCGTTCTGTCGATGAACAGCATCCAGGACACGCCAAAAACACCCAAGAGAACTACGGCGGAAGTTGCGGCACGACGCTTGACCCGCACGTTGTGTTCAAGCGGTGGGGGCGCGGTAGAGGTTTTGGACTTGGTCATTTGCTAACCGAATCCAGTCCAATTCTGAGTAGAGGGGCACGAAATGGCAGTGAAATCGGGGTCAATCGACGTTTCCGGTATGGAAGAACGGTTCGGTTCCCAGGCCCTGGGCCGCTCGTTCGAACGCCACCAGCAGCTCGTAGCCCCCGCCGCCGTCTATGTCCTCCAGCGCCATGATCCGGTTGTTGGCCAAAGAGGGGTCGTCAGCTCGAATCGAATCGGCTGGCTCGAGTTCCCGCCCATCTTCGTGGTGGTTGTCTTCGCCCCGAAGAACGGCTCTCGGGTTGCGGGCCAGGCCGACCAGCAGTTGGCTGAAGGCGGCGGCGAAGAGGGCACGCTTGTACGGGCCGACGGTGCCGACGGTGAAGCCGATCACCCGATCGTTTCGCCCGGTGGCAACGATGGCGAGGTCGGGATGAGTCTCGATGTACCACCGGTACATCCGGTGGAGGAATCGCGGCCCGAGCTTCGACACCCGCCAGCTGGGGAAGTAGCGCAGGTGCAGTGGGATAACGGAGGCGATGTCGTCTTGGGTCATCCGTCGGGTGGTGACGCCCGACGGATGAACGATGTCGGCCACAGCCCCCGGTCCGGTGGTTTGGGCTGGTGCCTGCGCCGACACCTGAGCTGCCAGTCCGGACACCGTCGGATCGGCCAGAAACTCGGCGACCGAGATGTTGACACCAAAACGATCGGTTACGGCCGAGGTGGTCTCGATCAGCGATAGCGAGTCGCCCCCTATTTGAAAGAACTCGTCGTTGCGTCCCACTGCGGAGCGATCCAGAATCTCAGCCCAGAGCGCTGCCACCGCCTCCTCAATCGGACCTTGTGGCGGAAGGCTCTGTTCGCTCAGGTCGCCGCGGTTGATTGCTGATGGCTCGGGCAGACACTTGCGGTCGATCTTTCCGTTGGGAGTCTGCGGGAAGTTGTCGAGCACAACCGCACGGGTTGGAACCATGTAGGCGGGTAGGGTGCCGGCCACCTGTCGCTTGAGTTCGTCCTCGGACAGATCCCCGGGGGAAGAATCGGGGGTTGCGGTCACGTAGGCAACCAGCCTCTTGTCCTGGCCTCGGTCTTGGCGGGCAACCACGACAGCCTCGGCCACGGACCGGTGACGGTTCAGGGCCGCCTCGATCTCTCCCAGCTCGATACGGTGACCCCGAATCTTGACCTGATGGTCAAGCCGACCCAGGAATTCGACTGCGCCGTCATCGCGGTACCGAACCAGGTCCCCGGTGCGGTACAGGCGGGGCGCTGCCGGATCTCCAAAGGGACTGGTGATGAAACGATCCTTGGTCAGATCGGTTCGCTCGTGGTACCCCCTGGTCACGCCCGGTCCGCCGATCAGCAACTCGCCGGGCACCCCGACAGGTTGCGGTCGAAGTTGTTCGTTCACCACGTAGATTCGAGTGTTGGCGATCGGGCGGCCGATGGGCACAGCGTCGCCGCCACCTTCGAGATGGTGGGTCAACGACCAAATGGTTGTCTCGGTTGGTCCGTACATGTTCAGCACCGGTCCGGGTACCACCGAAGTCAGCCGGTCAACCAACGCCGTCGAGCTGGCCTCGCCACCAACCATCATTGCTTGGAGTTTGGCGAGGGCTGTGCGTTCGTTGTCGTCGGCCAACAGCATGCGAGCCATGGACGGGGTGCACTGCAGATGTGTCACCCGGTGGCGCTCAACCAGATCGGCTATCGGCTGCGCCCCCTTGCTTGAGGTCTGATTGGAAGTTCGCCGGTCGGGTGACTGCTGGTTTGCTCGTAGTTGGTTGAGGTGCTCAAGGCCGGCCAGTGCCCGCTCGGGATCAACTCCGAAGTCGATGAGGCAGGCGATTTCGTCCACCCCGATGGCGACCATCTGATCGACCCGTTCCTGGCAGCTGTCAGGCGTTCCGAACAAGCCGCTCGTTTCAAGGTGACGAGTCACGGCGTAGTCGAGCAGTGCGTCCAATTGATCGTCGGCTAGATCGTCGAATCCGGCGTCGCTCGAACGGCGGAAGGTAGGGAACGACGAGGCGTAGTTGCGCAACAGGTTGGTTGACGACGCCAAGTAACCTCGCATGGATGGCCGTGCGGCATCCAGCGTTTCGTCGTGGTCCTGGCCGACCAGGGTGTGAAGCATCACGGTCACCCGTCCCGCTCCGCTGTGTCCGGCGTCGGCCCAGGCTTTGCGGTACAGGTCGATTCGTTCGGCCAGCTCGTCGATCGATTGACCCAACATGTGGGTGAGGACGTTGGCTCCGACCGTCCCGGCCATCTCGAAGGTTTGAGGGTTTCCTGCGGTCGTGATCCAACAGGGGAGCTCGTTCTGCACCGGTCGAGGAAGAGTGGTGACATCGACCGTCTTGCCGTCCGGTGTCGGCATGGTTACTGATTCACCGCGCCACAGCCGACGAACGGTGTCCAGGTGGGTGAACGTCGCTTGTTTCTTGTCAACGTAGTCGTCGGGGCGGATGACGAAGTCCTCCGGCATCCAGCCTGAGGCGAAGGCCACACCGGTCCGTCCGTTGGACAGGTTGTCGATGATCGACCAGTCTTCGGCGATTCGAATGGGGGAGTGGAGCGGAGCAACCACGCTGCCGGCTCGGATGTCGATGTTCTCGGTGGTGGCGGCCAAGGCCGCTCCGGTCACCGCCGGGTTGGGGTAGAGACCACCGAACTCGTGAAAGTGCCGTTCCGGAGTCCACACGGCGGCGAAGCCGTTGGCGTCGGCGTATCGGGCGCCTTCCATCAGCAGCCGGTACGGCTGGTCGGACCCCTGATCGGCCGAGAAGTAGAACAGGCTGAAGTCAACAGTGTCGCTGTCGTCTGTTGTTTGGGACGCCGCTGCTGGTTTCGGGACACTTGCGGCCTCGCCGTCTTGTGCCCCGTGGACCACCACGGTCAGCCCGCGACATAACGTCCACAACAATTCGAGGACGGAAATGTCAAACGACAGGCTGGTAACCGCCAACCACACGTCACCTGGCTGGTGAGGGATCCGCTCATCCATCCCGATAAAGAAGCTGACGACGTTGCCGTGCTCGACCATGACGCCTTTGGGGCGACCGGTTGAGCCGGAGGTGTATATGAGGTACGCCAGTTCTTCCGGGGCGATACCGCCCTCGGGCCCGTCAAATAGTTCGGCAGTGCCCGTGTCGACCCAATGCCCATCGATGAGGACGATCTCGGAGTCGTCCACGGGCAAGTGTTCGGCCAGTTCCGCGGTGGTGATCACGGTTTGGGCCCCGGAGTCGTCCAGCATGAACGCCAGTCGTTCGGCCGGGTACTCCGGGTCCAACGGAAGATAGGCGGCGCCGGTCTTCAAGACGGCCAGTACGGCGGTCACCAACTCGTCGCTGCGAGGCAACGCCAGACCAACCACTGAACCGAGCCCGACGTCGCCGCCGGGCAAACCGTTGCGAAGGTGTCCGGCCAGTCGACTCGATTGCTGATCGAGTTCTAGATAGGTCAGCTCGTTGGCACCTGCTGCCACCGCTACCCGATCAGGTTCTGTCGCCACTTGGCGACGGAACAGCTCGACGATTGAAGTCGACTCGTAGTCGACAGCGGTGTCATTCCACTGGCGCAGAAGTTGATGCTGCTGAGCGTCATCCAACAGTTGTGCTTCGGCTGCGGGTCGGACGGGATCATTGGTGATGTCGGTCAGGAACACCCGCAGCTGGCCGGCCAGTCGTTCCAATGATTCGTTTCCGAACGCCGCCGAGCCTCTCAGGTGGTACGAACCGTCGGTTCGAACCATGACGGTGATGGTCGGGTTGGTTTCGGTCCAGTGTGGTGTTCTGTCTCCCAGGTGGACGCGAACGTAGGCCACGGCGGAGGGATCTGCGTCGTCGTCGACACTGGTGGACCGAAGAGCCGGGGTTCGGGCGACCAGGTCCCGTTGATAGCTGCCTTTGGCCATGGTGGTCGACAGTGACGCTGCCGACTCGGTGAGGGCGTCGATGGCAGGGGCGGTTGGTGTGGCCTCGATTAGCCAAGGCACGCTGTCGGCATAGAACCCTTCGACTCCTTCGATGAGGACATCCAAGATGTCATAGGAAAGGTCGAGGCTGAAGCTGCTTTCACCGGTGAGGCGGGTGAGGAAGAGGGCAAAGGCGGCGGCCCCTACGGTCTGCGGTTCGGCGGAGTCGGCGAACATGCTGTCCACGTTGACGGTCGGGATAGACCGGTCGGCCGGATGCCGGACGTTGGTATCGGGATATGGCAGGTTGACCGGTGAGACGGCGGACAGTTGGTCAACCCAGAACGGTTCGTGGCGGGCCATTTCGGCTGCCAACTGATCCAGCTTGTCCCAGTTGCCGAATGTGGGGTCGGGTAGGACCGTTCCGGGTTCCAGGTTGAATCGCTCAACCGCGGTTTTCACCGGGATCGGCCGCCCGGCGGTCGTTTCGAGATCGGAGATGACCAGGTCCCCGTCGATGGTTGCCACCAACAGAGCGTCGTCTGTTGCGGCCATCACCGTGCCGGGGACCCGGTCGGTTTCGGCGCCACCTGCCGAACCTGTTTCCTCTGCCGGTGCACAGTGGCAGAGGAGAACGTCACGGCCGATCATCAGGCATGATCGACCGATCCGGTTGGTTGCTGCCGAACCCATGTGCAGCGCTCGAGCCTGTTGAGCCAGGTCGGATGCTGCCTGCGTCCAGTTGAGAAGCCCGAGCCCCCTCGGTCGTTTCCACTTGCCGAAGTAGGTTCGAGTATTGATGTCTTGCGCGACCGGTTCTGTCGTACCGGTCGCAAGTTGCTCCAATAGTTGAGCGAAAGTTTCCATGCCAGCTTCGGCGCACTTCACATTGAGTGAGTGGGCGGTGTCGGCCGGGTCGACGGGGACGGTCTGCTGGATGAGTATGTCGCCGGTGTCGGCTTCTGGACCCGGTGCCATCAGGTGCCAGGTGATGCCGTGTTCGGTTTCGCCGTTCAGCACCGCCCAGGTGGTGGCGTTGACTCCGGCGTAGCGGGGGAGAGGCCCGTCGTGAAAGTTGATGGCGGCGTCGTTGGCGATGGCCAGCACATCGTTGGGAAGTATCTGCAGATTGGCGACGGAGAACAGGTAGTCACAGCGATACTCACCCAGCAGTTCGGCCAGGCCCGGGTTTTCGGAGCTGATGACGTCGATGTCGTGTTGCCGGGCCCAGACGGCAAGCTCGTCACGGCTGGTGACAACGGCCGAAAGGGTATGACCCGTGGCTACCAGCATGCGGGCACAACGCTCGGTCAGCTGTTCGTCGCCTATGACAATTGTGCAGAGTGTGCGCGAATCGTTGTGCACGGTGCCCTCGCCGAATTTGTGTCTTGACGGCGAACCCGAGAGCTGGTGCGGTTCATGGTGTAGTTGCCATGCCGGGCGCCGTAAGCCACCTATTCCACCGTTGGCGAGAGGCTTGAGGTCGCGCTGATTCCCGCTCAGGCGCTGATTTTGACAGTCAAGTACGCTGACGTGATGACATCCACCAGCGGTGAGGCCGCGTCGACGGACGAAGCTAACAACGATCACCCCGAGACCACTCACCAACTTCGGCAGTCCTTTTTCTACGGTTCGCGTAGCGATCTCAACTTCAAGTTCCTGAAGGACCTCGATGATCGGGAGTTTGGGACGTTCCTTTCCGAGCTGTTGGGCGCTGTCAGCGAGCTGAGCGACAGCGGCGATCCAGATCCGGTGATCGACGTGGCCTACCGGTGGCAGATCGAGGCCTACCGTGGTCACCTGGGCGACCCGGCCGACTTCCCTCACCGATATGCGGACACACCGTCTGCCCGGCTGGATAAACCACTGGCCGAATCACGGGTTGGTCTAATTACTTCCAGCGGACACTTCGTGGACGGTGACGATCCCCGACCCTTTGGCGAGGAGAACATGTCCCAGGCAGAGGCTGAGGCTCGAATCGGGGAGTTCCTCAAGGTCGCACCTGAGCTCTCGTCCATACCGATGGACACTCCCGGACAGAACCTGGTGGTTCGCCACGGTGGGTATCCGGTGCAGGCGGTGGCCGCCGACCATCAAGTGGCGCTGCCTTTGGGGCATCTGAGGACGTTGGCCGAAGAAGGCGTAATCGGCGAGACGGCACCGTCCGCCTATTCGTTTGTGGGGGCGGCCTCTCAGGTTCGGCTGAAGAAGCAGGTTGCGGCCGAGTGGGCCCAACGCATGCACGATGAGGAGATTGACGTCGTGTTGTTGGTGCCGGTTTGACCGGTCTGTCACGTGTCCGTGGGGCACGTTCAGCGGGCCATCGAGGCCAGCGGCATTCCGACCGTCAGCGTGTACGTGGCCAGCTTCGGTCACATTCCTGAGCTGATGAGCCTGCCCCGTTCGGTGATCACCCCTCATCCGATGGGGCGACCTCTGGGCGCGCCCGGTGATGGCGAACGTCAGCTGGAGGTCGTGCGGGCGGCACTCCAACTGTTGACGGAGCCTGAGCCGTCGATCGTCGAGATGGGTCACAGGTGGCGACCCGGGGGGCTGATCGGCGGCCGGCAAAACGTCGACGGTTATAGTTAACGTGTGAATGAATTGGACGTATTGGTCCGTTGAGCCGCCTCTTGAGCTACACCATCGACGGAAGTCACGGCTTCGGATTGATGTCGGTTGACGGCGCGGGCGTCATTGATCTCAGCCGTCGGATGCCTGATGTTGTCGACCTTGGTCAGCTCGTCGCCCAAGGCCGCATGGATGACGCCGTAGCTCACGGTGGAGATCAACCGGACCACAGCCTGCACGACATCACGTTTGAGCGACTGTTGCCGTGGCCGTCGAAGATCTTCTGTATCGGCGTGAACTACGGCGGTCGAGCCGCCGAATACGCCGACGCCAGCGATGCTGCCTACCCGTCGGTGTTTCCCCGCTTCCCCGACGGGTTCACCGGTCACGACCGTCCTATCATCCGTCCCCCGGAAAGCGAGCAGCTTGACTACGAGGGCGAGATCGTCGTGATTATCGGCAAGGCCGGCCGACGCATCCCGGTGGCCGAAGCCGGCAACCATGTGGCCGGGCTGACGTTAGGCAACGAGGGCACCGTCCGCGACTGGGTACGCCACGCCAAGTTCAACGTCACTCAGGGAAAGAACTGGCCCAACAGCGGATCATTCGGACCGTGGCTGGTGCCGTTGGATGACCTTGGTGCCGAGTTTGCCGGGCCGAACCTCGAAAGGCTCGACCAGTTGCACCTCACCACGACGGTCAATGGCGAGATCCGCCAGGACGACACGCCGGCTTCCATGAAGTACTCGATCGCATACCAGATCCACTACCTGTCGACTTTCACCACTCTGCGCCCGGGTGATGTGATCTTCACCGGAACGCCGACCGGGGCCGGTGCCCGCCAAGATCCGCCGCTGTGGTTGAAACCCGGTGACGTGATCGAAGTTTCCGTCCCGGAGATCGGCACGCTCCGTAACACCGTGGCCGACGAGTTCGAGCCCGGCACCCCCGAATCGCTGTATCAGGCTCCGGAACCTCAGTAGCCGCCTTCGCCCATGACCGATCCTCTCACGACACCGATGCGGCCGTTCAACGCCTCGCTGCCGATGGCGCTGTTGCGGGCCCGTGAGTCGGCCATGCGACTCTTCCGTCCCATGCTGGCGGACCACGACCTCACCGAGCAGCAGTGGCGAGTGCTACGGGCGCTCACCGCGTTCAGTGACTCCGATGACGCCCCCGACGCCGGTGATCTGGCCGCCCGCACGTTTCTGTTGTCGCCCAGCCTGTCTCGCATTCTCACCAATCTGGAAGAGCGTCAACTTATCGAGCGGCGCCCGGCCGAGAGCGACAACCGCCGCAGCCTGATTGAGCTGACTGATGCCGGTCGGGAACTGGTTCGGGCAGTTGCCCCCGAGTCGGAGGAGTTGTACGCCGTGATCGAGTCATCGTTTGGGACCGACCGACTGCGGCGTCTCCTCCAGGAGCTGGACGAACTGGCCAGGATCGAATTTGATCTCACCGATGAGTGACGGAGCCCCTAAC
>JAHDFR010000008.1:14200-16564 GCA_020628065.1 Acidimicrobiales bacterium
GACCCTGACCGATGAACAGGCCGAAGCCGAGGCCGCCCTGTTGGATGAGGCGGAGTCGTCGGCTATTCAGATCCGTCAGACCACATCGGTGTATCCCGGTATGACCATGGTCGACGCCTACCGGGTGCAGCAAGCGTGGCGAGACCGCAAACTGGCTCGGGGTCGGACGCTGGTGGGCCACAAGATCGGCCTCACGTCGCGAGCTATGCAGGCGGCGATGAACATCACCACCCCGGACTCCGGCTTCCTTACCGACGACATGGTATTCGTTCCCGGCTCGACGCTCGAAGCCAGTCAGTTCTGCGACCCGAAGTTGGAGATCGAGTTGGCGTTCATGCTGGCCGAGGACCTGGAGGCGCCGCCGGACGGACCTGAGCTTACGGTTGATGACGTCCTTGATGCCACCGAGTACGTGGTGCCGGCGGTCGAACTGATTGCCGCCCGGTCCTATCGCCGTGACCCCGAAACCGGCCGGACCCGTACGGTGATCGACACCATCTCCGACAATGCCGCCGACGCCGGCATTATCTGCGGCGGGGAGCGGGTGCCGCCTCGATCGGTCGATCTGCGGTGGGTCGGAGCGCTCGGCTACCGCAACGGAATCATCGAGGAAACCGGGGTGGCCGCCGGTGTGTTGGATCATCCGGCCAACGGCATCATCTGGTTGGCCAATCGCTACCGGGACACCGGCACCGGCCGGTTGGAGGCGGGACAAACCGTCTTGGCCGGCTCGTTCACCCGGCCGATTGATGTCCGCCCGGGCGACGAGTTCTACTTCGACTACGGCCCGCTCGGCGCGTTCACGCTGGGATTCGACTAAGCGGCGGACTGATTGTCCTACGAGCATCGACTCAACTGGTTCGGTCGATGCGCCGACCCATATCTGTGTGGTCGTAGCCGAGGAGAAGCCGGATGAACCTCGACGCCGGGTAACCCCTGGGCGGGTGTTGGCCGGGCTGATCTTGCTGGTGTTGATTGGTGTTCTGCCTGCGCTGCACATCCACTGGCGTCGTGCACCAATCGAGCAGCTGGACCTGTTGGTGTTCGACGTGACGGTGGCCGATGACCGCTACATGGAGCACGCGGTAATCGATCGCATCTTCGCTCACCAACGTGTCTCGTTCCGCCTCGGTGTAGATCATGTCGGTGCCGCCCCCGGCGGCGCACCTCACGGGGAGTGGCCGACAGAGCAGCCCGAACTCATCGTGTTGGCTGAAGGCTATGGGGTGTATGCCGACGACGACGGTGAAATCGATGACCTGGGAAGGAACCGTTTAACGGCCGTTCTGTCCGAGGAGCAAGCGGCCGACGTCGAACGGTGGGTGGAGGCCGGAGTCCCGGCCTACGGCGAGCTGGCCATTGCTCCAGAACCGACGCCGGTAGAGGCGTCGGAGAGCCTGCAGCGGGCGTTCGGGCTTGATACCACCGGCTGGCTCGGGTCACCGGTGGAAGACCTGGCTGAGCTTTCGCCGGGCTTAAAAGCGCTTGGGCCCGACCCGTGGCCCTATGAGGGGCCAGGACTGTTCCTGGTCACCACGACGTCGGGACATGCTGCTCCTGATCGAAGGCTGGTGGTACTTACCGCCGACGAGTTGGAGTTTCGGTATCCGTATTTTGTCGGCGGGCCGGAGGGCTCTCGTGGTGATCGTGCCAGCTTCCCCCGTTGGTTTGAGTTGGTCGAACCAAATGAGGGAAGCGAGGTTGAAGCGTGGATCGAGCTGCCGGTCAACGACGACGGCCGGCGGATCCTGGACAGCGCCGGTGTTCCCGCCCGATGGCCGGGCGTGGTGTCGACCGACAACACGGTCTACGTCGCTGCTGATGGCTTGGAGGATGCAACCGGGTTTTCGTTCAAGCAGTTCACCGGCGGCGACTGGCTGTCCTGGAAGTTCGACAACCACCCGAGGGAGCGGTTCTTCCACCAGATCTTGTTCCCCTCCATCGACGGTGTTGTAGCTCAAGCCCGCCAGCGCCGAGCAATGGCCGCAGTCGATGAAGCCGACTAGCTGAAGCATTGGCTTCACCGTGGGGTTGACCGCGGCGGCAGGCTCGGGTTGAGTAGGTGCTCATGTCCTCTGACATTCGCATTAGTCTCGACCGGTTACTGTCTGACATCGAAGCCCTCGGTCGCTTCGGGGCCACCGATCGTGGCGGGGTCAACCGCCCGGTCTACTCCACCGCTGATCTGGCGGCCAGGGCGTGGCTGCAGAGTCGGGCGGTCGAGGCCGGTCTCGGTTTCAGGACCGATGCCATAGGCAACTGCTTCGTGACCTTGGCAGGCGCCGACTCTTCACTGTCGAAGGTCTGGACCGGGTCGCACATCGACACCGTGCCCGACGGTGGTCGCCTGGACGGAGCCTACGG
>JAHDFR010000008.1:16664-18302 GCA_020628065.1 Acidimicrobiales bacterium
TGCGTCGAGACGCCACCCGGGCCGCTGGGTCGTTCCTGGTCGGCCTGCCGTCAGTGCCGGCCGAGCACGGCTCACCGACCGCAGTGTCAACTTGCGGCATGGTGAGCGTCGAACCGGGGGCGGCCAACATCGTAGTGGAGGAGATGCGGCTCAGCCTGGACGTTCGGGATCGGGCCGGCATGGTGCCGGGACTTCAACAAGGTGTTGAAGCCTTGGCCGAACATTCAGCCGGCGAGCACGGCCTGCGTCATCGACTGGAGTGGACGTCGCTCACTCCCGGCGTAGCCCTCGACGACGTCATGCAGCAGCGAGTGGCCGATGCCGCCGATCGATTGGGCGTAAGCCACCAGCGAATGGTGTCCGGAGCCGGCCATGACGCCCAGGTCATGGCCCGGGTGGTTCCGGCCGGCATGATCTTTGTTCCTTCCAAGAACGGGCGTAGTCACTCGCCGGTGGAGTCCACCGCCCCGTCTGATCTGGAGATCGGCGCCAATGTGTTACTCGAGACGCTCATGGACGCCTCCCGGTGACGGCGAGGCAGTCGCTACCGACCTTCCGCCCACTCTTCCACAAGGCTTGCGTACTCTCGGCCCATTTCTTGTGCCCGTCGTCGGGTGCCGGCCCCGCCGTTCCAGTCGAGGAAGACGGGCGCACCGTCGGGTTGATGTATCGCTTCCCAAAGCAGGAGCTCCCCGTGCGCTCGGTCAAGTGTTTCGGTGTAATCGAACACCGTGATCTGGTTCGACTCCACCTCCGCCTGCAGCTCCACCAGCGTGCCGGGATGGTCGGTTGCAAGACTGACGGCATCGTGTTGGCGCCATGAACACTCAACCGCGGCTACCGGGCCGTCCAGGCTGACCTGTTGGCAGTCGACATCGGTAATCTTGCCACCTTGAGCCAGTAGCCATTCCAGGTAGATCTGCCAGGCGTCGACCGGTGGATTGCCGCCCGAGTTGCGAATGCTGCTGCGGGCCCGGGTGATGACGCCGTCGGCGAACACCGCTGTTGCTCCGTCGATGTCGCCGCGGTTGAAGGCGGCGATGTACCGGTCGATGACTTTCACCGCCGCCGACTGCCGTTCGACCGATTCGACAGAAGACGTCGATTCGTCCGGGAGGTCGGTGGTCGCTGGGAGATTACGGCTGGTGCCCCAACTGAGGCCAAGTGCAACCACGATCGCGGCGGCCATGGCGACGAGAGCCGGGCGAGTTCCGCTTCTGGGACCGGTTTGGAGGCGTTCGGGTTCTTCCATAGGCGTCACCACGGCCGCTTCGGTGTCGTCGACCGCCAGTCGATGGATGATGTCATCCCAAGCGGCATCGGAGATCGAGGCGTGGGACGCAATCTCTTCAAGGCCCTGACGAAGATGATCTTTGGTACCGGTCATAGTTCGAGCTCCTTTTTGAGTAGGCGCAGACCCCGACGGAGGTGAGAGCGAACGGTCGCCGCCGGCTGATCGGTCATGGCGGCGATATCGACGGCCCGATAGCCGCCGTAGTACTTGAGGACTACCGCCACCCGATGGTCCTCCGGCACTTTGGCCAGGACATCCCAAAGATGTCCGGCCGATGCTGACAGACCGGCCGGTGAATCGGGCGGGTGTTTAGATGCCACCATGCGACGTCGGAGTAGTGAACG
>JAHDFR010000008.1:18402-51075 GCA_020628065.1 Acidimicrobiales bacterium
GAAGTCTGCGCAGAAATCTGGGTTGTCCCTACGAGATGATCGTCGAAGAGTGGCATGTTCCCTCCAAGCCACGGTAGCTGTCGCCGCACATCTGGACGATGTCGGTACCGGTTATGGCGACCATGAAGGGCGAAACGTTGCAGCCGCCTGGAGATTTTTGAAACGGTGGTCCCCTGGCCCGCCGGTGAGGCCGACGTTACAGTCGGGTCGATGTCATCAAGATCTTCGCTTGGAGCAGGTAGAAGTGCTCCGCCGACGGCCTCGCTTCGAGAACAGTGGGAGGCCGATGGATGTGTGTTGTTGAAAGGGGTTTTCGGCGGGGAACAGTTGGCCGTGATGGAAGCCGATTTCGACCGGATCGTGCAACAACTGCAGGCGACCGGGGAAGACGTTAATGCCCGCTGGGACTCGGCTGCCGCCTATCGTGGCGCTGCCGCTCAATCCATCGTTCACACCCATCACGTGCAGAACTACAGTGCCGCCTGGCTCGACGCCATGCGAAGTCCGGCCCTACTGGACCCCATCGAGGAACTGATCGGGCCAGACCTGGTCCTGCACCACTCCAAGTTGTTTCAGAAACCGGCCGGCTCCGGCGCACCGTTTCCCATGCATCAGGATTGGTCGTACTTTCCGACAGCCGATGACACGATGTTGGCCGCCATCATCCATCTCTCCGACGCCACGAAGGACATGGGTTGTCTTCGGGCCTTCCCCGGTAGTCACAAGCTGGGCCGTCGTCGGTCGACCTCCGGGTTGACATCGAGGGACGATGCCGCAGAGTATCAACGCTTCCTCGATGAGTTCCCGGATGCTGACGCCACGCTCTACCCGGCCGAAGCCGGTGACGTGTTTGTCTTCACCTACTTCACTGTCCACGGCTCGGGCCCCAATCTGAGCGATCGCACCCGCAAGACGGTGTTGTGTCAAATCTTCTCCGGCAACGACGAGG
Organism: Acidimicrobiales bacterium; assembly: GCA_020628065.1. GTDB lineage: Bacteria > Actinomycetota > Acidimicrobiia > Acidimicrobiales > SZUA-35 > JAHELU01. The sequence continues at coordinate 19,352 of JAHDFR010000008.1, forward strand.
TGGAACCGGGTTCAACCCATGCGTTCAGCGGGCTGGTGCTGCGGGGTAGGAACTCCAGGGCTACCCGTCAAAACGTCGACAACCACAGTCGAGCAGTCAACAGCGGTCCCGTGAAAACGTAGCGAGCTTGGCCGTGAGTGGCCGTCCAGATCAGGTCTGGGCCTTCTCCTGGACGATGGCGACCAGGTTGCCGCAGGTATCGTCGAACACTGCCATGATGGCCGCTCCGACGTCCATTGGTTCGACGGTGAAGTTGACACCAGCGTCGGCGAGACGCTTGTGTTCCGCTTCTACGTCATCAACGGCAAATTGGGCCGCCGGGATGCCGTCCTCGTACAGTGCGCTCTTGTACGGCCCGACCGCTCGGTGCCCGGACGGCTCAAGCAGAAGTTGCGTACCGTCCGGTTCTTCAGGCGACACGACGGTGAGCCATGAGTCCTCACCGACCGGGATGTCGTGCTTCTTCTCGAAGCCCAAGACGTTGGTGTAGAAGGCGAGAGCCTTGGCTTGATCGTCAACGAACACGTTTGTGAGGTTGATGCGCATCATCTCAGGCTAGGACCGGACCACAGGTGATCGCCATGGGCTGTAGCCGGCAAGAGTCAGGTTGTCGCCGGCTGACGTGTTGACAACAACTTGTTGAGGCTTCCCATGCCCTGTCTGAACCCGATGGCTCCGAGCTTGGCCAGCACCGGCGCCACAAATTGGGGTACCCGGCCGATGGTTACATCCTCGAACCAGACAAGATCGGTTGTTTCATCTGTGGATCCCGGTCGAACGGTGAATCCGGCGGTACCTCGAAGGACCGGCCCGAGTTTTTCCACTTGGCATGTTCCGACCGACGATGCGGCGTCCCAGTCGCACTGAGTAACCCGCATATGATCCTTCAAGCTGAGGGGACCCAATCCGGTCCAGGCGGTGAACTCCGACCCGACAACCGTGGCGTCCGTCGGTGGTACGTCAACCCTGGTCATCGGGATCCAGTTTTCGTGACCTTTCCAGTCGACCATCTCGTCCCACACCCTCTGGGGCGAGGCGTCAAACGAGTAGTGGACTTCGAACGAGACGTTGGCCATGATGCTCCAGGGCTGGGGAACGCTGACTTCTGTTGTTACGTCTGCCCGGTGTTTGCAGGATGCATTCTCACCCCCGGTTGATTCAGGTGGACGGGGTACAACGGACTACTGACGGGCGGGTCGCCGCTCGACACCTGCCCAGCGGCGACAGGCTGGGCAAGCTTGATGGGCTGTGCAAGAATCGGAGCCTGTGAGCGCACTGGAGACCAGAATCCCCCCTCCCGTCCTGTGGGCGGTGACCGCCGCCATCACCTGGATTGTGGCGCTGATGAACCTGGACGGCAAGCCTCTGGACGGCGTCGCGTTCGACGCCATCGGCATCGTGGTTGCGCTGGCCGGTCTGGGCCTCGGCGTTGCCGGTGGCCGCTCGTTCTCCAGGGCTTCCACCACCATTGATCCCCATCAACCGGAGGAGACGACCTCGCTGGTTACCGATGGGGTGTACCGGTTCACCCGCAACCCCATGTACCTGGGTTTGACTCTCATTGTGATCGGTTGGGCGTTGGTTTTGGGCAGCGTTGTTGCCCTGGTGGTTGGTCCGACGTTGCTGGTGGTCGTTCTCACCCGTCTCCAGATCCAACCGGAGGAGCGGGTCCTGGCCGACAAGTTCGGTGACGAGTACGAGGCCTTTCGAGGCCGGGTACGCCGTTGGCTGTAACGGTTGAGGGGACACACAACCTGTTCTCCCTGGCTGATCGGGATGTTCTTATCACGGGACATGACGGCGGTCGCCTGAGTCCCGCTTCGAGACGATGTTGACTGCGTCGAAGAACCTGGACAGTCACCTGGTGATCCTGGGGCCGATGGGTGTCGGCAAATCGACGCTGGGTTCGGCATTGGCTCAACGGCTGCAACGCCGTTATCGGGACTCCGACTCTGACATCGTCCGGCTCTATGGAACCAGCGGCCGTGAGCTGGCCGACTTGTTTGGCGTGGCGCATCTGCATGAGATCGAACGGGCCGTGTTGCTAGGGGCGCTGGCCGACCCCGAACCGCTGGTTGTGAGCGCCGCTGCATCGGTGGTTGAAAACGCGGCGGTGGGCACCGCCTTGGCCGCCCGGGCTTTCGTAGTGGTCCTCGACGCGCCGGCTGATGTCATCGTGGCCCGGCAGGCGGCTGATGAATCCAAGCATCGTCGAGCCATGAGTGAAGGCGAGCTGGCGGCGTTGGTGGAACGCCGGGCACCGATGATGGCCGAGTTGGCGGATCTGACACTCGACGCTCAAGGAGAACCGAGCGTGCTGGTCGATGCTGTGCTGTCGGCGTTGCCGGTGAGCTAGTCCATCACTTCAACCTGGTTGGGCTTGGGCTGTCGGTTTGGAATCGGCCGTAACGGCTCATTCTCTCCGCCCACCACTGAACTCAAGGAGACATCTCCAATGGTCAAAACCGAGAATTCGATCGCAGCCCCACCTGTGCTGAACGAGGTCAACGGCAAAGCCGTCGCCGGGCTCGTAGACAAGATCACCGAAGAACCGGATGTGGCTGATACCACCTGGTCGGCTTCGGTGAGGTGGAAAGGCGGCTTTCGGTCCGAATCCGAAGTCCGAAGCTTCGAGCCCATTGCATCCGATGAGCCCATTGGTTTGGGCGGCTCTGATGCCGCCCCCAATCCGGTTGAACAGTTGCTCAGCGCACTCGGTAACTGCCTGGCCGTCGGCTACGCCGCCAACGCCACCGCCGCCGGAATCACCATTAACGAATTGACCATTGACGTCGACGGCGACCTCAATCTCAATACCTTCCTCGGGCTCGATCCGGACGGCAACGCCGGCTTCAACGGCATTCAAGCCACCGTCCACCTTGATAGCGACGCCGACCGGCAACAACTGGATCGGCTCCATCAGAAGGTGTTCAGCACGTCACCGGTCGGGCACACCCTCCAACGCCCAGTACCGGTCACCGTGGTCGAGTCGAGTTAGAAAGCCCCGGAGCTCTAGACTTCGCCCGTGACTGACCTCACGCCACTGGACCGCAAACAAACCCATCCCGGCTATTGGCCTTCGCCGTGGCCGGTGGAGTGCGGCGGCAATCGTCGCCAGAAAGCGGCCTCGGGGGCACTCAACGCCGCCGGTGGAACAGCCCGCGTCGTCAGCCGGCGGGACGGTCAGTGGCATGTCATGGTGGTACGGCGTGACCCAGGGGAGTGGTTTGTCGGCGGAACAATGCCGGCGTTCAGCGGGCCACCACCCTTCGGTTGGGTGGAACGGCTCGATGTCGAGACCCTGGAGCCCATTGTCCGTTCGCCACAGCTACCGTGCGGAGACCACGTCTGGTGCGGGGCGATATTGGCTCATGCCAACGGCAGCATTCACTCGGTCAACGGCTCGTACCTTCACCGACTCGATGCTTACACCTTGGAGATCATCGCCGAACGTGAGCTCCCAGCCGATCGATCGCACAACGGGCTACTGGCGTTGAGCGACGGAACACTGATAACGAAAGACCTCCAGCTCGAAGGGCAGGACGGCACGACGTTGACCCGGCTCCACCCCGACACCCTTGAGCTTGTCGGCGATCCGGTCACGCTCCCCGAAGGGTCTATGGGGCGAATAGCCGCCGATCTTCAGCCCGACGGCAACGAAGTGGTGTACGTTCCCGGCATCGAAACGCTGATGCGTTTGCGAGTTTCGGATGAGACGCTCGACCTCGATGATTGGCGGCCACGCTACCGCGCCGCCAACAGTGATCAGGGATTGTCGTGGGATGCATGCCTGTCCGACGGGGCGTGCTGGCTGATGGACTGCGGCGACATCTGGTCGGTCCGGCGGATCCATGAGCGTTCACCAAATGGCAGGTTTGACGATCCACCCGGTAGCGCCCTGTCGTGGCGACAGCCTGCTCCGTGGACTGGTGCGCTCCGTCTGCTTCGGATCAACCTGGCCGACGACAGTGATGTGACTGACGCGGTTCCCTTTGGTCTCCTCGGCGGAGGCATCATTGCCCCTCCCGTCCATGTCCCCGAGTTTCAGATGGCGGTGGCCTGGGACTCCGTGAACGGTGGTTTGGCCGGAGTTGGTACCGAAGGCGATTTGACCATTCGCTGGGTCCTTCCTGATGTGAGACCGTCGATGCAACCGGTGGTATTTCCGGAGTCGGGCGAATTGGTGATCAACGACTTCACCGTCGAGGGCAGCGACGATGTGATTGTGGTTGATCTGGCTGGAGGAGACGTTCTCGATCGGGTCGCCACCGGATCTCGAATCGCCAACGGTATGTTCCTGACCGCTGGAGGCGAGCGAGACGTCTACTATTGCTCGACGACCCATTTGGCTCGCATCGTGTGGGAGTAGGTCGTGAGCTTCGCAAGTTGCCGTCCGGGACTAGGCGGGGTGACGACCAAGGCGGCTAGCGTGGCGGGCGTGGCCGATGGAGGAGCTCGCGCCACTCACCGAGGGAGGAGACGGCATGGCGATTCAGCAGGCGGGAGTTGACCCGGCCAACGCACGTAGAGCGGAGATTGTTCGACGAGTTCGAGGGTTCACGCAACGCAATGTGGCTGTTCGCAGCACGAAGTCGTTCCGGCATCGTGTCATCCCGGTGAGCGGGCCGCCTCGGTTGATTCCGGCGGCCAGCAAGTATCGGGGGATGGGATGGCTTCCCACTACTCTCCTGGTTCCCGACGAGCTTCCGAAAGAAGCCCGCCTTCCTACCGGCTACGTCCTCGGCTACTACGGGGCAGGCAAGGCTCTGTTCTGGACCTACGACAAGACGCCCATCCCCCAAGACGTGTTGTGGAGTCCTGACCTTCCTTGGAGCAATGACTTTTTGCCACCGGTAGCGGACGTCGATCGTCCTACCGCTGATGACAACTTCACTGATCTGCGGACCCAGGGCCCCAACCCGTTCATGCTTCGTTCGGCCGATCCTGAGTCCGCGCTGGGTGATGATCTCAACGCCCGCTACTACGAGGCCGACTTCACCGGACTGCTGAAGGGTCTGGCACCTGAGCTGCGGGCCCGATTCCGCAATGAGCCGGGCCGGGGGCTGCAACCGTCGGGCATCGTCGAGGGCCATCACGTGCACCACCCGGGCAGCCGGACTTGGGAGGGGGCCAAACAGTTGGTCAACGCGGTTGATGCCCGGGTCACAGTCTTTCTCAACCACCTTCTTTTCAGCCATCTGATCGTCGGGCAGGCCTTCGCCCTGGCCGCTTGGCGGCTTCCCAACTGGCACCCACTGCGGCCCATCTGCGACTTCTTCACCTACGGAACGCTGGCGGTCAGTGACTTCGCCTATCGCTCGTTGTTAACCAAGACCAGCTACTTCATCATGTCCAACTTCTTGTCGCTACCGTCAGCCCGACTGCTGGTGGAGAACGGTTCGCGTGAGTTTCGTTTCAACCAGTGGTTACCGATGATTGATGTGGAAGAGCGAGGGGTGGACGACCTCGAAGGCTACGCCTACGGTGAAGACGCAGCGCTGATATGGCCGGTTATCGAGGAGCTGGTTCGCGGTCATCTGTCCGACCTGCGAATCGATGACAGTGACATCGCCGCCGACCTGGATCTCCACGAGTGGTACCTGACGCTGCTGCGGGTTCTGCCGACCGACGGTGGCGTCCCCGAACTGACCGGGCTGGAGTCGCTGGTCGAGTTGCTGACGGCGATGATCTACAACAATGTCGTCCACGAGGTGTGTGGGAACTTCAAGCCGCTGGTGTCGTGGGCCGATGAACGTGACCGGGTGGGGTTGAACTTCGATGAGTACCTGGCCGCTCGGGCGGCGGGAGTCGAACCGCCACGCCCCAAAGCGTCCGATGCGCTCTTGATCGATCAGGGGGCCGTGGCCTCAACGGTCAACGTCGCCGGCAACAACCTGCTCGACTTGAACATCAGCCGTGTGGTCGACGACCCGCAACTGGAGCGGTCACTCAAGTCGATGCAGCAGCGGCTCCGAGAGTTGGGCGAAGAAATCGATCGACGCAACGCCACCAGGCGCCGTTCGTTCACCGCCCTGGAGCCTCGCCGATGGGAAGCGTCGGTGAGCTACTAGCTGGCCGGAGCGTGGGAGGAGACGAGGTACGTCGCCTTAGGGGATCTTGGCTTCGGGCTCGCCCACCCAGTGACGGAAGAACAACCTGTCGCCTCCGGTGGCGGCCACAAAGTTGGTGGTGGAGGCGATGGAGCCGATTGGGCTCCTCTCTCCAGCTGCATTCTCGGCTACCACGTCGAACAGCGGTGAGTCGGAACCGAGCCGAGGCAGGGTGAAACGAAAGTCTTCTCCGGGATGACGGCGAAAGTATCGAGCAGCCTCAACCCGTGGCCGGAAAATCACCCGATGAGGGCTCACCGGTTGGTGTTGTTGAACACCGGCGCCGTCCCAGATGGTCAGATGATCGATCCGTAGTCGTCGGGTTTCCGGCGACGCTCGTTTGAACAACACGGCCATGATTCGTTGCGGGAGCCTCAGCTCGTTGTGGCCGTCGGTTATGTCGTGTGACATCGGGTTAGCGAACAGATTGTGGTTGCGCCCCTGGCCGTTGGTGTGATTGACGGCCACCACATCGAGCGACGGTCTACCGTCGACCAGGAACTTCAACCCCGCTCCGGGAATGAACGACTTCCGTAAACCAGGCGGAGCGGCCAGCGACATTCGTATTAGCCCGATAGCGGTGTGGTTAGAGCCGAGTAGACCGGTAAACGGCGACTTTGGGCCGATCGTCATAGTGATGCAGGCCACCGATCCGAACTCGTGAATCACTTTCGGCCGCCCGGCCGGCATAGTGTCCCCGGCATGTTCCAGCGTCTTGGTCAGCTCCTCGACCGACAGAACCAGCTTGGCCCGGCTTGGGATCTCCGATAGGGGCGGAACCATGAGGTCGGGAAGCTCAACCGGTCGGTAGGTGGTTTCCGCGATGGCCGTTTCCCACAGCCATTGCTGCTTTTGCCGGGCCGACCAGGTGACGTAATCCTGTGGTGCAACCGGCTCCGCATCCTTGATCTTGGAGCTGGCCTTGGAGTTGGTCTTGGAGTTGGTGGTGTAGGTCACGGGTCCGATGTCTCACTGTCAAATCGATCGGGTAGCTCACCTGACTGATCGACGAGTTCGTCGAGCCAGGCCACGGCCTGGATACCGGCTTTCTTGATGGACCAACCCTGCCCAACGGCCAGGGCGTCGTCCATTTGCTCGCCAAGAGCCGCTTCGAGTGCTTTGCGAATATCGCGGCGGGGACGGTGACCGTTGCCGATCATGGCGCCCAGCAGGGCAGCACCATCCTTCGGGCGACCAGCCCGAGCCAGGATGACCGAACCGGCCCCCAGCAGATGGCTGGCTCCCACCAGGTAGTGCTTGTCCATGGTGGCCCGAATCTCGGCTGCGTTAATTGCCGCCGCCTCTTCCACCGACCCGGTAAGGGAGCTGAAGTGCACCACCAGCCCGTTGATCAAGTGGGTGATGAGATGGTTGTTGGTAAGGGAGTTGGCCATGGCCAAGCCTTCTTTGATGGCCTCGTCGGCCACCGGCCCGTCCACGATCAAGTTGGACACCGCCCGGGCCCAGTACGCAATGGTCAACGCACTGGCACTACCGGTCTTTGCCGCCTCGGCCATAGCCCGCTCGGCCATAGCCGAGGCTTCAGGTGTCGGTTCTCGCAGGCAAAGATGAAAAGCCCGCAAACCGTAGGCGACCACCCGCTGCTCCGGAAGGTCGTCGCTGAGGTTGGCCAACATGCCGGCGGTGGCCCGCTCGGACAACTCCGAGTCGAAGGTGTTGTTGAGGGCAATGGACGCCAACGTGGTTCGGGCCAAACCGGTCGGGTCGGCGGTGTCGAGCTCAAGGCTGGTTTCGGCCGAGTTCATGGCGTCATGATTGGCCGACAGGTATTGGCCGATGGACTTCACCGCCCACAGCTCAGCCGACTGGGCCAACGGATCCTCATCAAGTAGCCGATCGACCCAGCCGAACAGCTCCATCCTCATGGACAACGTGGCGAACCATGCCTGGCTGACCACGAGGTCTTTGGCTTTCCCGAAGTCGCCGTTGCGTACCAGTGTGTCGAAGGCGGCTCGGGTGTTGTCGCCCTCGGTGTCAATTGTGGTCCAAACGTCGGCTTCGGAGTCCGTCATCAGCCTACGCCCGCAGCTCAGCGCCAATTCGGTGTAGAAATCGGCGTGAGCGGCCAGTAGCTGGTCGTGAGAGGGCAAACCATAAGCGGAGCCGACGCGAGCCTTAAGTCGGGTCAGGCCGAAGTGTCGAATGGTCTCCAGCATGTGGAAGCGGATCTCACCGTGGCCTGGACGGTTGCGTATCAACGAGATCTCGACCAGGTCGGTTAAGTCATCGAGAAGTTCGATCTGGTCGTCAACGCCAAGTACCGCGGAGACGGCTTCGAGGGTGAACCCGCCGGAGAAGACGCACAGGCTTTCCAAGACGTGCTGTTGGCGGGTGTCGAGCTGCTCGAAGCTCCAGGCCACCGTGGCTTCAAGCGGGTTTGGGCCACGGTTGCTTCCCGCCCCCGAGCCAAGCAGTCGAAAGCGGTCATTCAACCCGTCCAATAGTTGTTCCGGCGAGAGGATTCTGAGCCGGGCGGCGGCCAACTCCAACGCCAACGGGATGCCGTCAAGCTGCCGGCAGATTTGACGCAGAGTGTCGTTGTTGGATCCGGCGTCAAACCCTGGATCTCGCTCCAGGGCCCTTTCGGTCAGCAGCTCCAGCGCATAAGACTGCACGTCGAGCGGTTCCAAATTGAGGCGTTGCTCACCAACAAGGTCCAATGGTTCACGTGAGGTGATCAACACCGTTGGGCCGTTAACCGAAAGCAGTTGCTGCACGGCCGCTCTGACGGCTTCTTTCACATGCTCGCAGTTGTCGATCACCACCAGGACCCGTCGATCTTCAACGAAGTTGACGATGCTGCCAAGCAGGTCGTGACCTGGTTGAGGGCGGGCTCCCAGTGCTTCGGCCAGGGCCTCGACGACACTGGTTGTCGGATCGGTGCCATCGGCGGCGATCGGTCCCAGCGGGCAGAAGACCACGCCGTCGTCAAACAGATTGTGGTTCTCGCGGGCGACCGCCACCGCCACCCTGGTTTTGCCGATGCCGCCAAGGCCGATGAGCGATATCAGGCGACGTTCCCGCAGATACTCCGAGATGGCTTCTCGCACGTCGATGCGGTCGACCAGTCGACTGGTTTCCGCCGGAAGGTCGCTGCCGGCCAGAGCCCGTCGAATTCGTAGCGGCCGTTCGTCGAGCAGCAGGTCGTCGGCGCTGACCAGGAAGATCCGCTCCTGGCCGCAACCTTTCAACTGGGCGATCCCGCAGTCGGTGAACGCCACCGAACCGCTTATCTGGTTGCCGGCCGCAGTGGCCACCGCTTCGGTGACGGCGATCTGATCGCCGTTGGCGGCATCGGCTACCCGGGCGGCGCGGTTGATGACGCCGCCGTAGTAGTCGTCTCCGTCCGGGCTGGCCTCCCCGCAGTGCAACCCGACACGCACCCGCATGCGCTCGACGCCGTCCCAGGCCGGAAGTTGGAAGCGCCGTTGCATGTCGACGGCGGCGGCTACGGCGTCGCCGGGGTTGGTGAAAACCGATTCGACTCCGTCACCGGTGTGTTTGACCAGGATGCCGTTGTGCTCGACCGTCACCTGTTCGGCTGTGCGGTCGTGATAGCGCAGAGCCTTGCGGGCGTCGCTTGGCCGCTTCTCCCACGTAGCCGAGCTGTCTTCCAGGTCGGTAAACAGGAACGTTATGTGGCCGGTGGGCAGTGATGACGCTTGATCAGGTTTCACGCCGACGTTGCTCACGCCGGCCAACCCGATAGCCACCATTGGCCGCCATGGAGCTGAGGTCTCATCTGGGACAGGTGTAGTTCTTCGGCTAGCTGTAGTTGTACGCCAAACGGCATCGAAGTCCGCGCTCTGCGGACTGCGGACGTTCCCTCTGCACCAAGCACAAGTGCCGTGAACGCTGCCGGTTGGTCTCTTAACCGCAGTGTAGACGGTTCCCGGAAACCGGCTGAAGTTTGCCGGGGTTGGGTGATTTCACCCGGCTTGAAGCTCGCCTCTTGGAGCGTTATGTATTTGAGCAGTCGGGGCAGGACTCTTTGCGGCGATGGACTCGCATGTGGTTCGAAAGGCGGTCCATGATGTCGGCCACAGATTGCTGTTCGCCGCTGTCCATGCCGTCGAGAAGGAACTGTTTGATAAGGGCGGCGTGACCGACGGCGGCGTCGGCCAGGGCCGCTTGTCCTTCGGGAAGAAGGGTTGCCATCAGGCCCCGTCCGTCTTCCTCGATCGGTAGTCGGGCGATCCAGCCCCGCTTCTCCAACCGGTTGGCGGTGTGGGTCAACTTCTGGGCCGACGATACAACCTGCTCGGCCAGCGTGGTCATTCGCATCTGACCTCCGGCTCCGTCGAGGCGGACCAACACCTCGTAGTCGCTGTGGGTCATGTTGTGGTTCTCGGCCAGGTGTCGAGCGAGCAGCTCCTCCAGCAGGCGGGAGGCATCGAGAAACCTGGTCCAGGTGCGCAGTTCGGTTTTTGACAGGTGATGCCCGGTCCCGGCCAGCTGTGTCGGTTCGTAGTCGTCACTCATGGTTGTGCCACAAGTCTACGACGAGCTGTGAATCCGAGGAACAGCTGGCCGGGGGTGGAAGCGGACGGACCTTCGACGGCTAGAACTTGCCGGAGTTGACGTCGTTCTCCGGTACCGGTTCAACGTTGTCCCAGTGCTCGACGATCTTTCCGTCTTCCAGCCGGAAGATGTCGACCTGAGCGTACGGTGCACCCTCCCAGTTGGCTTTGCACAGTGTGGCCACAAAGTTGCCCTGGCCGACCAGCAATACGATTTCGTCGTAGTTGAGTGGGCGGTTCGGGTCCTGGGCCAACTGTTTGAAGTGGTCCATACCGTCGGCCACGTCGGGATTGTGTTGGATGTAGGTCGGTCCGACAAACTCTTCGATACGACTGGCATCGCCGCCGGTCATCAAACAGTTCTCGATCATTTCCCGCACGGTGGCCTTGTTGGCTTCGGTGGAGTCCAGGTCGATGATCTCGGTCGGGTCGTCCACTTTGGTCCGCCCCGACGGGTTGGGTGGGTGAAGGCGGAGATGACGTCCCAATGCTCGATGATTTTGCCGTTGTCGTCGGTGTCGAAGAAGTCGGTGGTAACCCACTCGGCTTCGCCGTTGTTGATGTTCTGATAGGCCTGAAGAAAGACGTACTGGCCGTCCTCCCAGCCGCGCACGATCTGAATGTCTCGTGATGGGTTGCGTTTGATGAATTCGGTGAAGAACTCGATAAACCCGTCACGGCCGTCTTTGACGCCGGTGGAGTGCTGGGTGTAGCGGTCTCCGGTGTAGGCGTTGATCGCCTCCACCGGGTTGCCTTCGGCGATGCCTTCTCTGTACAAGGCTTTGGCGTTCTCAAGTCGTGTCACGGTTGGGCTCCTTGGCCTTCTCCTTTACCGTCGGTTGGCTTCAGCGCTCGATGTTGATGACGGCGTCGAATCCGTCGCCGATAGTGGTTCCTCCGGGGATGGAGATAACCAATGTGTAGTCGCCTTCGATGCGGGTGTTGGGGACCAGCGGCATCGAGTCGTCAGCGGTGAACGTCAGGTCGGAGATCGGCTTGCTGAAGGTGATCCAGTACTCGTCGGCCAGGGGCAGCGCTGCCGCTTCCTCCTGGGTCAGTCCGGCCAGGCCGCCGACGTAGGGTTCGAAGATGTCCCACTCGGCGTCGGTATTCCAGCTCATGGAGATGGACCGCTGACCGAAGTCGATGTCGTAGATGTAGCCGCCGGGAATCTCAACCTTTGGGCCGATCCGATCGGAGTAGGCGTCGAAGAACGGGGTCAGCTCACCGAAGAAGTTCAGATTGTTCTGGAGCTGATAGTTGGTGCCGTAGAGCTGGGGCTGGTTGTTGGCTTCCACCGGCTGTCCGGCGGACGCAGCGGTGGCCGCTACTCCAATGCCGAGAACAGTGGCGACGGTTGCGGTGGCTAAACGATGACGTAGACGCATTTCCAGTACCTTTCGTGTACTTGCACCGAGACGGTGTGCTGTTGGTCTTGAGTCATGGTCTCCCGAGCACGGTTCCGGGCCAAGGTCGGTACCCGACAGCTGATGGTTGTTTTTTGACATTGGCCTGTATCTGGCTACCATCCGCCCGATGACGTCGGGTGACAGTGCCCCCAAAGAGGTTCCCTGGTCGCCGATGGCCGCTGACAGCGGGTTTCAGATACTTCAACGCCGTGATCTGGTTGCCCGGTTCGGCGACACTCTTTGGCGGAGCGCCGAGCGTCTTGAGTTCGAGTTGGTGATCCACTGCCGTTCGGGTTCAGGAGTCCACATGGTGGACTTCGCTGAGGTCGACCTGGAGCAGAATCATGTGCTGCACATTCGACCGGGTCAGATCCACCAGTGGCGAGCGGAGCCGGACTACCAGGGCACGCTTCTGCTCTTCCAACAATTTCGCCAGAGACCGCAGGCCCATTGGCCGTCGGAACCGACAGCTCATGCACTGGGGGTCGATCAGCTTGAGCGGCTTGAGTCGGCCTACAGAACCTACTGGTCGCTGGTTGAACCAAACTGGGTGGCCGTGGTGGGCGGTAGTCGACACGACTTGGCCCTGGCTGGACTGCGCGATGTCTTTCAAGCCGTTTTGGGGATTCCGCCTTCCGGCCACGACAGCGCTCCCGGCGGGGGAGGGCCGTACTTCGAGTTGAGGGCTGACATCGAACGCCATCTGGATCATCACCAGACCGTGCAGGACCGAGCGGCCCGGCTGGGTTACTCGACGAGAACCCTTGATCGGGCCTGTAGGGCAGTGGTGGGCCTGACGGCCAAGCGCCTGGTTGATGAACGGTTGGCCTTGGAGGCCCGCCGGATGTTGGTACTACCGAACTCGCAGGTGTCAGCCGTAGCCCGTTCGTTGGGGTTCGACGAGGCCACCAACTTCACCAAGTTTGTGAAGCGGACAACCGGTCGCCTGCCTTCGGACTGGCAAGATCCCCAGTCGCCGGTCGACCGAGGGCGATGACGGTGTGGTCCTCGGTCAGTTCGGTCTTGTCGTCGAAGAGTTCGGTTTGGCCGTTGTGTCGAACCACGAGGGGGAGCGTCCCCAGGGAGGCGGCGTCCTGTGCCTGCCGCTCGGCTTCGTCCACGTGGTCGGGATCGTCGCTGGTGCCGAAGGTCAACTCAACTGTTCGACTCTGCTCAACGTCGGCGTCCCACGAATCGATGTCCACCGGTCGGGTGAACAGCAGCTCGGCGCCTATGTCACCCAACATGGCCATGACCGAGTCCGGTGTGTTTTCCGGTAGCGCCACGTGGATGTCGGGAACGCCGAAGGTCTGTCGGGCGATACGTGCCGCCAGCAGATTGACTTCGGAGTTGGGGGTGGCGGCGATAAACAGCCGGGCGTCCATGGCTCCGGCGTCATCCAAGATTTCACTGTCGACCCCGCTCCCGACGATCACCTCAAGGCCGGCCGACGAGGCCAACCTGGCGTGATCCGGGTTGGTGTCGATTACGGTCACGTGAGTTTGGCCGGCCAGCAGCTGTCCGAGAGCTCGGCCAACACCGCCGGCGCTGACGATGATGACACCGTTGCGCTCGGATTCGGCCAGCTCCCCCATGGACCGCAGCCAGTTGATGGCCATCGGAAGCAACACGGGAACGGTAGCGGTGGTGAAGATGGCCATGAACACCAGGATGGAGAACACAGTGGCGTTGATCAGCCCGGCCTGCAACGCCAATTCGGCCACGATTATCTCCACCGCACCTCGGCCGTTCATACCGGCGCCGACCGCTAAACCTTCCCGGAATCCGTGGCCGGTCGGCAGGTAGAACAGCGCCGTGCCCACGATCTTTCCCACGGTGGCCAGCACGATGACAGCGGCAATCAGCCACGGCGCTTCGGTGAAGACGGCGAAGGACACGTCGAATCCGGCGGTAACGAAGAAGATCGGGGCCAGGAGACCCACTGAGGCCATGTGGACTTTGGCTTCAACATCGTGGTGTTCCTGGTGTCCGATTACGCCTTCACGGATGAACAGTCCGGCCAGGAACGCTCCAAGGATGGCGTGAAGCCCGGCAGCGTCGGCTGCGGCGGCGAAAGCCAGTCCAACCAGCACAACTCCGCTGAACAGCACGGTTGGGTCGATCGTTCGGGTCGCCAACCGGCTGCCGACCAGTGGGAACAGCTTGGTGCCGACGAGCCAAGAGCCGAGTAGAAATACGGTCGCCTTGGCCACCGTGGCGATCAAGCCTCCGGCGGCTGCCGCTCCGGCGGTGGCCAAACCAAGCACCCCGGCGAAGACGATGAGGGCGACCACGTCGGAGAAGAGTGCCCCGGCCATGAGGACGTGGGAGATCCGCGTGTCGAGGATGCCAAGATCGACCAGGATGCGTGACTTGGTGGCCAGCGATGTCACCCCCATGGCCACGGCGACGAAGGTGGCGGCGATCAAACCTTCACCAACCAACATCATGAGCCCAAACCCGAGGGCGGCCGGAACGATGAATCCTCCGGCGGCCGCCCACGCCGCTGGTTTGGCCGCTTTACCCAGATCGCCGGGGTCGAGGTGCAGCCCGATGTACAGCATCAACAGGACAACACCGAACTTGCCCAGCACGGACAGAGCGTCATCTGAGCCGAGTAGTCCGAGGATCGGCGGTCCAAGAAGGATGCCGACGCTGATCTCCCCGAGAATGGCCGGATAGCCCAGCCGCACCGCCACCCTGCCTCCGGCCAGAGCGGCCAAGAGAACCAGTAGGAGGTTGAGAACATCGAGGCTCATAGTCGGGGCCCCTTTCTGTGTCGGTGTCGGCGGAGCCGACTTGGACACTTGTGGATGAGCACCTTAGATTACAGCCCTATAGAAAAGTGTCAAGAAAAAGCTACTACTAATAGTAGATATCTTGATCGACGAGGGTAGTGGTTCGGTCGTACTCGGGGGCCGTTGTCGTGCTCTGGGAGTTCGGGCTGGTGGCTGGCGTCACAGTAGAAAGCCTTGACACAAATATAGCTAATTAATAACGTGTATTTCAAAGGAGGTAATGCTTATGTCAACAATGACACCAATCCAAACTGCTCAAACAGCACCGTGTGAGCGGACACTCGACGAGATGATCGTCGACGTGAACCGATTGGGGAGAACAGAGCCTGCAATCGTAGGTGAGGCTCGAGAGCGCCTTCTGTTGGATCACCTCGACGTCAAACTCCAGCTCGAACGCCTCGAACTCAGGCAACGATTGCGGTTGCTGGACGACGGTGACTACGTTGAGCTGTCCGACTGCTCCCGGCGGATCGAACGGTTACACACCCGCTGGAGCCGCCCACCCGATTGACGGCCTCCCCGGCCAACATGGTCGAAAAATCGAGATCAACCCGACCGATAGTTGATCTCGATGGTCAGAAGCCCGCTCCCGTTCCCTCCGGGAGTGGGCTTCGCAATGCCTGACAAGCTCGCTCCCGACTGTGAAATGCCTCATTGCAAACTCGGCAATAGAACACCTCAGTGCCAAAAGCTATACTCAGCAGGTGGCATCAACGAAGACGGAGCCCGTCAGAGGCGACGAAGCAACCTGGACGTTTCTGACCAATCATGCCCACGTGATGATTGCGATCAGTAGAGACCCCGACGTGCGCCAGCGCGACGTGGCCGATCAGGTGGGAATAACCATCGGTGCTGTTCAGCGGATCGTCCACGAGCTGGTGGATGGCGGCTACCTGATCAGCGAACGGGTGGGACGCAGGAATCACTACCGCATCAACGGCGACAAGTCACTCCGTCACCCGATGGAGTCCGGGCACAACATCGACGAACTTATCTCCCTGCTTAAAACCTGATGGGGGCGCGTCAGGCGGTCAGTCGGAGACGATCGGCTAACGCTTCTCTATGACGCCCGCCCCGACCCTGACCTCCACCGGCTGACCGGTGGAAAAGAAGCGGGTGGCGCCACTCACATTGGTTATGGCCGGCACACCCCGCTCTCGGAGCAGGATGGACCCGTGCGACAGGTCCCCGCCGGTTTCGACAACCACGGCGGCCACCTGGGTGAAAGTGGGTATCCAACCGGCGTCAACCGAGCGAGCCACCAGCACCGTTGACGCTGGATCAAAGCCTTCCGGCAGATCGACCGACGGCTCGCGCAGCACCCAGGCTTTTCCGCCGACGACGCCATCGGTCAACGGTAATCCGGACAGTCGATCGCCTGTTGGGGCGTCCTGGCGCCACGACGCCGGGTCGTCGAAGCGTTTAACCACCGGCGGAGGGTCGAGCTCGGCCAGTCGGTCTCTTTCGTCCAGCCGATCCGTCCAGAACGCCGGCGCGGGGGTCCAACCCTTATCGAGGGCGCAGGCCTCATCGGTCGTCAGCAGCCAGAGGTCGTCGACTTGTCGAAGCTGCCCACGCTTCACCGCCTGATCAGCCAGATCAACCAGAGACAGGCGAATGTCGGCGAAGCCGGCCATGGCCTGATGACGCAGCGCTTCCCGCGCCGTCACCGGCTGCCGCGCCGCCGCCCAAACAGGTCTGGTCGCCGCTCGCAGCAGGCGCTGTCGCACCGTCACCTTCTCAATATTCTCGAAGGTGGCAGTTGCCGGTCGCTCGATCGTTGCCCGGCCGCCACCAGGCTGGCCAAGCAAACCGGGATCGTCGCTGAACCGGGGTCGGGCGATGTCGGACTCGTAGACCGCCCGGTGGCCGAACTGCGTCATGAATCGATCGATGGAAACGGTCCCGGCTTGAACGTCGTCCAAGGCTTCAGCCAGTTCGGTGGTGATGGTGCGATGTCGCCCGGCATGGTGGGCAAGAGTGCCGGCTCGGCGCAGTACGGCCATGGGCGGTCCGATGGCCGAGGACAACGGAAACATACCGGTGACCAGTCCGACGTACGCTCGTTGGAGTTGATGTAGGGCCTCGGTGAACGACTGGGCTTGTGGTTCGCCCATGGCGGCCAGCTTCCGCTGAATTCGACCGGCTCGAACGACGGCGGCGATCTGGGCCAGGCCCATACGAACCAGGACCGGTGACTTGACGGCGATGCGGCGTATGTCAGCCGGTCGGTCGTTGTCGGGCGGCCCACCGATGGAGTCGGCCACCAGCCGAGTCGGCAGTCCAAGGTGGCGAAGCAGATCCTCCAGCAGCGTGAGGTTGATAAAGGGCCGACCGGCGATCACCTCAAGGAACAGCCGGTTGTCCGGCAGGCTGTCGTCGAAACGCCGATACCACCCGAACAGCTCACGCCCGGCACCCTCGATCACGCTGGTCATCAGATGCGACGGCAGCGGAGGCAGAATTTCGGCATGGTTGGCGATGGTGAAGGCTTCGTTGCGCCTGATGGGTGTGGTGATGGGGCGTATCTGCACCAGCCAGCACGTTGAGTCGTCGTCGGCCCACTCGATGTCCCAGGGCTGGTCACCGAAGACCTCCCGCACGCTCCGCAAGAGGTGTTGCAGCCGTTGTCGCCATCCTTCAGGTTCTGATTCCAGCCGGGCCAAGGTTGTGGCGGCTCCCGGCTCGTCCCCGCCGACCAGCCGTTCGGCTGTACCGGAGGTGGCGTTCACCATGTCGTCGTAGGTCCCGGGCTCGGTGAAGGCGACGCCTGACTGGCGAGCCTGCACCATAGTCATGATCATGACGTCTCGCCGGAGCCGCCCCGGGTCGATGCCGGCTGCGAGCAGATCAGAGGTTCGGTCCTCGGCCGAGGCCCGCACCCGTTCCACCGCAGCCGCCACCTGATCGATCGGTACCCGTAGTTCGGTTCGGAACCATCCGGCCAGGCTGGACTCGGCCTGATCTTCGGCCGAGAAGACGGAGCGCACGGCAACGGTCTCGGTCAGTACTCCGGCCGCTCGGAGTTGCGCCGCCGTGGGTACGACCGCACCATCGGAAACGACCACCAAGGCAGGCACCGGTAGCCCAGCTGCGGCGCCCTCGATTAGTCGCCCGGCCTTACCACCGGTCGTGATGGAAGCTGATGACGACTCGATGGTTGGCGGGTTTCTGAAGAACGAGCGCCAGGAGTCGGTGGGACGGTTCTTGATTATCACCGGCGCACTTCGCTCCCCACTAGTCGGCGGGCAATGGCGACAACCTCAGTGGCGTAGTCTTTCGGCTGTTCGATCATGGGGAAGTGGTCCCAGCCGTCCCGGATGACCACTTCAGCACCGGGAACTTTGTCGTTGATCTCGTCGGCCTGTCCGGATCGCAGAACCCGGTCGTCGGCGCCCCACAGCAGAACCACCGGCATCCCGGTGATCGGCTGGACCCCTTCGAACCATGGCCGGTTGATCAGGTCGAACATGTCTCCGAACGCCTGACAGTGCCGGTACTCGTTGAAGAAGTTGTCGAGAACGTCCTTGGGAGCACCGTGAGGAAAGAAGATGCGGCGTAGTAGCGGGCGGGGGAGCGAAGAGGAGATTCCCCGCTTGATGATTGCCCGGACCGCCTTTGTGCTCATGATCTTGGGGAACAGACGGGTGTCGAGGCTGGCACCGACCGGTGCATGAAGGATGAGCCCGTCGGCAATATCGGGCCGCCGTGATGCCAGGTCAAGGGCTATGGAGCCCCCAATTCCGTGACCCAGGAGAACCGTCTGTTCAGCCTCCGCTCCGTCGGGTGAAGGACCCTTCATCATGTCGGCCAGTCGGTCGCCATAGTCCGACAGTGTTCTGAGACTTGGGTCTTTGGGTTTGGTGGAGAACCCGGGAAGAGTGATTGCGTCCAGCCTCACCCGGGTAGGAACGTAACCGTGGAGGAGCGCGAAGCGGGACGCGCCGCCGCCGTTGCCGTGAACCAAGACGATACGAATCGTTGGGTCGGTTGCGGTCTCGTTCTCTTGGCCTATGCGTTCGAGGCTCATTCGGTTACCGCTTCCATGAACTTGGGGATGTTCCTGACTTCGGGATGGTGGCCGGCATGCTCGCCTCGATGAGCCCAGACGACGGTTCGGTTCCGGACGGCAAGGACGGTCGGCAACGTCCACGGATCGCCAATCTTACGGTTGATGAAGTGGCCTTGACCGACGGCCTTCAGGCCACAGGCCCATGCTTTGGCTCCGAACATTTCACGGAAGCCACCTCGCTCGATGCCGAAGGCGGCGTACAGCTTGCCGTCCGGGTCGGCGATGGCTTGGGCGCCGGTGAACAGCTTGTCGAAGAACATGGGCCCCTGCTCAGGCGTGCCCTGGTAGACGAAGACCACTTGCGGGTAGTCGGGATTGGCTTTAACAGCGTCGGCGAACTCGTCGACCAGTTGACGGTAGAACAGTCAACCAAAGTGACGAAGAAAGACCAGGAGCGTGTCGTGGGCATTGACCAACTCGTCGAGAGTTTCGCCTTTCAGCTGGTGGCCATCGACTGGAAGCTGGAACGTGTCGGCGTCAACCGGTCTCACCGCTGGGTCATGACGGCCGGTCGACACGCTCGAATTGTGGGGTTTTGCTACCGTCTCAGCTGACACCGTGAATCTCCGATCTCTACCGTCGATGCTGACGGCACCTACTGCCCAATACGGGGTAGAGCCAGCCCGGAGATGCAGATTGGCCCAGCTAGGGCGTGCTGGGTGTCACACCCGCCGCAAGCGGCTAAGTAGATTGGCCCTGGGCCGTCGGCGCTGCCAGGTCATCGGTGATCAGATGATCGTTCTCGCCTGCCCGATAGGTGGCCCGAAACAGCAAGTGAACCCCGACCGGCAGCGTCAGGGTCATGGCGGCGGCCGCTACCAGGACGAGGCCCGCTCCGGTTGGTCCGAGCGCGATGCCGGCCCCCACAGCGGCCACAAGAAAGGCGATCGGGCTGGCCTTGCCGGCGGCGTGGAATCGAGCGTACGGGGTGTTCAACCTCAGTAAACCGATCCCGGCCAGTAGCGCCACAAGCCCACCGATTAGCATCAGGACGTTGGCCATCAAGTTCATGTCTTCGCCTCCCGTGATTCCTCAGTGAGCTCCGGTAGCGCCCCGGTGTCGGTTACCCGCAGTCGGGAACGTTCGGTCTCCAGGAAACGACTGGCGGCAACGGTGGCGGTGAAGCCGACGATGGCGATAACCACCAGCAAAATCAGGTAGGTAGTGTCGTTGCGTCGGGCGGCGTCGACCGAGATGGCGCCCATCAACGAGATCAAGATCACGTCAAGAGCCATGATGCGATCTCCCAGGCCGGGTCCGACCAGAAGACGATAGGTTCCGCAAAGTGCGGCCAGCCCGAAACAACAGATGGCGGCGATGGTGATCATGTTGTTTCCTCCATGTGGAGATCATCGGCGGCCTCAGGAATCACTGGCCCGGGCACAGGCAAAGCACGGCAAGCCAGATCGGCCAATCGTTCGACGTGGCGCAACGTGTCGTTTCGTCGACGGTCGTGGAGGATGTGGAGATACAGGGTTCCGGTGTCCAGATCGCCGTCAACAACGGCAGTACCCGGCGTCAGCGTGATGGCCACGATCAGCAAGAGGAAGTGGTCCCGGCTGCGTAACGGCAGTTGGGCGGCAACAATCGACTCTTCCGTCCGGTCCGTGGGGGTGAGAATTTCAACTGCAACGTCAACCGTGGAGCGGACAAGGTCCACGGCCACCACCCACAGCAACTCGAGCAGAGGGCCTAGGCGGACACCGCCAACGGCGGCTGTTCCTAGACCGAGCCCTACTGTGGTGGCGGCCACCACAAATCCGGAAGCGAGGTTGGCCACCGAGAAGCTGCCCCACAGCACGCACCAGGTGGCGGTCAGTGCGGCCACTGTGGCCAGCCGTCGAGGACGGGTGAGCAGATCACGCATTCGACGAATCATGACAGCACCGCCGAGATGTAGGCGTCAGGTGTGCGCAGGTCGTCCGAGGCTTGTCGACTCAAATCGAACAGAGTCCCGGCCATCAGCGAGATGGTGAGAGTTCCGGCAACAGCCAGCCCGGTGGCGGCCAGCATGGTCCGCCGATTGCCCGGAGCCGCCTCCCGGTCGATGTCGGCGTCGTCGGTTGAACCCCAGAACACCCCGATCCAAATCTTGGCCATCGACAGCAGAGTCAGCGCACCAGCGGCCAAGGCGGCGATCACCACCGGAGTGGAGGCGGCTTCGATCCCGGCTGAGATGACGGCGAACTTGGCCACAAAACCGGAGAACGGAGGCAGCCCGGCCAAGCTCAGCGCCGGTATGGCAAACAAGGCGGCGATCAATGGTCGCCGAGCGGCCATGCCGGCCGATCGGTCAAGACTGCCGGTTCCCTGTTCGTTCTCAATCAAACCACCGACGAGGAACAGGACCGTTTTCACCGGCATGTGGTGCACCAGGAACAGGATGGCCCCTGCGGTGCCGGCGGCTGAGAACAACCCGAGACCCATCAGCATGTAGCCGATCTGACTGATGATGTGGAACGACAGGATGCGTTTGACGTCGGACTGGGCCAAAGCCCCCAGGGCGCCAACCACCATGGTGACACCGGCGATGACGAGCATCACCGAACCGAGGCGATCCATACCGGTCAGGGTGTGGAACCGGATCATAGCGTAGATACCGATTTTGGTCAGCAGTCCGGCAAACACGGCGGTGATGGTGGTTGGCGCAGTCGGGTAGGAGTCGGGGAGCCAGGAGAACAACGGGAAGACGGCGGCCTTGGTGCCGAAGACGACAAAGAACCATGCGCCGATACCAAGGCGAACACCGTCCGACAGCTCGGGTATCCGTTCGGTCAGCAACGCCAGATTCACTGTTCCGGTGGCGGCGTACACAAAAGCCAGTCCGAACAGGAACAGGGTGGAGGCCAGCAGGTTCATGGCCACGTATGTCATCCCAGAGCGGATTTGGGCTCGCTGACCCTGGTGGGTCAACAGGACGTAGCTGGAGACCAGGATCAGTTCGAAGGCCACGAAGAGGGTGAAGAGGTCACCGGTGAGCATGGCCAGTGACACCCCGGCGGTCATGACGCCCAGCAACGGGCCGGCGAGCTCAGGGTTTGCGCCCCAAGCGGTCCGGCGCTGGCCGATGGCAAAAAGCTCGACCACGAAGATGATGGTCAAGGCCACCGGTAGCACTAGGGCGGCGAAGAGGTCGGCCACCAGTACGATGCCCAACTCCGGATGCCAACCGCCGACCCGGACCACATGGGTTCCGTTGGCCACCACCTGAAACAGCAGCGCCAGGGAGGCGGCGGCCGCCGCGCCCAGTCCGAGCAACGTGGCCAGATCGCGCAGCTCCGCTCGTCTACGGACCGCCATGCCGAGAGCGGCCGACGTCAATGGGGCGAGAATAGTGGCGGCAACGAGGGTGCTCATGATGCGGTCACCGCCTGCCGGGATGTACCGGAATGGTCGGCCGCATTGGCAATGTCATCCGACGAGGTCGTTGCCTCAGCCGGTTCCCCGTGGGCGCTGTCTCCGGGCTTGGAGTCGCCGACCTGGTCATCGCCGGCGTGAGCGATTCGTCGATCCTCCAGATCGTCCTCCACCATGTCGTCGCCCGTCAGCTGTTGCTGGCGTCCGGCCAGGGCCAGCAGGAACAGCGTCAGTCCGAAGGAGATAACGATGGCGGTGAGAGCCAGCGCTTGTGGTAGAGGGTTGGCAATCTGACTCGTCGTCCCTCCGACGATTGGAGCCTGACCGGGAGGTCCGCCGGCCGTCACCAACGCAACCACGGCGGCGTGACCGAGCAGGGTGAAACCGAGGATGACCCGGCTGAGCGACCGAGCGGTTATCAGGTAAAGGCCGACCGACGTCAAACCTCCCACGATGAACAACAGAGCGAGGCTCATGCCGGGTTGCCTTTCGAGACAAGAGAATCAGAGGTGGACAGCCCGTCCAACAGAGCGATGACGAGGCCCACCACAATTGCGGTGACCCCGATATCAAACGGAAGAGCCGAACCGGTTTTGACCGTGCCCAACAGGGGAAGGTCGAACGAAACCACTTTTTGGTCGAGCATGGCGTCACCCCACAGAATGGGAGCGGCGGCCACGGCGACTACCAGCAACGTGCCACCGGTGATGAGAGCGGGGCCGAACGTTGGCTTCTGCAGCCCGGCCAGCGTTCGCAGAATGACGACCGCACCGAGGACGAGCCCGGCGGCGAATCCGCCACCAGGATTGTTGTGGCCGGCGAAGAGCAAATAGACGCCGACAATGACGGCCAGTGGGCTGGCCGACTGAACACCAAGCTGGAAAATGGGGGACCGGCTCAGGATCATGTTGAGGCCTCCAGTTGTCGGATTCGGGCCAGCGCCAGGATGCCGACGGCCACGGTGGCCAGCACCACCACTTCACCAAGAGTGTCCAGGGCACGGGTGTCGGTGAGAATCACGTTCACCACGTTCTTGCCCCCTCCTTCACTGACGGCACTGTCGGCCAGTTCGGCAACCGGGGCGGTGCCGGCCGGGGCGGCAGAGGCGGCGGCCAGGCCGACCATGACCACCAGACCACCGGCCAAGGACATGGCCAGTCGGGCCGCCCGCCAGGAGCCGCTCTTCTTCGGGAACCTGCGGGATAAGTGGCCTAGGCCGAGCACGAATCCGACCACGATAATGGTCTCCACCAGCAGCTGGGTGAGCGCCAGGTCGGGGGCCCCGTGAGTGACGAACAGGGCCGAAACACCAATGCCGACGGCGCCCAGCGTCAGTGCCGCTCCCAGCCGGGATCGAACGATGACTCCGGCGGCGGCCGAGGCGACGATGGCCAGTGCCAATACGCCCTGTAAAGGGTGGTCCCACAGAACGAGATGATCGGTTGGAAGGTCGAACACAAACGGAAGTGCGGCCAGCGACGCGGTGGCTCCCATCGTTGCCAGGTACACGGGCAGCGATCCATGCTGTATGTGGCCGGTGAGCCTCGGGGCGAACGCCAGCACACCGTCGATGGTGGCGTCGGCGGTGTCGGCTCCGATTGGTCGAGGGATAGCGGTGGTTCGACGGGACAAAACGACACCCAGCAGCGATCCGGAAGCGACGATTCCCATCGACACCACAAAAGCGGTCTTCAGACCCGGCCAGCGAATGAGCGAGTACTGGGCGGCATCCGCTTGAAGCTCGACGGCCGCCGGTCCGACCAGATCGGTGATGGTTCCGGCGGCGGCGTATCCGACCAGCCCGGCCAGCCCCAACAGCACGGCCGGTGCTGCCATTGCCGGGCGCATGGGCGCAACCTCTGTCGGCTCCGTGGTCGAAGAGGTCGTTGACGATGTTGACCGGCTGAACGGTCCGAAGACTCCGACGAGGAACCGCACGGTGTAGGCCACCGTCAGGATGGATCCGCCGATGACGGCGACGGCAGCCACCGCACCAGCGGCTCCGGTGGTTCCGAGGACGGCTTCGATGGCTGCTTCCTTGGCCATGAAACCCAGCAATGGCGGAACACCGGCCATCGATGCGCCCGCCACGGCTGCCACGGCAAAGGCCACCGGCATCGAGCGGGCCAGGCCGCTGAGTTCGTTGATGTCCCGGGTCCCGGTGCGAATGTCGATCTCGCCGACCACCAGGAACAGTGCGGCCTTGAACAGGGCGTGGGCGAACAGCAGCGAGATGGCGGCGAAGACGGCCTTGCCCGAACCCAGTGCCAGCAGGGTGATAAGCAGACCGAGTTGGGACACCGTGCCCCAGGCCAGGATCAATTTGGCGTCCCGGTGACGAAGGGCTCCAATGGCTCCCCAAAGGATCGATGTCGCACCGAAGGCCAACCCGAGCCACTGCCACGTCGCCACGCCGACAAAGGCCGGGCCGAGCACGGCTACGAGCAACACGCCGGCTTTGACCATGGTGGCCGAGTGCAGGTAGGCGCTGACCGGTGTGGGGGCGGCCATGGCCCCCGGCAGCCACACGTGGAATGGGACCTGAGCCGACTTGGTGGCGGCTCCAATGAGGATGAGTGTCGCCGCCACGGTGGCCGATGTTCCTGAAACCGGGGTGAGACCGGTGAGGGAGGAGCCGATGTCGCCGGCCAGGACCAGCAGCCCGGCCAACAGGACAAGACCGCCACCGCCGGTGATCAGTAGCGCTCGGCGGGCTGCGGTTCGAACGGAAGCGTCAGCGTTCTTGTGGCCCACCAGCAGGAAGGACGTGATGGAGGTGAGCTCCCAAAAGATGAACAGCGTCCACACCGAGTCGGCCCACACCAATCCCAGCATCGAGGCGGAGAAGGCGAGCAGCGAGGCCGGGAAACGGCTGGATCCAGCGGCCCCGGGCGAGAAGTAGCCGGCGGCGTAGACGAACACCAGTGTCCCGATTCCGGACACCAGCAGGGTCATCATCAGAGCCAGGGCGTCGGTTCGAAAGGCAAAGGTGAGGTCCAGGGCGGGAACCCAGGACAGCTCGGAAACACGGGCCGGGCTGGACGAGACCAGATCAACCAGGGCAACGAGTGTGGTGAGGGCCGGAGCCACGGCCGCCACCAGCAAGCCCGCACGAATATCGCGGCGGCCGGCGACAGCGGCAGCTGCGACACCGACTATGTGAGCTGCCAGGAGAAGCCAAACCATGTTGGTTATCGTAAAGCTATATAGTGATTAGCACAACAAGATTGCTATAAAAAATAGTAGCTTTCAGTCGATTGGTCTTCCCTTCGGCGCTTGATAGGTCGTCGGGCATGAATTTGGAAAGGTTTCCGGCAGGACATGAACCATCATCATTAT
Source organism: Acidimicrobiales bacterium (assembly GCA_020628065.1). Lineage (GTDB taxonomy): Bacteria > Actinomycetota > Acidimicrobiia > Acidimicrobiales > SZUA-35 > JAHELU01. Next base: position 44,978 of record JAHDFR010000008.1, read on the forward strand.
GCGAGAGTGCTCGGATGCTGACCTCAGCTGTCACGTTCGTCGTGGGACTTGCCGGATTGTTGCTGGGGGGAAGCCTCGTTGTCGGAGGTGCCTCCCGGCTCGGTATTCGAATTGGTCTCTCGCCCAGCGTGGTCGGCCTGACCATCGTGGCCGCCGGCACCAGCGCACCCGAGCTGGCCGTGGTCTTCCAGTCCTTGTCGGTCGACGACGCCCCGCTGGCCGTCGGGTCGATCATCGGGTCCAACATCGCCAACGTGCTCCTGGTGCTCGGGCTGACGGCCACGATGGGCGCAATCGCCGTCACCAACCGCATCGTCAGGATCGACATTCCGATCATGATCGCCGCCTCGGTGGCGCTGCTCGTGCTGGCACTTGATGAACGGCTGGACCGTCTCGACGGCGCCCTTCTCTTGGTGTCCCTGTTGGTGTTCGTCGGCTGGACGCTGCGGTCGGCTACCACAGGTTCAGCCTCGCAGGTCCAGGCGGAGGGCGTGGCGGTGATGACGGACGCAGGCCGGGCTCGGGGGCACAGGCACATCGGTCTTGAAATCTTGTCGCTGGTCGCCGGCATTGGCCTTCTGGCTGTGGCTGCCCGCTTTGTCGTCTCTGGAGCTGAGGAGATCGCCACGTCTCTCGGTGTGCCTGAGCTGATCGTCGGCCTGACCATCGTGGCGCTTGGCACTTCCGCTCCTGAGATTGTCACCACCGTCTTGGCTGCCATGCGGGGTGAGCGTGACCTTGCGGTCGGAAACGCCGTTGGGTCCAACATCTTTAACATCTTGCTGGTGTTGGGCGCCGGTGGCCTGGTGGCCGATGATGGGCTGTTGGTCGGTGCTGACGCTGTTGGGCTCGATGTACCCATCCTGGTGGCGGCCGCCTTTGCCTGCCTCCCGATGGTGGCGTGGGACAATCGTCTTGACCGCTGGGAGGGTGCGGTGTTCGTGGCCTACTACGCCGCCTATCTGTTGTTCCTGATCTTCGACGCCACCGGTCATCGAGTGGCTGATCGGTTCGGCTTTGTCATGGTGGTCTTCGTAGCCCCCTTGACGTTGATCACCGTTGTGGTCGTCGCCCTTCACCGTCGTGGTCGACCCATCACTGATAGACGACTAACTGAAGGTGCTGTCAAATAAGAGTTGACGAATTAGCTACATTTGGTAAGGTGTTTTCACCGAGTGATTACGAGACCGTAGTTGCCACGAACATTCGGAGGAACCCGTGTCGTCGATTCTGTTCTTTCTCGCCTGGACCATCACCGGATCCACTCTTGCCATCGCCCTGGCCGAACCGGACGAACGCCGGGCCGCGTGGGTGCCCTACGGGCTCATACTCGGCCCACTGTGGGCGGCGGTTGCCATGGACCGACGAGCCAACCGGCCTTCGGTTCGGCCTTCTGCGACTACCGGCTTGGCCGACGAGGCCTCGACCGAATGGAGCCCGGCACTTCCGCCTGAACCAGTGCTGGCCGGGGTCGGCTCGTAGACATCAACCTGGAACCGTCACGCTCCCCTAGACGGTCCGGCCAGGGCGACCAAACGATCACGGGAAGGAGAGCGACAGCTATGACCGAGTCAACGCGCAACTGGACCTTTCTCACCAATCACGGGCACGTACTGCTCACGCTGTATCGGGATCCAAACCTGCTGCAGCGACAGATAGCCGATCAAGTCGGAATAACCGAAGGTCGCGTCCACGGGATCCTCAGCGACCTGCATGAAGGCGGCTACATCCACATTGAGCGGCGGGGGCGCCGCAACCACTACCTGGTGGATACGTCGTTGAGCCTGCGTCATCCGGTCGAGGCCGGGCACTCGGTGGGAGAGCTGTTGGCTCAGCTGGCCGACGAACTACCGGCATCTGACCAAGAAGCGGCCTAGCCGCCAGCCTCAACGGGCCGAAAACCTGGTGTCTCGGGTTTGTGGCCGCCCGGGCGGAGCGCCACCATGTCGAGATGGCCGAATACGAACCAGGGTTGGGTGAGACCGCAAGTCTTCGAACCCGAATGAAGCGTCCCCGGGGTTACGACCCCGAGCCAATGGACCTGCCCCCGCTGTTCCAATCGCCACCGCGGCCCTTGGCCATGGTCCGATGGTTGGTCACCAAGTTCATGTGGCCGCAGTCTTTACTGTGGATCGCCATCTCGGTGGTCATCTACCAGCTGTTCACGCCGGGCCTCGAACGATTCGCCTCGCTCGGGTTGGGCGACATCGGCCTTCTTTGGCTCCGCAACACCGTACTGATGCTCATCGTGATAGGCGGCCAGCACTGGTGGCTGCACATGAGGCGGTCTCAGGGCACCGAGTTCAAATACGAGGAGCGGTGGCTGGCCAAGAACCGCAAGACGTTCTTGTTCAACGACCAAACGCGGGACAACATGTTCTACACCCTGGTCAGCGGTGGCGGTATCGCCGCGGTGTACGAGGCCATCATGTTTCGGCTGTACGCCACCGAGTCGATACCTCAACTGAGCTCGCTTTGGGCCATCGGCGCCATGACCTTTGCCGTCTTCTGGATTGAAGGCGTTCACTTCTACGCCAACCACCGGCTGCTGCACGTGGACCCGTTGTACCGCTGGGCCCACGCGCTGCATCACCGAAACGTCAACACCGGGCCGTGGTCCGGGATCTCCATGCACCCGCTGGAGCACCTGCTGTATCTGTCGTTGCCGTTTGTCTTCCTGGTCATCCCGGGTTCACCGTTCATCGTCACCTTCTGCCTGGTGTACCTGATGATTTCGCCGTCACCGTCGCACTCCGGCTTCGACCGGTTCAAATTTGTCGGCGCCGACTTCCACGGCGGGGACTACTTCCACAACCTCCATCACCGCTACTTCGAGGTGAACTACGGAATGTTGTTGTTGCCGCTGGACAAATGGTTTGGGACGTTTCACGACGGGAGCCAAGAGGCTCACGAACAGATGAAGGATCGTCGGCGCTCAACGGCCGATTTGGCCTAGGGTGGCTGCCGTGAAGATCGAAGGTGGCAACATCGTCGTGACCGGTGGAGCCTCCGGGATCGGGCTTGGGCTTTGCCGTCGGTTCATCGAATTAGGTGCCGACCAGGTGGTCGTGGCCGACCTTAACGCCGAAGCCGCCCAGTCGGCCGCTGCGGAACTGGGCGATGCGGCTTCGGCCGTGGCCTGCGACGTCAGTGATGAAGCATCGGTGCAATCGCTGATAGCGACAGTGCTGGGCACGGCGGGCCACATCGACCTGTTCGTGGCCAACGCCGGGGTCGGAACCGGGGCCGGGCTCGACGCCTCCGATGACCTGTGGGATCTGTCGTGGCGGGTCAACGTGATGGGCCCGGTGTACGCCGCCCGCCACGTGATACCTCATATGGAGTCCCGAGGCGGGGGAGCGTTTGTGGTCACCGCGTCCTCGGCCGGGCTCACCACCGGTCCAACGTCGTTCAACTACGCAACCAGCAAACACGCTGCCATCGGAGTGGCCGAGTGGCTGGCCATCAACCACGGGCCGACTATTGCCGTGTCCGCCATCTGTCCCACCCTGGTCGACACTCCCATGGCCTCGGAGTTCGGGACGGTGCTGAAACAGCCGTTGTCGGTCGATGATGTGGTGGCTTCGGCTGTTGACGGCATCGAAGCCGGACGGTTCCTTATAACACCGGAGCCGGTCGCCCTTGAAATGTTGCAGGCCAAAGCGCAGGACTACGACGGGTTCCTGGCCAACATGGCTCAGCGGGTGGCCCAGATGCGCTCCTCAGAGTGAGACGCGACAAAGGGTCCGGCGGAAAGCTTCACTGCCCGCCGGACCCTTCACTTCCACCGTATGGCTACACGCCGACTGTTGTGAGGGTCTCGCCCACCTCCTCCCGTTGATCGGAGGTGGCCGCGTTGAGTTCGCTGCCCATGGGCACAACCGGGACCTGTTCGATCGGATGCATGTACGGCTCGGCCAACTCAAACCAGCCGAGTCGTTGGAAGATGGGTACAGCCTCCGGACGGATCGGTGCCAGAGCATGAGTCGAACCACGACTGGCGGCGGCCCGCATCCCACTTGAGACCAGCCGGAGTCCCAACGTCCCCTGGCGGCAGTCGGGCTTCACGCAAAGCATGGAACCCGACGACAGCCTGGCATCGTCCGGTAGGACGCCTGCCGGAATGTCGAAGTCGTCGCTGGGGCTGGGCCCACCGTCGTGAATGGTGATACGCACCGTCCCGGTGACCTCGCCGTCATCGAGGGCAACGAACGTCTCCGACGACGGCAACGCGTCGTAGACATCAAACAGCAGGCCATCGTCGGCTCGCCGATTGAGGATCTGTTCGCCGACGAAGACTCTGGCCCGCAAGGCATACGCTTGGCGAAGCTCCCGGTCCGACCTGGCCGGTCGGATCTCTGTACCGCCTGGTGAACTCATCGGGCGGCAACCGCACAGTCGGCCAGGAAAGCACCGTGAACATCAAGCGCCGCTGAACCGGCCGCCCCCAGTGATTCGGCGGCATCCGGTCGTTCGGCCAGAAGTTGGTTGAGTTGCTTTCGGTTGAACACCGTGTGGGCCTGGTCCAAGGCAATGTGGTCGGTCAGAAAGCTGAGCGCGTCAATCCGATCCTCACCACATACTGCGGCCACGTTCTGCATCAGCGGTGGCCCGGCCACAACCGACAGCCGCTCAATCTCATACTCGATGGCCAGCTGACCCCAAGGTGCATCGGAAGCGATCGTTCGCTCATGTAGGTCGATGTAACGCTTGGAACCTGGCGATGGTGGCCGGGCCAGTAGTTCGTCGGCATCCAGCGGTTGCCGGCCTGACCGGTTCCACAGCTCGACCAGCGTCCGAGTGTCGTTGATCATCATGAGGTGATGACCGGCTTCATGTTCGGCATGCCGTTCCAACGCCTCGCCGAGTTCGCTCAACCCGAGTTCCCGACATCGCTGACCGGCACCCCGAATCCATCGGTCGACCGGTTCGGTCATATGAACGCCGAGGGCGCAGAACTCGATCAGAAACCGATCCAGGAACTCCGGGTCGGCGTTCGGATTGGTGGCCTGCTGGTAGGTGTCGGTCGAGACATATGCCTGTCTCGCTTCTTCCACCAGAGGTTGGTAGCAGTCGGATACGCGGTCGCGCGAAACTACGCCCGCCGTTGATGTAGTCATTTGTTCCCTCCAAAATGGGCCCGCCCTGAGGACGCTGAGAAGTCTCCAGGTGTAGGCCGTATGTATTTGTCGCCATGTAGACGCCGCCGAGCCTGCAACAGATACCCTGCAGCCGCGAATTTTCTTTCTGCTAGACGCTGGCCGAGGTTGGCGACCGATTACCGGTTCGTAGAGCGATTGCCAGGGCGACCAGGGTTATGGCCACGCTGACCGCATAGGTAAGGCTCCAGCCGTCTATAAACGCTCCGGTGGCACCGGCGGTTTCGGCTACGTCACCCAATGGGATGTCGAAACCCTGCGAAGACATGACCCCGGCCACGAGTGCAGTGGCCCCGGCCTGGCCGATCACGTTGCCCACCGTGCGGGTGACGTTGGTGAACGCCCCGCCGACCCCCAACGCATCAGCCGGCATCGATCCCATCATCACACTGTTGGCCGGAACGTTCCACAAGCCCTGACCCAGTCCGTTGCCCAAGGTGGCTGCCGCCATCAGAACGACAGCCGACGCCTCGTCTACGGTGACCAGCAGCGCCAACATGGCGACCTGTACGAGAAGACCCACAACGATCGGCAATCGAGGGCCGAGCCGGTCGTACAGACGTCCTGAACTTTGGGCCCCGACAATCATGCCCACGGCGAACAGCGACAGCAGGGCGCCGGCGGTGCGGGCGGTCAGTTCTCGCACACCCAGCAGGTAGATGGGGGCCAGGAACATGATGGTGGTCGAAGCGGTGAAGGCCACCAGGCGAATGAGGACGGCTCGCCGGAACTCACCGATGGTGAACAGTCGCAGATCGAGCATTGGTGATTCCTGCGCCAGCTCGTGGCGGGTGAAAGCGGCCAGAAGGGTGAAGGTTGCCGCCGCTGACCCAAGAATGACCGGTGACCGCCAACCGAACGCGAACGGATCGTTCAGGGTCAGGACCAGCATCAAGATGAACAGTGCCGCCAAGGCGGCCCCGCCGGCGTCGAACCTGG
>JAHDFR010000008.1:51175-61385 GCA_020628065.1 Acidimicrobiales bacterium
ATGCCGGTGCCGACCGCTTGAATCAAGGTGTTGCCCAGCGAGGCCACCACCCGGGCAACGATCAGCAGCGTGAAGGAAGTCGCCAGGCCTGAGAACAACAAACCGAGGGCGAAAACCACGACCCCGACCTTGAGGGTGCGATGCCGCCCGACCACATCGGATAGACGACCGAGAGGAAGTAGCAGCCCGGCCACAATCAGTGACTCGATGATCACCACCCAACCAACCGTTCGCAGCGTGACTTGGAAGTCGTCCGAAATGGCGGGCAGGGCCAACACCGAGAAGGTGAACGCCATCACCGTGATGAAGTACGACGAGCCGACGGCAGCAAAAACGAGCCACTTGCGGGGAGTGGCCGGGACTCCCTGGCTCATGCGATGAGTGTAGCTCTGCGTCCCCATGCCGAAGCTACCGGGACCAGTCCCCGCTTTGTTGCTGGCCGAGGGTCACCGAGTACAAGTCATCAGCCACGATGACGTCACCGACATAGCCGCCTGCTCGAATGTCGTTCACGAATGCCTGGCGATCGGTGTCCGACTCCGGGGCCGGAATCAAGTGGGTGAGGACAAGCGTTGGTACCTCCAACTCGGCCGCCTGACGGCCAATGAGTCGAGTGTCGGCGTGATATTCGGTTATGTACCGTCGGCGCTCCGGGAGGGTGTCGAAGTAGTCGAACCGCATGGCCTCGTAGACCAAGACATCGACGCCGGTCGCCAGTTCAGCCACCTCGTCACAAACCAGGGTGTCGCCCGTGATGGCCAGTGATCCATCGGGCGTGTCGACCCGGTACCCGACGGCTCCGACGACCGGCTCGTGGCGAACTTGTCCGGCCGAGACGACCACCTCTCCTTGTGCGTCACTGCGCCGCCAAACCTCGGTCGGATGGTCGGGAACGGCAAACGGCCGAACGTCGAGGCCGGGTCGGCTTGACCGTCCGGCGTGAGCGGCCCGGACAGCTACGTCGTCCTCCCAGTTTGCAAGCAGGGACTCGACGTATCGGGAGGTCTCGCCCTCGGGGGCGACGATTGTCAGTGGCGGCGCAGCGTCGGTGCGATCCATAATCCAGTAAGTGAGAGCTACGTCGGCCAAGCCGCTGCAGTGATCGCTGTGGTAGTGAGTGAGGAAGACGGCGGTCAGGCTGGGCACCCAGAGATCCGCTCCAGCCAGCCTTTGCACCGTTGACCGCCCGGCGTCGAACTGCATAGAGAGCTCGTTGTAGCGGACCAGTACCCCGGGTCCGGCTCGGTTGGCGTCGGGAATTGGGCACCCGGTTCCGGTGATGGTCACTGTTGTGCTCATGTCAACTCCGTTTGGTTCGGGTATCAGGTAGCGGTCAGGAACCCGACAGGCAGGTACTGGGGGCGAAAGCCGTTCCACCCTCCGTCCGGTCGGCCGTTCGGATCGTCGATCCTGGCGCGGAATACGACCTCGTCTCGTCGTGCTCCTTCATTCGAGTTGGGTCCCGGCGAAACTTCGATCAACTCAACAGAGCCGATGCCGTCGAGCGGTGACTGAGGGCGGCTGCCGTCAGGTCGCCGCCGGACACCGGTGCAGGCAATGAACCGGTTGCCGTTCGGCGTCTGAGTGACACCGCCGACATAGCTGGTGTAGGGGAGGTCATCGCCGCCGTAGCGCCACACCTCAGTGGCGGTCATGGTGTTGGTGTCGATGCGGTACCCGAGGGCGAACGTTTGCCGTTCTTCGATGGGCTGAGCCGGGGTGGGAGGGAAAGCGGCCGTTGTGCCATTGTCGAACAGCAGAAGTGCGCCGTCAGCGGTGAACGCGGCGTCGTGTTGGTGAGTGAACGGCCGTCCACCATCGATGGTCAGAAGCTTGTCGCTCCATGGAGGTCTCCAACCGTCGGCCATCGACAGAATCCAGACCAGCTCGCCGGTCCGGGTCACTTTGATCACGGCGTCCTGATGGCGTAGCGAGATGATCAGTTGACCATCCTGTGGGTCGACGGTGACCGAGTTGGCGTGCGACCAGTCGGTGCAGCCGTGCCACCCTTGCAGCGGCCAGTAAGGCACGTAGTGGCCATGGGTATGGCGGTCCGTGTCCAGAATGTCCGATAACGCAAATTCGATTTCGACGGCTCCCTGCCGGTCGAAAATGATGACGGTGTCGGTCATGTTGTCCGGCCAGTCAGGATTATGACCGACCCCCGGTTGCAGACGGGCGGAAAGGGTGACGAGCTTGTTGTCGGGCAGCTCGTTGACCGAGTGATGAAACTTCATGGTGTCGATGGCGATGGCGCCGTCGATGCCGTCAGGATGATAGGGCCGGCTGTACCATCGGCCGATCATGGAACCATCGGGAGCAAGTTCGGCTATCTGTCCGTTGGCTCCCATCACCAGGAGGCTGTTGGAACGCGACAGACGGCAATCCATCAGCCCGAACGGCATGTCTTGTTGCCAGGCGATATTGCCGTGACGATCGAGGGCAACGATGAGCTCCCGGTCGCTGGTGTGGTGTACTGCGCGGGTGTTTCGGCCCAGGGTGAGCACCATCAGCCCGTCGTCCCGCTGATCGGGCGAGCAGGCCAGCACCTCGATCTCCGGTTGATGGCCCGGTTGATACATGGTCATGGCCCCCGTTCCGTAGTTGCGCTTCAATGTAGGCGCTGATGGTTGACCGATCACACCGACGAAACCGGCGGTAGTACGCTCCACCTCGGAGGACATGACACCAATGGCACCACACCCCGAGTCTTTGGACCATATGCTGGCCGCCTGGAACGAGTCGGACCCTGGTCGGGTTCGTAGCCACCTCGAGCTGGCTCTGGCCCCCGACGTGGTGTTCATCGACCCCACCGCCGAGACCTTCGGGATCGACGAGTTCGAAGCGAACGTTCACGACGCTCATCGGAAGCTACCCGGTGCCTCCTATGAACGAATGAGTGGGATCGACAGCCATCACCGTTTGTATCGCTACGGGTGGAGGATCAGCCGTATGGGCGAGACGCTGATCAACGGTGTCGACGTAACCGAGGTCGATCAACAAGGCAAGGTTCTCAAGGTGCTGGGGTTCTTCGGCCCTTTGCCCGCCTTTGACGGCTAGATACGCCATGTTGCCAATCCTTTCGGTGCGTACCCTCGGCTGTCGTGACTTGCATTGGAGCGGTCACCCAGAGGAGCGATCGGTCGCCCCTGAGGGTCGACCCACCGCTCCTAATGAGGGAACTATCGGATGCCCGACACGGTGCAGCCTATTGATCCAGCCAGGTTCAGGCCAGCGGTGCCGGTCTCGTCATCAGCTGGTCTGAACCCACCAGTGCCTAATGTTGTGATGCCTACTATTGCAGCTCGCAGTTGATGTCATGTTCCATCGCCATCCGTTGGCATCTCTCCAAGGTCCATACTTCGTGTATCGGCGACCATCATTGTCCGTGCAGTGGATACCAACCCGAAATTGGTTGAAAGAGTTGCTGGTGCATTCAGCCGATGCTGAATCCGTCCAAAACGTTTCATGAGTGAGTTTGCATCCAGTTGGTGTAGCAGCGCTCGCTGGAGATGGCAGGGCCACAACCGCGAACGTCGCGAGAAGCATGACTGTTGCCAGCGCGGTGGCCATACTTCTCATCTTCTTTGTAATCATCTTTGTCCCTTCTCGAAAATGGCAAGCAAAGTTGTTGCCACACGTTGTGATTCGATGGGGAGTTGGACACTGAATGTCAACAAAAGTTCCAAGCGCCTCTGGAAAGCTGGCAAGGCGACCGGGCGCTATCGATGGTTGGAGCTTCGGATTAGGCGTGAATGAGATCCAAACATGATCAAATTGGTCAAGTGCCTGCCTTGGGGCTTGGCTTGTCCGCGACGGGAGGAGCGGGCGGCGACCTTGTGGCCGAGACAGCGGATGCGTACCATCAAGCGGTGTGAGTAGAGTTGAATCGGATGTGCCGCTGGCCGGACCATTAACCGACCGTGAGATCGAGTTCTACTGGGCGAACGGATATTTGTTCGTCGAGAACGCCGTGACCGGCGAACAGCTGGCGGCGTTGGTGGCAGACTTTGAGGACTGGACCGAGGAGAGCCGTCAGCACGCCGAACCGTACGGTGACACACTGGCCGGACGGGCCCGGTTCGACCTGGCTCCCGAGCACTCGCCGGAGTCACCTCGGCTGAGGCGGGTGGCCTCACCGGTAGAGGTATCCGACGCCTACCTGGAGGTGATGCGCAACAACCGGGCGTTGGATGCGGTGGCGCAGCTGATCGGGCCGAACGTGGAGTTCAACAACTCCAAGATCAACGCCAAGCAGCCCGGTGCCTCAACCGAGGTGAAGTACCACCAGGACTTCATGTTCCAGCCTCACACCAACGAAGATCTGATCGCCTGCCTCTTCTTCCTCGACGACGTCACGTTGGAGAACGGTCCGCTCAACGTGTGCCCCGGGACCCACCGTGCCGAGCTGTGGGATCACTGGCACGACGGCGTGTACACCGGCACGGTCAGTCCCGAGGTGGAGGCCGCCCATGTCGGCGATGCCGTGCCGATCCATGGTCCGGCCGGGTCGGCCTGCCTGATGCACACCCGGCTGCTGCACGGCTCAGCGCCCAACAACTCGGGTCACCCCCGCACGTTGTTCATCAGCGAATACCGGGCTGAGGACTCAAAGCCACTGCAAGTCAACCACTTGCCGAGTGCCTACCAGGGAGAAGTGGTGCGAGGCGAGAGGACAAACCGGGTGCGTTGCTCAAGCTATGAGATGGACTACCCCGAGGTTCCCACCGGAGCGTCGTTCTTCTCCCAGCAGGCCAAGGCCTGAGCTATCGGCTTCCAGTAAGAACGTCTTCCGGCAGACAAGAGCAGCCAAACTCCCGGTTGGCGGTTTCGCGGTCGGTGCGACCTACTGCGTCCAGCCGGAAAGTCGCCGACGGCGATCGGTGATCGATCACTTGTAGAAGAGCGTCGATGACCACGGGGTCCCACTGCGAGCCGCGATGCTCCTGGAGGATGGCCCGGACGTTGGCCGGATCAAGACCTGTGCGGTAGTGGCGGGTGTGGGCCATGGCGTCGTAGGCATCGCACGCTGACACGATTCGGGCCTCAATGGGAATCTGCGGTCCGGCCAGTCTGTCCGGATAGCCGGAGCCATCGAAGCGCTCATGATGACCACGGACCGCTCCGGCCAGGTTTGCCAGGCCGGGCGCGTCGGCCAGCATTGCGCCTCCGGCTGCCGCATGCGTTTGCATCACGGCGAACTCTTCATCGGTCAGGCGACCCGGCTTGGTGAGAATGTCATCGGGGATCTCCAACTTGCCGATGTCGTGCAGCAGGGCGGCCATTCCCGTTCGTCGGACCTGCTCGGCTCCAAGGCGAAGGTTCTCGGCCACGTCAACGGCCAGATCAGCGGTGCGTACCACGTGGTCACGTGTGATCTGATCCTTGCTGTTGAGGTCGTCAACAAAGCGATGTACCACGGGACTCAAACTCAACTCGATGGCGGCGTGTGGGTCGATGGTCAAAACCGATTTGAAGATTTCATCGACGCGGCCGTGGCGATGGTAGACCATCACCCCTCCGACCGTGGCCACGAATACGCCGAGTGCGTCGAACCCGTGGGCCACCCAGAACCACAGCGAGTACGGCGTGGTGTCGATGAAGGCAAAGGTCGACGCACCGACGAGCACGAATCCGGCGCCAATCGCCGTCGGCCCGCTCCGGCCTGCAACGTCGGCCAGCCAGGCATGCCGTTGGCCGATGAGTACGGTGGCCGCAAACATGGCGGCCACTGAAAGCCAGGCTGCGGTTGAACCGGGGTCGGGGTGGAAGCGCAGGTCGGGGACGACTAGAAGCAATACCGCGAGTGCGGACGTTACTGCGCCGTGGAGCAGCGCCCAGGAGCGCCACCTCCGCCCGATCCTCCGGCCGAACGCCGTACGTCGAAGCACCGACGGAACAACGCCGACCAGGCCGACCGGGACGACCAGAAAGACCGACGTCATGGTCGCCGCGTTTTCGGCGTACAGAACGGTGGGTGTGGTAATGCCGTGGACCAGAGGCAGAGCCGAGGCGGTAAAGAAGAAGGCGGCCACAAACCCAAGTTCGGCTTGATCGTTGCGGTGAGCCACCACGCCAAGGGCCACCGCAGTCACCATGCAAAGCGTGGCTACCACTAGCACGGTTGCGAACAGGACCAGCGGCCGCACGACAGCGGCCTCAACCGAGGCCAGGGCAATGGCCACGATGGGAAGCAGCGCTGCGCTACCAATGAACCGACGGCGCATGCTCGTGCCTTGACTAACGGCACTTCGTTGAGTCGGCTTAACTTCTGCGCCGTTTCGGTTTTGGTGGTTCTCTGACAGGACCACGCATTGACTGAGGTCAGTCGAAGTCGGCCAGCAGCGGGCGAAGTCTGCTGACTTCCCGGTCGTATCGCCACCAGCCCCACAGCCGATTCACGGCATACATCACGACGAGGAAGGCGCCGAAACCGACCACCACCGTCGGGTCGTCAGTACGCAACTGGTCGACGGCGTAGTAAGCCAGGGCGGCGATGGCGGCCCACGGGAGGAAGTACCACCAGGCAATGTTGCGGAACAAGCGGGACCGGTGGCTGACCTGCTCGAAACGCTGAGTCAATCGGTCGCGGATGGAGTCACCGAATTCGGTGTCGCTCCGGTGGTGTCGAAGCGAGTCCCCAAGGAGATAGCAGCCGATGGTTAGAGCAATAGAAGCGGCTAGAGCCATGGCCCACGGCCGCTCGGCACCAGGCGTCTGCGAAGCAAGGAAGCCGGCCACGCCAAGGGCGGGTAATCCCTCTTGAACGTTGAGCCAAGCCAGGTAGCGCTGCTCCCGCCGATGGGCTTTGGCCACTTTTCGACTCAGCTCTTGCGGCGTGAGGTTGAGCAGCGCATTGGTCGTAGCGTCATGCCCAGTTGCTTCGGCGGCCTTCTGCCGGTTCCAGGCATCGTGGAGTTCTTCTTCGGTCATACTCGCTCCAGTCGGGTGATTAGGGATTGTCGTGCTCGAGTTAGACGAGCGCCGACATTGGTCTCGGTGATCCCGGTGACCTCGGCCATCTCCCGGTAGCTGTAGCCCTCAAGCGACAGCATCACGAGACATCGGTCGAGCGGGGCCAGCCTTCTGATGGCCTGATAGATGTGGTCGACCGCCACCATCGAGTCGGTGCGGTAAGCGGCATCCGTCAAGGAATCGGTGTCCTCGGCGTCGCGGCCGACGATTATCCGTTTGGACGTCCGCTTCCACGAGACCGCTCGGTTGAGGGCGATACGCCAGATCCAGGTCGACACTTTGGCGTCACCGTTGAACTTTGGTATCGAGCGCCAGATGTCTATCGAAATCTCTTGCGTCAGATCGTCGGCATCGGCGGTCGAATACGTGAAGCTGCGAACGATTTTGACCACGATGCCGCGGTGCTCCGCCATCCACCGGGCAAAGATCTCATGATGGTCGGGAGGTGGGGTCACGGCTGATCCTTCAAAATGGTCTACAACCGATATGACGCCAACTGCTCCTTGCTTCTTACGACATCTTTCCACCTGAGCTGTCGGATGTGTAGTGACTGCTGGGGTTCCCCGGCCAGCCGCAGAGACTGCCGAGCGAATCGGCTGGGGGCGGGGATCCTACGGGCAGTTGTCCGGCAGACCCCAGGGACCTTTCATCTGATCCCGGAACCTGCCTCCGGTTTGTGAGTTGACGGCATCCTGGAAGTCGCACATGGCCTGAGTGGCATTGGCGGCTTGAGGCTTGCTGGTCATCTCGTCCATCACCCGGGCCACCGTGTCCACATTGGTGTCGGCCAAGACCCGATACAGCATGGCTGCCATCAGATCATGTGACGCCGGCGCCCCTTCGACCTTCTGTTGGTCGGCGGCCACGAAGTGGTCGACCCACTCTTTGTCCATCGCCTCCCAATCACGCAAACCCTGAGACAGGTTGCCGACAATACCGTTCTCGAGTGCGGCGTCACCGCCGAAGTGGTGAAAGGCGACGCCGGCCATGAGATGCGGCATCAAAATGGTGTTGGTCGGCCAGGTGGCTCGGCCGTACCACGGTTCGTGGCGGCCGCCTCGGCCCATCTCGTAGTAGAGCGTCCATTGGCCCTGGAGGTATTTGTCGGTGGGGTTGGCCACCATTGAGTCCAGGAATCCTTCATCGATCTCGGCCTGGGTCTTGTTGCCGCAACCGGCGCCGCAGGTGGAGACCGCTCCCAGCACTTTGACATTCGGCCCGAAGTTCACCGGGTCCCGGCGGCGGTAGACGATGTCGAACTCGGGGTCATTGGAGACCTTGCGGTAGAGCCGGTCTACCTGCCCGTACCAGTTGGTCCACTCCATCCCGATCTCCGGACTGACCTTGCCCGGCGGGGCGAAGAACGTAATGTCGCCGTTGGTCCAGGTGTCGCGATTCACCTGGCCCGAGGTGAGTGTGTGGATGACGGTGACACCGTGGAAGGTAGCGTTCCCCGCCACCTGGGTTGTTGTGGCCTGCGGTCTGGTTGTTGTCGTAGTGGATTGAGTCGTAGGGGCCGTCGTCGTTGATGACGTTGCCCCGCTTGAAGACGTTGACGATTTGTCGTCTGCCCCAGCCGACGACGACGTGTTGAGCGTGGTGGTGGTTGATGCTGGGGTGGAGGTCGATGATGATGAGCTGGTCGTTGACAGCGTGGTGAGGGTGGCCAGGCCATCGACCCGGAGAAGGCTGGTTGAGGGGTCCGGCCCCGCCGTCTGCGGGTCGGGCTCATCAAACGACGTCGGAGTGACCGGCGGATCGATCACGTCGTCGACGGCCGCTGTTTCCCCGCCGGCGTTCTTGGTCTCGCCGCTCCTGCTGACGGCCCACATCAGGGTTGCGCCGAGGAGCACCGACCCGACCGCCAGTACGGCCAGAACGTTGTTCCGCATTCGTAGCGACAGATACATGGGATCACTCCCGCCTGAGGGTCCGTCGAGGCGGGCCTCGAACGGTGGTTGGGTGCCGGGTCGCACCTCGCAGACCTCGGCACAGTTGTGTTACGCCACCCTCAACCTATTAGCGGTGCGTAGCCCCCCGCCCGGTAGTTTACCGTTTCTTAGGGAAGGGTCTTTGGAGAAGGGTTCTTGGAGACCCGCCCTCTGGTCGGCTCCCTACTTGTGGAGGCTATACGTTGTCGACACTCCACAGGAACAGCTGGGAGACCAGAGCCTCGTGCAGGCCGAGCGCAGTAGCGAGCGCCAACGCCCCAAGCAGCAAACCGCCGACCGCCGCGCCGATCGGGTCGATCCGGGATCGCCATGATTCGGGCGCGAGCTGTTGAAGGGCACCGACAACAATCAACGGAGACAACGTCCCAACCAGATACACCGCCATGAGCCATAGCCCGGACAGGCCACGCTCAGGAAGCGAGTTCAGCAGTCCGCCGAAGTGTTCACCAACACAGGGTCGCCAGAGTTCGGCTGCCGCTCCGCCTGCCACCAGTCCGGCAAGCGTTGCTCCCGGCGCCGCCCGATCGGCTCGGGCGATCACCGGTACCACTAGAGCGACCACGGCCACCAGCAGACCGGCGGCGATCACAAGGTTGGAGAATCCTCCGCCCCGATCGCTGAACCTGAGCCACGACAAACCCAGCACCCCGACCCAGAATGCCGACATCGCCGGGATGGCTGACTTGCCGCCGGCTGTCAGCCCCACAGCGGCGCCAGGAATCAGAAGAATGAGTGAGCAGGTCAGAAGGGCCGATTCGAAGCCTTCGCCGAAGAGTGAAAAGACAGGCACGACTGATCGCCCCGCTAGGGGCCGTTCTCAATCAGGTAGCCGACGATCTCATCCAGGCCGTCGTAGTCGCCTTCACCGATGTGGTCGTAGCGAACGTCGCCGTTCTGGTCGAGCACATACACCCGGGGCCAGAAACGACGGTTGGTCTGCCATGCCCGGAAGTTCGTCTTGTCAGTGTCGAGAGCGACCGGCCAGTCGACTCCCAGCCGTACTGTTGCTTCGGCGACCGCCACCGGGTCACGCTCGTGTTCGAACTCGGGGGCGTGCACGCCGATGATCTCCAACCCCTGATCCTTGTATTGGGCGTACAACTCCTGGGTGTGAGGAATGCGGTTCTTGCAGTTGAAACATCCGAAGGTCCAGAACTCGACCACCCGGACTTGGCCGTCGAAGTCGTCCAAACTGTCGGCTTCGGTGTTGATCCAACCGTCAATGTCCACCAGGGCGGGTTTGGGATCGAGAATGGGCGGCGCCTCAATGGTCGGTTCCGGTT
>JAHDFR010000345.1 GCA_020628065.1 Acidimicrobiales bacterium
ACAACCGCCAGCATGGGAGCGGTTATGGGAAGATCGGCCAAGCGCCTCGCCACCAGAGCCGAAACGAAAACGCACAAGCCGGCCACCATCAGCGTCGTCACCGTCATGGCAGAAACCATAGGCCTGGACCTTGTCGGTGTCGACAAACGTCGACCGTCCCCGCTGTCGGGGCCAATAGTCTGAACAAGTGACCAGTGGAGCGGGCCAGGCGGCATCAACGGACGAGCAAGCAGTCGACGGTGGTCGGCGGGTCGTCACCACCTCGCTCCATGGCGAAGTGCTGATCAACGAACCGTCCCTCAGTAAAGGCACGGCGTTCACCGTCGAGGAACGACAGGCGTTCCGGCTTGACGGCCTCCTCCCACCCCGAGTGGAGACAATCGACGAGCAGCTGAAACGGATCGAACAGAAGTACAGCCGACTGCACGACGACCTGGAGCGCCACATTTTCCTTCGGGCACTACAGGACACCAACGAGGTCCTGTTCTACGCCTTTCTCAACACTCATCTGACAGAGCTGATGCCCATCGTTTACACCCCAACGGTTGGGGCCGCCTGCCAGCAGTTCTCCCAGATCTACCGTCGGCCTCACGGTTTGTTCCTGTCCTATCCCGACCGGCACCGCTTGGATGAGTTGTTGGCGTCGGTGGAGCGGGACATTGACGTGGTCGTCGTTACCGACGGTCAACGAATCCTCGGGCTGGGTGATCAGGGACTGGGCGGCATGGGGATACCCATCGGCAAGCTGTCGCTGTACTCGGCCGTCGGAGGTATCGACCCGGCAACCACTCTGCCCATCCTGTTGGACGTTGGAACCGACAACCAGGATCTGCTGAACGATCCGTTGTACCTGGGCTGGCACAACCAGCGAGTAACCGGCGACGACTACGACCAGTTCATCGAGGAGTTCGTTGCGGCCTTGCAGCGCCGCTTCCCCGACGTTCTGTTGCAGTGGGAGGATTTTGCCAGCGTGAACGCTGCTCCGCTGTTGGACCGGTATCGGGATCGGCTTTTAAGCTTCAACGACGATATTCAGGGCACCGCGGCGGTGGCTCTCGCCGCCATTCTGGCTGGGTTGTCCGTGTCCGATACGGCCATCAGCGATCACCCAATTTTGATTGTCGGGGCCGGTTCGGCTGGAACCGGGATCGCCGGGATGCTGGTGGAAACCATCACCAGAACGGCGTCGGGCCACGATGTCGTCGGTGCTGATGTCGGCGGTGCTCACAGCGGTGCTGACAGCGGCGGCGCCGATGGTGGCCATCAGGTCTATCTCACTGATCGTCACGGCATCCTCCACGCCGGGCGGACCGACCTTGAGGATTACCAGCAGCCGTACGCCCGGCCGTCGATCGCCCCGACACTGGATGGCGAAACCGATCTGTTGACCATCGTCCAGGCCCTTCGCCCGTCGGCTCTCATCGGGGTGTCCGGCCAACCGGGCCTGTTCACCGAAGAAGTGATTGGCGCTCTGGCCGACTCGGTTGACCGGCCGGTGGTCATGCCCCTCTCCAACCCCACCAGCAGAGCCGAAGCCACCCCGGCCGACATTCTGGCCTGGTCACAGGGTCGAGCGCTGGTTGCCACCGGCAGCCCGTTTGACAACGTTGAGATCGACGGGCGTTCAGTGGAGATCAGCCAGGCCAACAACGTGTACGTGTTTCCCGGGCTCGGGCTCGGTGCTCTGATTTCCCAAGCCACCAGGGTCACTGATTCGATGCTGACGGCGGCAGCCGCCGCTGTGGCCGAAGCCAGTTTCAATCCCACCGAGTCGAGCGACGGCCCGGCCGGAAGCGAACCGGACCCCGACACCGGGCTCCTGCCCGACCTGGCCGACATACATACGGTTAGTCGCAAGATTGCCGTGGCGGTCGGTCAAGCGGCCATAGCCGACGGGGTCGCCCCGGCCCGCAGTGTCGAGGACCTGGAGGCACTAGTGGACGCTCATTGGTGGAGTCCCGTGTATCCCACCCTCAAGCCCGCCGGCGACTGAATCGGCGTCAGCGGTAACCGGACGCGACGACGGCCCGGATCGGGTGGACCCCGCCTTCCCTCTAGCGGCAACGTCAAACCCGACCCGGACCTGGCCCCAACCAACCGT
>JAHDFR010000346.1 GCA_020628065.1 Acidimicrobiales bacterium
GCCGCCGACTACACGGTCATCATGTTGACCGTGTCGGAAGCCGAGTCGGATCTGTTGGAGGCGGTGGCGTCGGGTGCCAACGGCTACTTGGTGAAGTCGATTGGTGTTGACGAGCTGCGGCAGTCGTTGTGGAAGGCGGCCAATGGTGAGCCGGTGTTCTCAGCGTCGTTGGCAGCGCTGGTGTTGACCGAGTTTCGACGCATCCGTCAGCAGGCTCCCGATGGGTCCGGCTTGAGCGACCGGGAACGTGAGGTGTTGCAGCTGGTGGCTCGGGGCCATTCCTATGCCGAAATTGGGGACGAGTTGTACATCTCGCCCAAGACGGTTGAGAACCATGTGCGGAACATCTTGAAGAAGTTGCGGCTCAACCGGAAGAACGAGTTGATCCGCTACGCCCTCGACCACGGCATTGAGTAGACGGCATGGCAGACCTTAAGAAACGGCCAAGAACTCCCTAAGACACAGGCTTGCCGGTGACCGTTTCGCTCCGCCCAGCGCTTTAGTCGTAGCGATCGCCGGAGGACGCTCCACCTGTTCCTCTGGCGTTCGCACCATTGCTGCTGAGCTGCCCGATTAGTGCTCGGCATCTATCGGGGGTCGGCGCCGATGCCTCAAGCGCGCTGACCCCCGCTCTCCGCCGTCGGGTTGTAGACCACGTCGAAGCGTTCGAATGACACCGGAATGTCGTCGTGGAACTCCAACCCCAACCGCTTGAAGCTCCGGCGGAAAAACCAGTGGTGGGCTTTCAGCCAGTAGTCCCGGCTGCGGTCCCCTTCACCCTCGTCCCAGGCGAACTGGTCATCCACCGAAGAGAGCGGACCGACCCGCGTGTCGGTGGTTTCCAGGACGAGTCGGGGTTCCATCGATCCGTCCATGATGATGTACAGGTCGCCGATCTCGGGCAGCGGTTCACCTTCGGCCTCCATTTCGGCCACCGAACCGGCGGTGGCCCGTTTGGTACCGTCAACGACCAGTTGGATCAGCTCGTCAGCCAGTTCAACCGTGTCGCCGAAACAGAATGCCAGGGCCACCGGTGTTGACGGTGGTCGGCCGGTGTCGGACAGAAATTGTGTCCAGAAGGCTTCGATCTTCTCTGGATCTTTTGGGCCCAGGGGTGTGCGGTAGATGTCGTCGGCACCGGCGAAGGGGTCGGCTTCGACGCTTTGCTCAGAACTCGATGACTCCACGGACGTTCTTTCCCTCGTGCATGTCCCGGTAACCCTGGTTGATGTCTTCCAGCCGGTAGCGGGCGGTGATCAGCTCATCCAACCGTAGTTGGCCCGATCTGTACAGCTCGAGCATTAACGGTATGTCCGATAGCGGATTGGACTCACCGAACACCGAGCCCTGAATGCGCTTTTGGTACAGGGTCAACTCTCGGGCGTTGACGGCCACGTCGGTGTCGGCCTCGCCCAGAGCGGTAACCACGACGGTGCCGGCTTTGCGTACTGCGGCGAAACCGGCCCGAACGTCTTCAGTGGTGAGAACCCCGGTGCAGATGATGGCCGAATCGGCTCCCTGGCCGTTGGTGATCGATTGGGCGTGGGTGATGGCGTCGTCGATGTTGTCGAAGGAGTCGGTGGCCCCCACCTGGGACGCCACTTCTCTCTTAAGGCTGATCGGGTCCACCGCCAAAATGTTGCTGGCTCCGGCGTGGCGGGCTCCTTGCACGGCGTTGACGCCGATGCCGCCCAGGCCCATCACGATCACGGTGTGCCCCGGCTGCACTTCAGCCGAGTTGACGGCGGAGCCCCACCCGGTGCCAACGCCGCAGCCGGTGAGGCAAACGGCATCCAGGCGGAACTCGGGATCGATCTTGACTGCGGCGGCGACATCAACCACCGTGTGTCGGCTGAAGGTGGCCAATCCGCACATCTGAGCCACCGGTCCGCCGCCTCCTTTCGTATCGGACGGGAGGTGCATCCGGTAGCTGCCATCCGATCGGGTGCCGTCCCGTAGGAACCGGCCCATGTCACACAGGTTCTGTTGACCGGTTGAACACCAGCGGCAGCGGCCGCACACCGGGAGGAAGGACAGGGCTACGTGATCTCCGGGCTCCCATCCGGAGGTGTTGGGCCCTACGTCGATGACCACTCCCGC
>JAHDFR010000347.1 GCA_020628065.1 Acidimicrobiales bacterium
CGCTGAAGCGCGGGCGTACACACCGAGCGGGCCATTGGCGAGCGTAGTACCGCGGACTGGCCGCAGTACTAGCCGTGATTTGCCATGTTGGCTCCGGTCTTCACATATGCTGTCCGTGTATCAACGGACCCTCGCCGAGCGTCCGACCTAACGAGGACTTCCCTCCAGCCTCACCACGCCCACCGATTCACCCGCGCCCGGGTGAAGCTGCGTACTGGAGTCCCACATGGCCCTCACCGAGACACCACCCGGCACTGGAGTGTCAGCGGCCCATTCGTCGAACGGAACATCACCCGACGTCGATCAGCCGTACAGCGAAACCCGAATCAGCCTTGTGCTGTATGGCGGAGTGTCACTAGCGGTGTACATGACGGGTGCCTGCCAAGAGCTGCTAGCGGCGGTTCGGGCAACATCGGGACGCATACCGACCGCTCAGCTCACACCAACCGAGCGGGTCTACCGGGAGCTGGCAGCCGACGCCGGACCCAACGGCACGCCACGGCGAGTGGTGGTGGACGTGATGGCAGGCAGCTCGGCCGGAGGACTCAACGCCCTGTTCTTAGCCAAGACCCTGGCCCACGGCGGCGACATCTCCGGACTACGAGACGTCTGGCATCAAGAAGCCGACCTGCTGCGGTTGTTGAACACCGACGGGCCGGTGCCTGATCCTCTGCGACCCAACTCCATGCTGGCCCCGAAGTCACTGCTGGACGGGTCCAAATTCCATCAGCTGCTGTTGGGCGAGCTGGAACGCATCTCGGCTACCGACGACGCCGTGGGGCTGGTCGACCAGATCGAGTGCTACGTGACCGCCACCGACCTCCGGGGCGTGGCCGAGCGGGTGCAGTTGGGCGGCAACGGTTCGAACGGGCCGGGCATGGCGGTCGAGGAACTCAAACGCAAAGCGGTGTTCCACTTCCGCCACGAGGCGTTTCAGCAGCACGACTTTCATGCCGACAACGACCGGGTGCTGGCCTTCGCCGGTCGAGCCACCGCCGCTCACCCTGCCGCCTTCCACCCGGCCCAATGGAATGAAGTGGAAGCCCACCTGGGCGTCGACGACAACATTGACCCGGCCCTGGAACGCTTCCTCGCTCCCAACCAGGACCCTGAGGGACGCAACCTTCGACTGAACGAACGGTGGTACAGCGACGGCGGCGCCATGGACAACAAGCCGTTCAAGTATGCGCTGGAGCCGATCGAGCGGCGGCGGGCCGATGTACCGGTCGACCGCAAGCTCCTCTATATAGAGCCCGACCCGGTGACCAGTCATCTCGACTGGCACAACACCACCGAACCCAGTCTGTGGGACTACACCGCCGGCACCTACAGCCTGGCCCGGACAGAAAACATCCGAGACGACATCGAAGCGCTGGCCCGACGCAACGACGCAGTGGCCAGCATGAGCGTTGCCCTCGAGGTGTTGTTCGAACGGCCCCTGCCCCAGGTGGAGGACGAGGTGGCCGAAACCGGTTCGGTCACCCCGGCCTACGCTCACCGGGCCATCGGTGACGGAGCGGCGGCCAAGCAGGTGGTCGGCGATGTGCTGGAGGAGAACTACCGACGATTCGGCGGCGACGCCAACGAGAACCTCAGTGGCGTTGTTGGCACCTGGATAGGCCAACATCCCGAGCAGGTGGCCGAGACCAGAGGCTGGGGATTCATCAGCCAGGAAGAGTACCGCTGGCGCTCGATGGTCTCAGACCTGGTGGCAACCGTGCTGGCCACCGAACACACCGACCCTGACATGTCGGTGGTACGCAGCCTCTCACCGGTGGTTGAGGCTCGCATCGCCCAATGGTTGGAGGACGAGTACTCGAAGCAGATCGAGTCCGAATGTCGCAAAGGCGACGAGCTGCATCGGCGGCAGATGGTGCGTCGATTCGGTCTGGTGTTGTTGGATGTGGGCTTCCGGCTGCGGCGCTTCACCCTGATCGAGCATCTACTCAGCCACTACCAGCGAGAGCTACTGAAGCCGAACCAGTCGGAGGCTGACGCCGCGGCGTTCAACGAATGCCGTCGGATCCGCCAAGACATCAACTATCTGTACGACGAGCTGTACCGGGTGGTCGACG
>JAHDFR010000348.1 GCA_020628065.1 Acidimicrobiales bacterium
TTCGGCATAAATCCGATCACGTATGTATCTTTTGCCGCTCACCGTTGTCTGCTCCGGTTGAAGTTGCGAAAGAAAGGAAGGCTGTCGACACTGCAGGCGTGACGACCACCTAGAGCGCTCGGAGTGAGCGGTGCTAGCCTCTGAGCTGTGCCACCGACCGACGCTGAGGATCCCCATGGTCTCGTAGCCGCGCTAAACGGCGACGAGCGGGCATGGGAGCGCCTGGTGGAAGAGTTCTCGGGTGTGATCTGGCATTGGGCCAGAAGCCAGGGACTCGACCGCGAAGAAGCAGCAGACGTGGCTCAAATGGTTTGGTTCAAGCTCAAAGATCGAGGACACGCAATCGACGATCCTCGAGGGCTGCCGGGTTGGCTGGCTACAACAACCCGGCGTGAGGCCATCACCGCTCGACGCAAACGCGATCGGCATATGAAACACGTCGACTACGGCGAAGTCACCGACCAGAAGTTGCCGGCCGCATCACAGCCGGATCCGTCACAGGTCGCTCAGCTCAACGAGCTGCACGAATCGCTGCTCGAGGCCTACCGGGGGCTGTCCGAGCAGTGCCGTGAGCTACTGGCCATGTGTTGGAGCGACGACATGTCGTACCAAGACATCGCCACCGCCCTCGGGACCTCCGTCGGCTACGTCGGGCCGAGCAGGCAACGCTGCCTCAAGACTCTTAAACAAAAAGCCGGCCTTTCACCCGCAACGTGACCGACAACGACAAGGCACAGACAATGATGAACGGGCGAAACAACGACAACGACGACTACAGCAGTTACGACTCCGACAGTCAGGAAGACGACGAACTCCTGGCCCAACTGCGCACAGCAGTCGAGCTCAACGATCCCCCACCGACTGACCTGGCCGACCGAGCCCGACGGGCCTTCACCTGGGACGCCGCGCTCGAAGTCCTGGTCGAGCAGGAGCGATCAGCCGAAGCCGCCCCGGCGCTGCGGCGCAACGACGGCCCACAGCGGCGAGACCTCAGCTACCGGCTGCCGACAATATCTCTGAGCCTCACCATCGACGAGACCGGCGAAGGCTCCTACGCCATCACCGGTTCGACTCAGCCCCCGACGGCATCCGTGGAAATTGTCGAGCCCGACGGCAACTCAACAGCGGCCGAGGTTGACCGCAAGGGTCGCTTCACCGCCACCACCTGGGCCACCTCGGTCGTGGTCCAGTTGACCACTGACGACGGCGTCAAGGTGCGAACCCCCGCCATCGACCTGGACGACCCCGGCACCGAATAGCGGCCGCCCCACTCGATTCGCTAGGAACCGGGCAGGTGGCCCACCACCGACATCGGCGTAAAGGTGATCAGCAGTCGGCCCTCGTCAACCATGGCCCGACGGTACTCGTCCCAATCGGGATGATCCTGCCCGGCCACCCGCCGGTAATAGTCAACAAGACCATCGGCCGTGGCATCATCGGGGCCGGCCGCAACCGGGGACAGTTCGACCGTGCCGTCAAACGACACATAACTCCAGGCGGCCGGGTCGGTGACGTGAACCACAGCTCGACCGTCGCGACGCAGGTTGCGGGTCTTGGCTCGAGAATCGGTAACCGAAATAATGATTCGACCGCCGGAAGCGTCGGTAGATCCGTCGTCATCAACGAAGTAGGAGACATCCGACGACTGCGGTCGACCGTCCTTTCTAATGGTGATCAGAACCGCGTTCTTTCGTTGAGCGGCCCAGCCAAGAGCGGTCTTCAAATCCATAGTCACTCCAAACAACTAATAGCGAAGAGATTTAGTGTCAGCCTTGCTCGGCTCCGACCGGAATCGGGCATTGCTCGGCCCACCTAAGCCGAGCCAGCAGGGCGTAGCCGAGTAGGCCGAGCGACGCCACGGCCAGCACCGGCTGGAACGGTTCGAACCATTGCCGGGCACCAGTGACCCCAATGGCAAGAACCACCAGGTGATTGCACACCGGACAGCCCACGGCGAAGACCGAAAGGAGACCGGCGAACCCTCCAGTACGGGCCGTTCGTTCCGACTCGGCATCCGGCAACTCGAACGTAGGTGGCGACAAGTAGTCCGCCGAGTACAGCCGTGAC
>JAHDFR010000124.1 GCA_020628065.1 Acidimicrobiales bacterium
TAACCGCAACACTCACAATAGCAGACGCGCACCACACTTCCAAACATATGTTCGAACAAGGTCAGCGGCCACAAACAACTGCCGCTTGATCGCACAGATCTCCGGCGATCGAAACTAGTCGAACTGGATGACGCCGCGGATATTGAGCCCGGCATTCATGTCGTCGAACCCCTGGTTTATCTCATCCAGTGAGTAACGCCGGGTGATCAGCTCATCCAGCTTCAACTTGCCGGTCTGGTACATCCGCAGCAGCTCGGGGATGCGGGCGTTGGGGCTGGCCGAGCCGAACATGGTGCCCCGCAGCTCTTTCTGTGACAGCGTCAGCCGGGTCAGGTTGAGCTTCACGTCCTCCTGACCCATGGGGGCCAGGGCAGTGGCCACCACTGTGCCGCCCTTGGCGGTGAGATCCATGGCCGGCTGGACCAAGTCGCCGGTCAGTACACCGGGAGTGAGGATGACCGAGTCCGCCATTCGACCCCAGGTGATGTCGTTCACCATGCCCAGCGCTTCGTCCATCGCCGCCGCAGTGGCGGTGGCGCCCATGTTCATGGCTGTTTCCCGTTTGAAGTCAACCGGGTCCACGGCGATCACGTGAGATGCGCCGGCGGCTGCTGCACCCTGTACGGCGTTCATGCCTACGCCACCACAGCCGACCACGACAACAGTGTCGCCGGGGCGGACGTCGGCCCGCTCGGTGGCCGAACCGAACCCGGTGGCCACACCACAGCTGACCAGGCAGGTGGCCTCCAAAGGAAGGTCGGGTTCAACCCGGACCACCGAGTGCTGGGACAAGGTCATGTACTCGCTGAACGTACCGAGCTGCGCCATTTTGTTGAGCGGACGTCCGTCGGCCACATGAGTTCGGTAGGTGCCGTCGGTGATCATGCCGCCGCCCATAGTTCGGGCGCCCAGATCGCACAGGTTTTGTCGGCCTTTGGCACACGACGGGCACGAACCGCAGGCCGGTACAAACGAGCAGCTCACATGATCGCCGACCGAGACATTGGTTACGCCATCACCAACCTCGGTGACCACGCCGCTGCCCTCGTGGCCCCCAATAATGGGAAACAGCGAATTGCCGGGGAGGATGGCCTCGAGTTCGGGCGGGGCGAACAGATCACCGGTGACGAGGTGCTCATCGCTGTGACATAGACCGGCAAAGGCGGTCTTCACCAGCACTTCACCCGGCCCGGGTGGGTCGAGTTCGACCTCCTCGACGTTCCAACGCTCACCCAAGCCGTGCAACACGGCGGCCTTGACCTTCATCCCGACACCACCTTTCCGTCGCCCACAACCCTAGTGGACTTCCTCGGTTTCAGGAATCGGCTCGATCGGCGATGAGTTGATGAACGGCACTGATGAGGTACCCCGGTGGCACCGGCTTGCGGAGCGTCAGGTTGGCTCCCACCGACCGGGCGTAGGGCAGCGCATTAACGGTCGGATTTGAACCTGTAACCGATATGACCGGGATGTCAACCGTCCATGAAGGTAGTCGCTCCGAAGTTGGGTTCCGAAGGTGGTGAATGAAAAGCATTCCACCTTTGACCGGTGAGCCTTCATCTGGAGGGCCAAGAAACATGTCGACGATGATGGCGTCGACACGGCTCCGCCGAATCGCCTCTTCGGCCGCATCGACGGTCTCGGCCTCGGAGCACAAGAGCCCGCTGTCTTCAGCTGCGTGTCGCCACTGTCTTCTGAGATCGACATCGTCTTCGAGAATCAGCAGGTGTCGAGCGCGAGGTGGTTGACGCATATCAGCCTGATGGCGGACCGTCCAAGAGTTCCTCAACGGCATCGGCAAGCACGGCCGGTGGCACCGGTTTGCGGAACACGGCGTTGGCACCCAGCCGGGAGGCCAACGGCAACGCCTGGCTTTTGGGATCTGAGCCCGTGAGGGCCACCACTGGCACATCGAAGGTCCACCTTGGCAGGTCGGCCAGTGATGGGTCGCGGAGATTCAGAATCAGTCGCTCGCCTCCCTCGGAGGACGGGTGGCCATCGATATCGGACATGACCATATCGGTGACGACCGCATCGATCCGGCTGTGTCGAATCGTTCGCAGCGCGCCGTGAATCGAATTGGCCGTAGTGCAATCGATCCCTCGTTTGCCAAATTCATCAATCCACTGGAACCACAAGTCGGTGTCGTCTTCGAGGATCAGGACCAGCGGTGGTCGAGGTAGAAACCCGTGTCCTCTCAAAACTTCTCGTAGCGCTTCTCGGCTAATCGGACGAGTGAGCTGACTCAGCGACGGGTAGGGCCGCAGGTCGTACTGCCTGCTGGCGCCGTCGACCATGAAGACGAAGGGACAATGTTCCGCTGATAGACGTTCGGCTATCGGGCCGGTGAATCGTCCCTGGAGGCTGGTGGCCAGCAACACCAGGTCGAAGTCCATCGCATCGAGCGCAACTTGAGTTTCCGGTAGCGTTCGAGCCGTAGTGACATCAACCGCTGCGAGTGTGGAAAGGGTGCGGTCGAGCTTGTCGATGAGTGTGCCGCTGTCATCGGCTACGAGCATGGAAAGCCGACATGCCTCGGCGATCGTCATGACACCACCTCCGGATAATCGTCTCTTTGAAGTTGTTCTCGGTTGTCATCGGGCAGGCCTCGTACCCGAGTGAGGATGGTCAGCACAGCATCGGCGAGAGCCGCAGGGGCAATCGGCTTGGTCAGGCATTGATCCGCTCCCGCCCATCGTGCGTGATCCAACGCTCGGAGAGGCGAGGCTGAACCGGTTATCGCCACGATTGGGATGTTCGCTGTCGAGTTTGGTAGACCGGCCAGCGTTGGTCGGCGAAGGTAGCGAATCAGAAGACCACCGCCTCCAGTCGACATTTGGCCGGAACCGTCGCGAAAGAACATGTCGACGATTGCAGCGTCGATCCTTCGGTCACGAGCGATGGCCACCGCTTCACGAACCGAGAGGGCCGGTGCTGCCTCCAGCCCTCGTTCCGCCAGCGCTTCACTCCAACCCATCCAGAGGTCTACGTCATCTTCAGCCACGAGAACCGTCGGCCCGCAGTCTTCAGTCACGGACCAGAAGTCCTTTGTCTTGGAGGGCGGCGGCCAAGGCCTCTTCGCTTACAGGCTTCATCAGCACGGCAGCGGGGTTCAGATCATCCAGGTCGTGATCCCGGCTGCCATAGCCGGTCATAAGAATGAACGGTATGGCGTCGTCGTGTAGCCGATGGGCCAGAACCCCGCTGAACTCGCCTCTCAGGTTGAGATCGAGGAGGACTAGATCGTAGGGGTTGGTGTCCAGCGCGGCGTGGGTGCTGGAGACTGATGGGGCAGTGTCGGCCTCAGTACCCAAAAGCAGCTTGACCCGGGCGGCCATTTGACGGGCGATGACAAAGTCATCTTCGACAATGAGAACCCGGTAGTCGTCGGTCGAAGCAATGAATCGATCGACCTTCTGCGGTATCGATCTCAGGTCGATAGCCGGGTCGACTTCAATGTGAGTGGATGCACCCGCCGTCGAGATTGGTCGCCCAAACAGTCCGGCAGGAAGAATGTATTGGCAACGCACTCCCTCAGCATCGAAGTGATACTCGGTGAGAGCGTCAAACTCGTAGCTTAAGGCGTGGCGAATAACGGTGCTTCCAAAGCCCGCACGAGTTGGTTCAGTGACCGTTGGGCCGTTGCGTTCAACCCACGTCAGGACCATCGAATCCCCGCTGCGCTCCCAGTTGAGCTCGACTCGCCCCTCGGTGACGGACAGCGCACCGTACTTGGACGCGTTCGATGCCAGCTCGTGCAGAGTAAGCGCCAAGACCGAAGCTGTGTCGGCCCTCAGGCTCACATCGGGGCCGGACCAAGTAATTTGATTCTGCTCGACTCCACCGAATCCGATGAGGGCCTGGCTGACCAACTCGTCGAGTCGGGGAGACTCCCACTCCTGCTCGGTGAGGAGATCATGGGCTCGGGCCAAAGCGACAATGCGTTGTTCCACCGCCTGGGCGTAGTCCTCGATGGAGGACTCCTGGTTGGCACTGCTGGCAACCAGCGACTGAATCAACGCCAAGATGTTGCGAACCCGATGATTGAGCTCACGCACCATCAGCCCGAGCCGTTCCCGCTGGCTTTCTCGAAATTCATTTCCGGCGTGAATCCGGTCGAGGGCCTCATGCAGCGCTCGGCCGAGGTCCAGCTCGTCGGCGGTCCACGGATCGCATCGATTGGAGGCGGTTTCCAGGTACTCGGCGAATGATGCCCTGGGCTCCAACCGCAAGCCGTCACCGGTTGACTTGAAATGGGACTCACCGGCCCACCGAACCGATTGGGCGACCTCGTCTCGAAAATAGAGCAGCGCTCGATAGCCGGGGGAGGGAATTCCGACGACGAGCGCACCGGCGGTGCCGCCTGGGACTGAGCGGTTTAGGTGCTCGGCTAGACCGTTGATAGCCACGGTTGGTTGGTCGGACGTCAGCGAAGCCAGCTCGGTTACCGTTGCATCGTCAGGACAGGCTCCATAGGTGTGAACGCCGGTCTCCGAGACCAAGGCCACACCATGGCAGGGCATCAGCGTGGCTAGCGCCGAGGCGTAGTCCTCCCAGTAGGATCCAATGCCGACCGGGCCCTCGCCGATAGGTGGCATGGTTGCGGCGATGTCGGCACAACGCTCCATACCGGAGGCCCGGCGACGATCGATGATTTGCTGAATGGTCATGGACACCGTGCGGCCGAGGAGCTCAGCGGCCAAGCCCAACGTTGATGACGGAGCCCGTACCTCGTAGTGATGGTGGGCGAACAGGCCCCACATCTCGCCGTCGACCACAATGGGAATGCTCAACGTCGACTTCACCCCCATGTTCTGCAGGTACATGAGGTGAGGGGCAACTGCACCTCTAAGGACGGCCAACGACAGATCCAACGGTTCGGCTCCGGGAACCGCTCGAAGCTCAGGTTGCTGGGGATCGACATCGAAAATAATGCGCAGAGGGGTTTCGGCATACAGTCGGCGAGCGCTTTGCGGGATGTCAAAGGCAGGAAACCTCAGACCGAGAAACGAGTCGACATGGGCGGACCGGGACTCGGCAACGATGCTGCCGGCTCCGCCGGGAAGGAACTGATAGGCCTTGACGCGGTCGTAGCCGGTAAGGGCCCGTAGCTCGTGCACCATCAGAAAGAGCACTTGGTCAACCGTGTCGCATTGGGCCAGACGCTGCACCAGTCGGTGCATGTCGGCCAACGTCTCCGATGCATCCTTGCCAGCGTGTTCTGGAAGTTGAAGCTCGATGATGGCGGCGGTGGCGGTGAGATGAACGGAAACATCGACTTCGTGGTCGCCGGCGGTGAACGCACCGATGTATTCACGCTGGGTGTGAATCGTGCTGTGGCCGGCCGAGTTGCGGAGCGCGTGGATGACGTCGACCGGAAGGACGGCATTCAGCGAGGCCCCAAGAACGTCCTCGACCGAGCGCCCTACGACATTCTCGATGTTGGTCGACACGTGGGTAACCGTCTCTAAACCGGTATCGGTGGCCAGAAGCGCTCCGAACGGTTGAATCATGCCGACGACGTCCAGTGGTTCGTTCTCGCAGTCCTCAAGAGCCTGCTGCTCGGCCAAGAGTCGATCTGGTTCTGAAGTCGCTGTCACAGGCTGATCCTTGACTGATGGTTGGTAGTGACCGCCGATGTTGCGGTTGCTGATCTCGTGGTCGAGGCAACGATGTGGTTGAACACCGCATTCGCCCCGGTCACCACCTGAACGACATCCAAGTGGTCCAACGATGAATGGTCTAGTCCGGCTACAAACTTCGGCCATCGCTGTGCTCGGTCGGCCAGGAGCAAATCGAGGTAGCGCGTTGGCCCGACGTAGTGGGCCGCCACCTGGGCCCGGATCTGTTTGGCCCCCATAGCTGAACCCTCAAGGGCGTAGGCCACCCCAAGGGCGAACGCATCATTGGTCAACCGATGGATCTCGACCGGTTCGACAGCCTGATTGCCGCCGAGATCTGACCGCAGAGCGGAACGCAGATCGTCGCTTCGGCCGGGTAGCCCGACCACGTCGGCACCGCGGTCCAGGGGCTCAGCAAAGGCCGTCAACACGGAGTGCATGACGGTCAAAAACTGAACGTATCCCTCAGGTGTATTCGGCGGTGCGTATGACGAAATCTCGCTCTCGGCCCTCGCATGCAAGTCGGCCGTAGCGCTTCGCACCACGGCGCGGCGGCCCGGATGCATAAGGCCAGACTATCACTGGCACCGACCCGGCGCTCCAGGAGCCGGAGTTGAGCAGCTCTTCTAGCTACCCCAGTGCCCGGCCAAACCCTACTCGTTTCCCTGAACTCGTCGAAGATCGGGTCGATCACCGGAGATCAACGACAGGGCTTCGTCGACCGCGAGCGCAGTGCAGAACTCGCCGTGCAGGTTGGCCACCGTCATCTGATGAACCAACTCCGGGTCGTGGTCGGCCCCGTCCGGACCCACCCGGTTGGTGGTGGCGCAACAGTCTGGCAGCAGGTATGTGTCGAAGCCGAGATTGCCGGCCATGCGCACCGACGTCTCCACACACATATTGGTGAAGAAGCCGACAACCACCAGTCGGCGGACACCGGCCCGGCGGAGCTCAATCTCCAGCGACGTGCCCACGAACCCGCTGTTGACGTCCTTGGACACCACGATTTCACCTGCCTCGATCTCCAAACCCGGAAGTTGAGCCCCAGTGGGCAGATCGAACTTCAGCGGCGAGTCCGCCTCGCGGGAATTGTGACGGGTGAAAGCCACCGGAAGACCCGCCGTTCGCCAAGCGCCCAGAACCCTGGCCATATTGGCTTCGGCCTCGGGATTGTTGCGGCGGCCGGTAGCGCCACCCCAGTGTTCCAGGACGTTCACGCCTGTCTGGACATCGATGAGAAGCAGGCCGGTGTCGGAGCCAAATTGCCGAATCATGGGCTTCAGGCTAGAGGCTTCAGCTTCGAAGGCTAAGCGAAGCCAGCAACTCGGGAACCCGATTGGCGGTCCGCCGACCCTCCACCTCCACGATCCACAGGTACCACCAGACCGAAGCGGCCAACAGCGCCACTCCGGGAATCAGAGCGATCAACGGACGCCCAAGTAAAGCGAAAGCCAACGTGGGGGCAGCCCAAGCCGTGGTGGCGATATTGATGGCAAACAACGTAACCACCCGAATAAGCGAGGCGAGGCAGCCGGCGTTGTTGCCGGCCAACGACCCCACCCGATCGGGCAGCGGGATGGGGGAACGTAGCGAAACAAAGATTCCGGCGGTGGTGGCCACCAGTCCGCTCTGCACGATCAGAACCAGCGAGACCGGAAGCATGGTCCAACCGCCGGTGAGGCGCGCCAGCGCGATTGTTCCCAACGCCACCAAAACCATGACGGCCGTCATTCGAGGGATGGTCTTGCCGATCAGCACTGATCGAAAGCCGTCGCCGGGAAAGGCGTCGGCTACAAACGTCGGGCCGTCGGAACCGAAGATATTGGAGGTGGTGATAGCCACCGACGACGACACCGCCAGGTAAGACACCAACATCAGATTGGGCGAGGCCGAACGTATCACCGTGACGGCGGGAAGACTGAACGCCAACACCAAAGGTATGAACGCCGCTGTCTCGGCCCACTCCCGCGGGTCCCGCCTGATTGAGCGGTTGGCCCTGGCCCAGGCCGCCGCCGTTCGGCGGTCGACCAGGCGATCCATCCAGGACGGAACCAGCGGGCCATGCCGCCTCGTGGGGTCTTCAGCTCCCTCGCCTTCGATATGGCGAGCTAACAGTCGACTCCACACTCGACCGACCACGGCGACAAACGCCGTCGCCGCCACCAGGAAACCACAAGCGACGAGAAGTCGACCGCTCGACGCCAGAGCAAGCGCCTCGGCCGCCCACGATGTTGGTAGCCAGCGAACGATATTGCGAGCCGTTCGCAAATCCTCGATCGAAACCCGCTCGCCAATGTAAACGAGCGACTGCGACGCCGCCCCCAAAGAGATCGCCACCAGCATGGTTATGGCCGTGGCCGCCGCTCGGAACCGGGTACCGAACAGCAACGTCATGAACGCCACCGCCACCCGGCTGGCCATAACCACCGAAACCACAAACACCACTGCGGCGGCGACCATCACCGCCCCAGTTGACACCGACGAAGCGTGAGTCAACGAGGCACTGACGATGACAATCGTGACCAGGGTCGGTACGCCGATGAACGAGGCCAGGAGCAGCCCGGCGGCGATGGTGGAGCGAGACAATGGCAGCGGCCCGAATCGTCGGACATCGAGAATGATCTCACCACCACCGAGAACCAGTGGGCCGAGAAACCACAAAGCGGCCAAGCCGCTCAGGGCCAAGGCCAGCGTTAGCTCGGCGTGCTCGTGGCCCCGCAACGTCCACAGCGCAAACGTGGCCAGTGCGCCGAAAACGCAGCCAAGGATGAGCCCCAGTATCAGGCCGATCATGGCCTGCGGCGTGCGGGTCATCGTCCTGAACTTGAGGGCAACAAACGAGCGGGCGGCCGCCCAGTTGATCACGTCGGCCGGCCTGGATCAGCAGAGCCCGAGCTGTTCAGCCAATCGAGGCGGGTTGGTGGTAGGGCGTCGGTGCCAATGGCTTCGGCAAAGACATCGTCAAGTCGCTGGCCGTTGCGAAGTTCGCTCATCGGTCCGAACCGCAACAACGTGCCGTGATGCATAATGGCAGCCCAATCGCACAGCTCTTCCACGGTGGCCATGACGTGACTCGACAGCACCACCGTGCCGCCTGCGTCCAGCAACTGATCGAGGATCTGGCGGATGCTGCGTTGTGAGACCGGGTCGACGGACTCGAACGGTTCGTCCAGAATCAGTAAGGGAGGCGCATGCAGCAGGGCAGCGGCCAGGCTGATCTTCTTGCGCATCCCCATGCTGTAATCGGTGATCAGCTTGTCTTCAGCCGACTCAAGATCGAGCACCGCCAACAGATCGGCGGTGCGGGTTTCGATGGCCTCATCATCCATCTGTCGGAACCGACCCACATAGCTCAGATACTCTCGAGCCGACAGACGCTCAAACAGCAACAGGTTTTCCGGGACGACCCCGATGGTCGCCTTGACCGCGGTTGGGTCGGGCCACACCGAACGGCCATTGACGTTCACCAAACCGGCGTCTGGGCGAAGCAACCCGGTGACCATACTGAGTGTTGTGCTCTTGCCCGCACCGTTCGGTCCGAGCAGCCCGAACATGGACCCTCGGGGGACTGTCAAGTCGAGTCGGTTGACGGCGGTGTGCTGACCGAATTGCTTGGTCAGGCCGTGTGCATGGATGGCCCAAGTAGTGGAAGGGTCAGCGACGTGATCGGCGGCCTGGACGCTCAAGCACACAAGCCTAACGCTGTAGGCCTGTGTGCCCGAAGCGAACTAGCCGGAAACCGCTTCCGACGGCCGGACCACGTCGATTAGGCGGTCATTCTGCTTGGACCAAGCGAAGGCTGCCGCCGCCACGATGGCGAAGCCGATGCTGACCCAGTAACCCCGGGGAACGGCGGCGAACGAGTCGACCAGACCGTCGGTGCCGAGGTCGATCTCGGCCAACCGTTCAACAGTCCAGAGCAGGGCGACCGCGGCCAACGCCAACGACGACACGGTGACGAACGGCTGGTAGAACGGTGTCCGACGCAGCAGATAGAGCCCGGGGAACAGCAGGAGGATGACCGCCACCTGCCCGATCTCAATGCCGACGTTGCGGCCCAGCAGCGAAATCAGCTGACTGGATCGGGACACGCCAAGGTCAGAGACCAGCGAGGCGAAACCCATACCGTGGAACAATCCGAACACGAACGACAGGCTCCACTCCCGATTGGGGAAGATCGGTCGCAACGTGTGCAGTGCGGCCCCGGCAATGGAGATGGCGATGATTGACTCCACAATCTTGGCCGGTGGTGTCGGCAGCCACCCCATGCCGGCCAGGGTGAAGGTGATCGAGTGGGCGATGGTGAACATGGTGGCGATCTTCAACACCCGCCACAGTCCGGAGCCGAAGCTGGCCACCGGTTCCCAACGATCGGTGAACACCAACACGGAAGGGATCAGCAGAGCGAGCACGAACAAGATGTGGTCAGGCCCTGTTTCGATGTGGTTTATACCAAGCGAGATGCTGGAGAAGAAGTTGCCCCAGCGTCCGTCAGCGCCAAGATCAACCGTTGGCTCCCGGTCATCGGCGTTGACGTTGACCAGCGTCTCTTTGCCGGCGGCGTACTCGCCCAGCTCGAAGCCGCCGTTGATCAACAGCAGGCCGTCACGGCCTTCCACCTCGTCGAAGAACGGGTCGAACTTGATGTCCAGTGTCTGCGGAACCACGGTGTGTTCGCCGGCCGTGTACTGAATGACGGCGAACGCCAGGTTGGTTGAACCTTCCCGGAACAGATCGACGGCACCGAACTCGATTGGTCGCTCGCCGTCGGCCGTGGTCACACTCAGATGGTCGGCCAGGTAGTCGTACAGTACCTGGGCGTTGTCCCGGAGCACAGCTTCGATGGCGACGTCATCACCGGACATATCCAAGCCAAGAACCTCTTGGACATCGCCGATGGCCAACTCCGCTCTGCCGTCTATGCCGGTTTCGGTGATGAAGACGTAGAGGTACGGCTGCTCGGTGGTGTGAGCGGCAGCCGGAGTGGCCGGCAGCACAAGCAGACCCAGGGCCGCTACCAGTAGTCCGGCCAGCAGTCGGATAGGCCTTCTCATGTCGTGGCATCCGCCTCGACGGGCTGATCATCGCCGCCTCGCCGCCGGGTCATCAGCCAGCCACCACCGATTGCGGCGGCGGCCAGGGCGACCACCGGGGCCACCCAGCCGAGCGACGAGCCGTCTTCAGCATCCAACTCGTCGAGCGCTCCTTCTGGAGCGGATCCTTCACCGCTCTCCATAGCGTCTTCGATCATGTCGAGCTGAATCTCACCTTCGCCTTCAGCCAACTCGACCGGCGCTTCAGCGCCCGGGGGAGTGGCATACCAGGCTTGGAGCGGAGCAGCGATCCCAGGGAACGAGGTTGGGCGGTCGCCGGATCGTTCGGTCTCGGTGAAGAACTCTTCACGTTCACCGATGGCCACGGTGAAACGGGACGGCTCGGTGCCGATCACGATGCCCCGGTAGCGCCCCTCCTGAGCCGGTTCACGCACCTCGGCCAGGGTCACATACGATGTCTTGCTGAACGGTTCATCGAATACTTCCCGAACCTCAGGCACAATCGTCATCGTTGAGCCGTCAGGTGACTCCAGCTCAACGGTGGGAAGTTCGCTGTCGGCAATGCTCAGCTCCGGCTCCAGGTTGGGGATGAGCAACGAGATGTACAACTCCTCGCCGTCTCGGAGATCGAACTCGAAACCCCGTGTGTCGCCGGGCTCCAGGACTGAGCCGTAGAGCGCCCACGAGATTGCACCGTCGGGCATGTAGGGCCCGACATCCGGAGTGGTCTGATTCTGCTCGATGAAGATGGGGTCGTGAGCAGCCGCGGGAGCGGCCCACAGCAGCAGGATCAGCGAGAAGGCCCCAGTGAATCGGGTGCAGCGTTGTCGTAACCGCCGCCGACCGCCGGGTCGGCGCGTTGATCTGTTATCCATGTCACACCTTACGAAGTTGAATGTTGTTGCGGATGCACGCCTGTCAACGCCAAAGCTGTGTTCGCGCCGTCAGCTCGCTACGCAATACTCAGAAGTGCGAGCGAAATCCGCCTCTCAACAACTATGAAACGATACTTCCCAGGGTGGACGCATGGGCACATTCATCTACGAGGTGATGCGGACGACCCCGTCGCCCGCAGTCCTGCTATCTGCGGTCCGGCCACCGGCAGAAACACTACGGGCCGATAGCGGTCCCTCGATGGGGACTGCTGCCGACCCGGCTCTCCAAGTGCAGTTGTCTGAATGGCCTCTGGGCGCTAGGCCTTGGCGAAGGTCTCCACCATACGCTGGGCTTCGGCGTCGGTGTGTTGCACCGGCGGGCTCTTCATGAAATAGGAGCTGGGGCCTTCAAGGGGGCCACCGATGCCCCGATCGATGGCTACTTTGGCGCACCTCACGGCGTCGATGATGACGCCGGCGCTGTTGGGCGAATCATGAACCTCAAGCTTGAGTTCCACGTTCAGGGGGACATCGCCGAAGTTGCGGCCTTCCAGTCGGATGAAGGCCCACTTGCGATCCTCAAGCCACGGAACGTGGTCGCTGGGTCCCACGTGGACTGACTCGTCGCTGATTCCTGCTTCGATTTGGCTGGTGACCGACTGGGTCTTTGAGATTTTCTTTGACTCCAGGCGGCTGCGCTCCAGCATGTTCTTGAAGTCCATGTTGCCGCCGAAGTTCAGCTGGTAGGTCTTGTCGATGACGGTGCCCCGATCCTCGTAGAGGCGGGCCAGGGTGCGGTGGACGATGGTGGCTCCAACCTGGCTTTTGATGTCGTCGCCCACGATGGGCACACCGGCTTCGGTGAATTTGGCCGCCCACTCCGGGTCGGAGGCAATGAAGACCGGGATGGCGTTGACAAACCCGACGCCGGCATCCAGGCAGGCCTGGGCGTAGTACTTCTGGGCTTCCTCCGAGCCGACGGGCAGGTACGAAACCAGTACGTCGGCGTTGGCATCCCGCAGAGCCTGGGCAACGTCGATCGGCTCGGCCGACGACTCGTCGCAGGTTTCGCGGTAGTACTGGCCGAAGCCGTCCAAGGTCGGTCCCCGCTGAACCTCGACGTTGAGGTGGGCCACGTCGGCGAACTGCACTGTGTTATTTGGAGCGGCGCCGATGGCCTTGGACAAGTCACTGCCGACCTTGTTGGCGTCGACGTCGAACGCCGCCACCAGGTCGATCTGGTTGATGTGGTACCCGCCGAGAACGACGTTCATCAGACCGGGAACGTCGTCGGCCGGATCGGCATCGGCGTAGTAGGTGATGCCTTGCACCAAAGAGGAGGCGCAGTTGCCGACGCCGGCAATGGCGAGGCGAAGGCGGTTGTTCGAGTTGGCTGTGGAGTTGGGGGCCGAATTGGAGGAAGGAGCGTTCATGGAGTCAATGTTATGATTCGCATTTCGAATCGAATAACCGGATAGTTCCTATCGAAAAGATAAGCTTTACTTATGAGTAGCCG
>JAHDFR010000125.1:0-3407 GCA_020628065.1 Acidimicrobiales bacterium
AGGTGTATGTGTTGACGAAGGAGGAGGGTGGTCGTCATAAGCCGTTCTTCGCCAATTATCGTCCGCAGTTCTATTTCCGGACTACTGATATCACCGGTACTGTCACCCTTCCTGATGGCACCGAGATGTGCATGCCCGGTGATAACACCGAGATGACGGTTGAGTTGATTAACCCGATCGCTATGGACGAGGGTTTGCGGTTCGCTATTCGTGAGGGTGGCCGCACCGTAGGCGCAGGCCGAGTCACCAAGATCATCAAGTGACGCGTCGCACGACACCCGCGTACATCAAGATCATTAAGTAGTTAGTCGAGTCAACGAACTCCACGAGGTCCCTCCGGTGGCAACGCCGGGGGGATTTCTCGTTTTGGCTGCAACTACAGGGCTTGAATGCAGCCGACCAACAGCAGCACTACGCCCACCGTGTGCAGCGGTCCCATCAGGAATCCAAGTCCCAGACCAAGCCCTCGGGCCTTGAATTCGTCGTCGACACCGGCCGACCAGTTGTAGAAGTCCTTGCCGAACAACAACAGGGCGGCGATGACCAGCAACCACGCCGCCAACTGCTCCGTCCCCGAGCTCAGGGTTGAGAAGCCGGCCGCCACCGCCAAGCCGAGTAGCATTGCGCCCTGCTGGTAACAGCCCTCGTGGGCAAGCGAGAGGTAGCGGGGAACGCTCGGTTGATCTTTACGGATCCAGGCCATGATATTGCCGGTGACGATCCCCAGAACCAGCATGGCGAGGCCTCCGAAAATCAATATTTGCTGAGATGTCTCCATCGGCGAACACTAGCCAGTGGGAACGCTTGATGCCGTTGGAATCGGTGGAAGCGGAGTCTTGGGGTGAGGTGATCGGTGTCACGAAACCGTAAGATGGACGGTGGAAGCAAGCCCTCGGACGTAACCCATCCGGCCGAACGCAGGTCAAACAAGACGGATTCCAAACATGGACTCTAAAGCAATCGAAGACCTGGTCGCCGCGGCCAAAGAAGGTAGCCATCAAGCCTTCGAAGCCCTGGTGCGACATACGTACGCCGACATCTACACCTTGGCTTATCGCCTGGTAGGTGACGAGGAGGACGCTCGAGACGTGGTGCAAGAGGCATATCTCAGAGCCCACCGGGGCATCAAAAAGTTTCGGGGGGACGCGCAGTTTTCCACGTGGATGCATCGCATCACGGCCAACTGCGCCAACACCTACTTGGGCCGTCGTAATCGTCACCGCCACGATCCTCTGGCTGATGATGTCGACATCCCCGATCTCACTCCACACTTGGATCCTGTTCATCAAGCGGACATCGACGTTTTGCGCACCCAGCTGGTGTCGGCTTTGATGCAGCTGCCGCCGAAGCTTCGCTCGGTGGTGGTACTCAGAGACATCTACGATCTGTCGCACGAGGCCATTGCCGATCAGCTCGACATCACCGAGTCGGCGGCCAAGGTGCGCCTACACCGGGCCCGCAAGCGTCTTCGTGAGCGTCTCTACCCGTTGGGAGAGGAACGGGCCGATGCCGTATAAAACGCTGACGGCCCCGGCGGGCGACTGCCACCGTTTCACCGCCGAGTTGTCCGAAGTCGTCGATGGCGGCCAGTGTCTCGACCAGTCCGCTCTCGAGCACTTCGGCTCCTGTCTTCGTTGCCAGGCCGAGTTGGCTCAGTACAAGAAACTGCTGAGGGCGTTGTCGAACCTTCGAGGCCAGGTAATCACACCCGACGATTTCCTGTTGACGGATATTCTCAAGGCACTCGATCGGGCCGGTGAAGGGTGGCGCAGGCACCTGACGGTGTTGGGTGAGCGGCCCGCCTTTCTTCGAGGCCCCGGTGCGGTGGCCGCCACGGCCGGTGCCGCCGCCGCCACGGCCGGCGCCATTGTGTTGGCCAACCGTTTGAGTTCCCGATACCGCTTGACCGGCTAGCGTTTCTTTGCCGCTCGGGCCCCGCTTGAACGCGGCGGTTCCCGGCAATTCAGCTGCTAGCCTCATAAGGTCGGTTGATACGCGGCCTCGGTCGCACCGACTACACCCCTAGGGCAGTAGCTCAATTGGCAGAGCACCGGTCTCCAAAACCGACGGTTGGGGGTTCAAATCCCTCCTGCCCTGCGTAGGCGTCAGATCGATATTTTCGCCTCTGACGCTCGGCCGCAATCCACCGCCTCGGTGGTGGAGGGCACCCGAAAAAAAGAAGTCGCACCAATGCACAGCCATTTTCATTTGAGGATTCAGTCACCATGGCGATGAACCGCGAACAGCGTCGCTATCTCCAACGACAGGGACAGATGGACAGCGAGGGCAACCCGATTGCCACTCGCCGTGAGAACCGCGCCGGGCAAACCGAGCGTGTTACCCCTGGCGAATACATGTCAGAGGTTCGCTCGGAGCTGAACCGAGTGATCTGGCCTGACCGGCCGACGCTGATCAATTACACGATCGTTGTTGTCATTACGTTCCTTCTGGTGACCGGACTGGTGGCGGTCCTCGACTACGTGTTCGCCGAAGGTTTCCTTGCCCTACTACGGGCCGGGACGGAGGGATAACCCCATGAGCGATGTCACCGACGCCACCACCGTGAGCGATGACCTCGAGGTTCCGACCCCCGATGCGGCCGACAGCGGCACCGTCGAGCAGGAATCGGCCACCGAGACCGCAGAAGAAGCCCCGGTAGCGACGGAAGCCCCTTCCGACGAAACGGTCGAAGAAGAAACGGTCGAGGCCGAATCGGACTCATCCGATGAGGCTGAAGCAGAGTCCGCCCCGGAGGCTGGCGAGTCCGAGGATTCGTCCGATGAGTCAGTTGAAGTAGCCGAAGGCGAGGAGACCGGCGACGCAGAAGAGGCGGAGGAGGAAGCCCCCCGCCGCCGACGCGACTCCCCCTATGACCGTCCCGGACGCTGGTACGTGATTCACACCCAGTCCGGCTACGAGAACAAGGTTCGTAGCAACCTGTTGGCCCGCACCCAGTCGATGAACATGGAGGAGCGGATCTTCGAGGTCGTCATCCCGTTGGAAGACGTCGTTGAGTTCAAGAACGGCAAGAAGGTAGTTGTTCAGAAGAAGGTCTTCCCCGGCTATCTGCTGACTCGCATGCATTTGGACGACGACTCCTGGTTTGTTGTTCGCAACACTCCCGGTGTCACCGGCTTTATCGGGGCGGGCAACAAGCCCTCGCCGCTGCCTCGTCGTGACGTGGAGAACTTCCTCACCGTGAAGGACGAGGACGGAGAGACCACCCGTAAGGGCCGTCCCCGCCTCGAATACCAGATGGGTGAGACCGTGCGGGTCAAGGAAGGCCCGTTCGCCGACTTCCAAGGCGAGATCGTCGAGATCAACGAAGACCAGCTGCGCCTCAAGGTGCTGGTCAACATCTTCGGCCGCGAAACCCCGGTCGAGCTGCAGTTCGCCGAAGTGGCGAA
>JAHDFR010000125.1:3507-13051 GCA_020628065.1 Acidimicrobiales bacterium
ACGTATCCCCAAAGACCTAACGCTCACAGATAAGACAAGAAAAGTTCGATGGCTAAGAAGCAAGTTCTTGCAGTAGTAAAAATTCAGATTCCGGCCGGACAGGCTTCCCCTGCCCCGCCTGTCGGTACCGCCCTGGGCCCGTACGGCCTGCAGATCATGGATTTCTGCAAGGAGTACAACGCCAAGACCGAGCAGCAGCGTGGACAGATCGTCCCGGTTGAGATCACCGTGTTCGAGGACCGGACCTTCAGCTTCGTTCTGAAGACTCCGCCCACCTCTGAGCTGATCAAGAAGGCGGCCAAGATCAACAAGGGCGCCAGCGACCCGTTGCGTGACCGTGCCGGTTCGATCACCGACGCTCAGCTCACCGAGATCGCCGAAGTCAAGTTGCCCGACCTCAACGCATACGACATCGATGCGGCCAAGAAGCAGGTTGCCGGCACCGCTCGACAGATGGGCGTCGCTGTCCGAGGGTGACGCAAGCGTCACCCTCCGACATCCCCGTCACTGAGGGGCTGATCCGTTTGGGCAGCTTCTCAGCAACACACTAGTTCTTCATATAAAACGCTGACCGGGAAGACCTCGCCCGGCAGCCCTAACACCCGAGGGAGCCGAAATGGCGAAAGGTAAGCGATACAACGACGCGTCAAAGCGTTACGACAAGGACCTCCTGCACGGTCCCGGCGAAGCCATCGACTTGGTTAAGTCTCTGGCCGCCGCCAAGTTCGACGAAGCAGTCGACGTCGTCTTTGTTCTGGGGGTCGATCCCCGCAAAGCCGAGCAGATCGTGCGTGGCACCGTGGCTCTGCCCTCCGGTACCGGCAAGGATGTTCGGGTGGCGGTTTTCGCCACTGGTGACGCCGCCACCGCGGCCAAAGAAGCCGGGGCCGACATCGTCGGCGCTGAGGAGCTGGTGGCTGAGGTCGAGGGTGGCATGCTCGATTTCGACCTGGCTATTGCCACTCCCGAGCTGATGCCGCAGGTCGGCAAGCTGGGGCGGGTGCTCGGCCCTCGCGGCCTGATGCCCAACCCGAAGACCGGAACGGTCACTCCCGATGCGGCCAAGGCCGTCGAGCAGTTCAAGGGCGGGACCGTCGAGTACCGTACCGACCGCAACGGCAACGTTCACGTTTCCGTCGGCAAAGCCAGCTTTGACGGGGAAGCCCTGCGGGCCAATCTGGGTGCCTTGGTCGACGAGATCAACCGG
Organism: Acidimicrobiales bacterium; assembly: GCA_020628065.1. GTDB lineage: Bacteria > Actinomycetota > Acidimicrobiia > Acidimicrobiales > SZUA-35 > JAHELU01. The sequence goes on from JAHDFR010000125.1 coordinate 4,715, forward strand.
GCCAAGCCGGCATCGGCAAAGGGTCGCTACATCAAGAAGGTGACGCTGTCATCGACGATGGGTCCCGGCGTGAAGGTTGATCCCGGTCGTCTGGACGAAGTGGTCGAAGCCACATCCGCCTGATCGCCGACTCCGATTCACAACAGATGATTGTCGAAGTCCGACGTGGCGGCTTGGTGGAGAGCCGCCACGAGGTGGACGCCGTTGTCGTTTCTCTCGATGGACCGGACGGGTCGGTCGACGTGGTCGAGGCCCACGGCGATGCTGATCGTCTGGTTATGCCTCGGTCGGCCATAAAGCCGATTCAGGCCGTCCCTCTGGTCCGTTCGGGAGCGTTCGACGCCTTCGATCTGGAGCAGGCCGATCTGGCGTTGGCCTGCGCATCGCACAACGGCGAGGCCGCCCACGTCGAGAGGGTTGCCGGCTGGCTTGAACGCCTTGGGCTGTCGGCCGCCAATTTGGAATGCGGTCCGGAGTGGCCGATTTTCCAACCGGCCAGTGATGTATTGAAAGCGGCCGGGATTGACCGAGGTCCCCAGCACAACAACTGCTCGGGTAAGCACTCCGGTTTCCTCACCGTCTGCACTCACCTGGGTCTGGACCCTGAGGGTTACATCAACCCCGATCATCGGCTTCAGCGAGATCACGTCACAGCCGCCATTGAGGAGTTCTGCCGCTTCAATCTGACGGATCAAACACCGGTGGTTGACGGCTGTGGGATCCCTGTGTGGTCGATTCCGTTGTCGTCGCTGGCCGCCGGTTGGTCCCGCCTGGCCGCGTCCGTCGAAGGCTCCCGGATCGTCGGTGCCATGATGGCCGAACCGTTTTTCGTGGCTGGAACCGGTCGTGGCTGCACGCAGTTCATGTCGGATGCCCTCAAACCGTTGGCGGTGAAGGTGGGCGCCGAGGGCGTCTACTGCGGGGTCGTTGCTGTGAGCGACAACGATGACTCCGCCCGTTACCTCGGTATTGCCTTGAAGGTCCGCGATGGTGCCCGTCGAGCGGCCGAGGTGGCCATGGCCTCCATCCTGGAGCGCTACGGTGCCCTTCCCCGGCGGGAGTGGCCTTTGCACAATCACGCCGGCCGGCTGGTGGGCGAACTCACGGCCAGTGGGTTCGACTGAGAGCGCTGTTAGCCTTATTGGTTGGTATCGCCGAGCAGGTGAGTCAGCAATGATTGGCCTGCTCGACGGAAAATCGAATAACCCCTCGCCAGAGACCTCAGGTTGGTGCCGCTTCCTTTCCCGTCCAGAAATGAGATGGAGGAGAGAGCGTAGCCGTAAAGCGTTCCTGGAATAGGCGATTACTAATCCTCCTCAACTCCGAGCGTCAGCTGTGGCCTGTTGTGGTGTTGTGTGATCGGCGATCGGGCGTCGATCTCCAGCGACACCAAAACAACAACACGTACAGCCAGTACATGAGAGCAAGTACACGAGAGGAGGTGCAAATGGAAAACCCGAGACCAGAGAAGGTGGCGGTAATCGCCGAAGTCAAGGAACGCCTTGAGTCGGCCACGTCGGTAGTCGTAACCGAGTACCGAGGATTGACCGTCGCCCAGCTCCAGGAGCTTCGTTCGACGCTTCGTCAAAGTGGCGGTCGCTACAAGGTGTATAAGAACACCCTGGTGCGCCGTGCCGCCGACGAGGCCGGTATCGATCTCGCCGAGCATTTGACTGGTCCCACGGCATTGGCGTTCGCCGAACCGCAAGGTGAGGAAGAGCGTGGTGATGTGGTTGGTTTGGCCAAGGCGCTACGCGACTTTGCCAAGACCAACCCCGAGCTGGTGATCAAGGGTGGTTTGTTCGACGGCAGCGCTATCGACGCCGACGGCGTCAAGGCTTTGGCCGACATCGAACCGCGCGAGGTCCTTCTGGCCAAGCTGGCCGGCCTTATGGCCGCTCCGCTCCAGCAGTTCGCCGGTCTGTTGCAGGCCGTGCCGCGAGACTTTGCCTACGGGCTCCAAGCACTTATCGATGAGGGAGGCGCACCTGGTGCGCCGACCAGTGAACCGGCAGCCGAAGAGGCCGCCGGTGACGAGCCGGCAGCCGAAGAAGCCGCTGGTGATGAGCCGGTAGCCGAAGAGGCCGCTGGTGACACAGAAGATCAAACCCCCGACGCCGGAGAAGAAGAATAATGTCCAAGGAAGAAATCCTCGACGCCATCGCCTCGATGAGCGTCCTCGAACTGTCAGAACTGCTGACCGACTTCGAAGAGAAGTTCGGTGTAACCGCAGCCGCTCCCATGGCTGTGGCTGCTGCCCCCGCCGGTGGCGGTGGCGGTGAAGCCGAAGAAGAGAAGACCGAGTTCAACGTTGAGCTCTCCGGAGCCGGCGACAACAAGATCAAGGTCATCAAGGCTGTGCGCGGCCTCACCGGTCTTGGCCTCAAGGAGGCCAAGGAGTTGGTGGAGAGCGCTCCGGTCAACGTGCTCGAAGGAGCCAACAAGGATGACGCTGAAGCAGCCAAGGCCCAGATTGAGGAGGCCGGCGGTTCGGTTGAGCTGAAGTAGTTCCCGAGCTTCGATCTGCTTCGGCAGATCCGCTCAGTACTACCTACTGAATGCTAACTACTGAATAAGCAGGGCCCGTTGTCTCCAGTCGGAGGCGGCGGGCCCTGTTGTTTCTCCGCCGCTGTTTCCACGCTGGCACTGTTCCCGTTGGCACTGTTCTCGCTACCGTGGTCGGGCAGTGGAGTCACCCCGGTCAACAGGCACGGTTTTTGCGCCGTTGCGGCGCCCTCGGCTACGGCGGATGGTGAGTGCGCAGTTCCTGGCCGAGTTGGGCGACGGTGTTTCACTGGTCGCTCTTCCACTCTATGTGTGGGCCCGGACAGGTTCGGAAGCCTGGACGTCGCTGACCTTTGCTGCCGAGCTCGGCCTTGGCGTGGTGTTCTCGGTTGTCGGCGGCGCTCTGGCAGACGCCTTTGACCGTCAACGGGTCCTGCTGGTCTCGTACGTGATCCGGGGTCTTCTGCTGCTCGGTGCCTTCGCCGCAGATCCTTTGTTGTTGGCGGTGGGGCTCGGTGTGTCGGCCAGGGCATTGGCCATGGTCGACAATCCGTCGTTTGATGCCCTGATACCCGGCCAGGCCGAGGGGGACCTTCAGCAGGTGGTCGCTCTTCGGCGGTTGGTTCAGGCGGTGTCGATCACGATCGGCCCGGGTGTGGGAGGGTTGGCGGTGTTTCTTATCGGTGCCCGCTCGGCGCTGTTGTTGAACGCCATCATGTTCGCCCTGTCGTTCGGGCTGCTGGTGAGTCTGCGGAACCTCGATGCTGACTACGGCGAGCGTCGGCGGCAGCGGGAGGGCCTGTCGGTGGGGGAGTCGTTCAGCGAGCTGATCTCGGGAATGGCCGTTGCTGCTCGAACCCCCGGGGTGCGTCGGTTCCTCTACTACACCGTGGTTGTGATGGCTACCGTTGGAGCGCTGATGGCTTCGGCGGTGGTGTTCTACGAGCGGGATCTTGCCGCTGCCGACTATTGGTACGGCCTGGCCATCGGCGGGTACGGCATTGGGAATGCCACCGGGCTGGCGCTTGCCGGTTCCAGATCTTTTACCTGGTCGCTTCCTCGTATCATCGTCACGGCCACGCCGTTCTACGCCGTGGCTTGCGCCATCGGTGGATTGACTGATCGGCCGGCGGTACTGGCGGTCAGCTGGTTTTTGTGGGGTGTCATGCTCGGCCCCGAGTATGTGACCAGCGAGACATTCTTCTTGAGTCGAATCGCCGAGTCGCAGCGGGGGCGGGCTTTTGCCGGTTTGGGCGTGGCCAATTCGTTGGGGATGGCGGCCGGGTCACTGATAGTCGCTCCGCTGTTGGTGGCGTTTTCGGCCCGTCAGGTGATCCTGGGAGTTGGTGTGGTTGTGTTGTCAGCGGCGACAATTTGGGTTCGCCCGGCGTTGCAGGGTGATCGGTGGCCGGGGACGGCGCCAATTTCGCTGTCGTAACCCGATTCGGCCAAAACCGCATGAAATAGGGCGGTATGGTACAATCTTGATGGTTGAGCAATGAAAGTTGACGCCCAAGTCTTGACCTGAGGACACGATTCTCGTATTATTCGCGTGTTCTACGGTTGTTGGTTGTATTCTCGCGGCTATCCTGGTAAGGCCGTGCTTGCTCGCTTGTCCCCACTCTCCGACAACCATCGGCCAGAGGGACACAGTCGTCAGGCATGTTTCAAAGCTGCCCGCAGGTCGGCGGGTCAGTTCCGTGCTCAATATGTTGGTGGTGCCCCTTGCCTGCACGTACAGTCGCTCGTGATCGTTTTTCCTTTGGCAACCTCGAAGAGGCCCTGGAACTCCCGGACCTGATCGCCGTACAGCGCGATTCATTCCAATGGTTCCTGGAGAAGGGTCTCGCAGACGCTTTTCGGGATATCAGCCCGATCAAGGATTTTACCGAGACACTTCAGTTGGAGCTGGAGTTTGATCCCTTCGATGAGGATCTGAAGCCCTATCCCAAGTTCTCCGTCGAGGAGTGCAAAGAGAAGGACATGACCTACTCGGCCCCGATCTTTGTTCGGGCCCGATTCGTCAATGCCCAAACCGGTGAGATCAAGGAACAGACCGTGTTCCTTGGTGACTTCCCGATGATGACCGACAAGGGAACCTTTGTCATCAACGGCACTGAGCGTGTCGTGGTGTCGCAGCTGGTTCGCTCGCCCGGCGTGATCTTCCAGCCCGGTGAGCGGTTCCGACTGCGTAACCTGGCCAAGCACCAGATGGTGACCGGCACCATTCACCCCTACCGCGGTGAGTGGATCGAATTCGACGTCGAGCAGAAGCCGGGCAAGGACCCGACCGCCGGTGTTCGTGTGGCCCGTAAGCGCCGCCTCTCGCTGTTCGTGATGCTGCGCGCCCTCGGCTACGACGACGAGAACGCCCCCGGCTTCCTGGAAGCGTTCGTACGCCACTTCGAGTTCCTCGAAGGCCAGTGGGAGAAGGATCGCGAGATCGCCCCCACCCAGGATGAGGCTCTGATCGAGATCTACAAGCGAGCCCGTCCGGGTGAGCCGCCGACCCTCGAAGCAGCCCGCACATACCTGCGTAATGCCTTCTTCGAGAATCGACGCTACGACCTGTCCCGGGTCGGCCGCTACAAGCTGAACCGCAAGCTCGGTCCCGAGATCGAGAAGCTTGAAAAGCTGTTCCCCATGTTGGATCTGGACAAGCCGGAAATCGACCAGCCGGTTCTGTCCCGCTGCGAGGTTCTGGCTTCGGCCACCTACCTCCTGCACCTGATGGTGGCCGAGCCCGGGTACCGGCTCGACGACCAGGACCACTTCGCCAACCGCCGGGTCCGCTCGGTCGGCGAGCTGATCCAGAACCAGGTTCGCATCGGCCTGTCCCGCATGGAGCGGGTTGTCCGTGAGCGTATGACCACTCAGGACGTGGAGGCCATCACCCCGCAGACCCTGATCAATATCAGACCGGTGGTGGCGGCCATCAAGGAGTTCTTCGGAACGTCCCAGTTGTCCCAGTTCATGGATCAGGTCAATCCGCTGTCGGGTCTCACCCACCGTCGTCGTCTTTCGGCGCTCGGCCCGGGTGGTCTGTCCCGTGAGCGTGCCGGCTTCGAAGTCCGAGACGTCCACTTCAGCCACTACGGGCGAATGTGTCCGATTGAGACTCCCGAGGGCCCGAACATCGGCCTTATCGGGTATCTCTCTTCGTACGCTCGGGTCAACGAGTTCGGCTTCCTGGAGACGCCGTACCGCAGAGTCGAGAACGGCAAGGTTTCCGACGAAATCGTCTTCCTCACCGCTGATGAGGAAGAGGAGTACGTGGTGGCTCAGGCCAACGCCAAGCTCAACCCGGACATGTCGTTCAGAGAAGACCGGGTTCTGGCCCGCCGTTCGCCGCAGGCCGCGTCGCTGCGTGACCTGAAACTCCAGCTGGAGCGCGACGTCTTCTTCGGTGCCACCACCGAGATCTCCCAGGTTCCGGCCGACGAGGTCCAGATGATGGACGTGTCTCCCAAGCAGATCGTTTCCATCGGCACCGGTCTTATTCCGTTCCTTGAGCACGACGACGCCAACCGGGCCCTGATGGGTGCCAACATGCAGCGTCAGGCTGTTCCTCTGCTCACCGCCGAGGCTCCTTATATAGGTACCGGCATTGAGCGTCGGGCCGCATCGGATGCCGCCGACACCTTGGTGGCCGAAGAGGACGGAACCGTGCTGGCCGTCGACGGTCGCACCATCGAGGTGGAGTACAAGAAGTCGGGTCGCAAGATCTACCGTCTTTTGAAGTTCGCCCGCTCCAACCAGGACACCTGCATCAACCAAAAGCCCCGGGTCAAAGCCGGCGACCGGTTCAAGGTCGGCGACTTGTTGGCCGACGGTCCATCGACCGACAACGGCGAGCTGGCGTTGGGCAAGAACCTGGTGGTGGCCTTTATGCCGTGGGAGGGATACAACTTTGAGGACGCCATCATCCTGAGCGAGCGTTTGGCCCGCGACGACGTGTTGACGTCCATCCACATCAAAGAGCACGAGATCGACGCTCGTGACACCAAGTTGGGTCCGGAGGAAATCACCCGGGATATCCCCAACCTGGCTGACGACATCTTGGCCGACCTCGATGAGCGAGGAATCGTTCGGGTCGGCGCCGACGTCGGTCCCGGCGACGTGCTGGTCGGTAAGGTCACCCCCAAGGGTGAAACCGAGCTGACCCCCGAAGAGCGTCTCCTGCGAGCCATCTTCGGTGAGAAGGCCCGCGAGGTTCGTGACACGTCACTGAAGGTTCCGCACGGCGAGACCGGCAAGGTCATCGACGTCAAGGTCTTCAACCGCGACGACAGCCACGAGCTGCCCCCGGGCGTCAACCAGCTGGTGCGGGTCTACGTGGCCCAGAAGCGCAAGATTTCGGTTGGTGACAAGCTGGCCGGACGTCACGGCAACAAGGGTGTGATCTCCAGGATCCTCCCGGTCGAAGACATGCCGTACATGGCCGACGGCACCCCGGTCGACATCATCTTGAACCCACTGGGCGTTCCGTCCCGTATGAACGTGGGTCAGGTTCTGGAGTCGCACCTCGGCTACGCCGCCCGCTGGGGTTGGACTGTCGACGGCGAGACCGTCGGTGAGGCCCCGGTGCGCGGCACCGAGACCAAGACCCGTCCGTTCACCACCCCGTCGACCCTGGTGTCGACGCCGGTGTTCGACGGTGCCAAGTGGGACGAAGTGGAACTGGCCGGGGTCAAACCCACCATCCAGTCCATCTTCGAAAACCTTAATCCGGAGTCGAAAGACGGCGATCGTCTTATCGGTACCGACGGCAAAGCCACGTTGTATGACGGCAGAACAGGTCGAGCGTTCGACAACCCGATCATGGTCGGCATCATGTACGTGCTGAAGCTGTCCCACTTGGTGGACGACAAGATTCACGCCCGTTCAACCGGCCCGTACTCCATGATCACCCAGCAGCCGCTTGGCGGTAAGGCCCAGTTCGGTGGCCAGCGCTTCGGTGAGATGGAAGTGTGGGCGTTGGAAGCCTACGGCGCTGCCTACTGCCTCCAGGAGTTGCTCACCATCAAGTCCGACGACGTACTGGGCCGAGTAAAGGTCTACGAGTCGATCGTGAAGGGTGAGAACATCCCCGAGCCCGGCATCCCCGAGTCCTTCAAGGTGCTCATCAAGGAGATGCAGGCCCTGTGCCTCAATGTTGAGGTTCTGGCTCAAGACGGCAAGGAAATCGAGATGCGGGAGCTCGACGACGAGCTGTACCGCACCGCCGAGGAGCTTGGTATCGACCTCAGTCGACCCGAGCGTGGATCAGACGAAGACGACGCCGCGAGAGCAGCCCGCTCTGCGGGAGGGAGCCGAGCATAGCTCGGCTCCTGCGAGCAAATGTGACAGCCGAAGGCTGACACATTTCTCGGGCTGTCATCACAAGAACTATTTAGGACTATCAGGGACTTACAGGGTTTAAGAGGACACACGTGCTTGACGTAAACGATTTCGATCAACTCAAGATCGGCCTGGCTACCGCCGGCGCCATTCGCACCTGGTCAAACGGCGAGGTGAAGAAGCCGGAGACCATCAACTACCGCACCCTCAAGCCGGAGAAAGACGGACTCTTCTGCGAGAAGATCTTCGGCCCGACCAAGGACTGGGAGTGCGCTTGTGGCAAGTACAAGCGTGTCCGGTTCAAGGGCATCATCTGCGAACGCTGCGGCGTCGAGGTGACCCGAACCAAGGTCCGTCGTGAACGCATGGGCCACATCGAGCTGGCCGCACCGTGCGTACACATCTGGTACCTGCGTGGTACCCGCTCCTGGCTGGCCTACCTGCTCATGGGCACCGAGCCCCGCGAGGAGCTCAAGGCCAAGCAGCTGGAGA
>JAHDFR010000126.1:0-3336 GCA_020628065.1 Acidimicrobiales bacterium
AGCTGCTGGGAATTGCACGGTGAAGCGGGCACCGCCCAGAGGTGATTCGCCGACTGATATGGCGGCGTCATGGCGTTCAACGATTGCCTTGACCAGAGCCAAGCCGAGCCCGGTCCCACCGCTGCGGCGATCACGGGCTTCGTCCAGGCGGCTGAAACGCTCGAAGATTTCCGCCGTCTTGGCGGCAGGGATCCCGGGCCCGTCGTCATCAACAGTGAGAACCGCCTGGCCGTCTTCGGGCCGCACCGTCACCACCACGGCCGACTGGGCGTAGTGGCCGGCGTTGTCGACCAGGTTGGCTACAAGACGACGGAGCTGACGGGGAGATCCTGAAACCGGTAGAGGTCCGGACTCACCACCGAGCACCTTGACGGCCGTGCGTCCCCCGAGTTCGGCCCGCTGCGCTTCAGCTTCGGCCAGCTTTATCAGATCAACCGGCTCCCGGTTGCCGTCTCCGGCTGGACCGCGGTCGCCCTCTTCTTCCAGCCGGGACAGCTCCAGCAGGTCGCCGATGAGCTCGTCCATCCGATCGGCCTCGGAGACGATGTCGGAGGCCAACGATCGTGACCGTGCCGGGTCGGCATGTCTCTCGATCATCTCGGCCGCCGTCCGCAAGGTGGCCAGGGGGCTGCGAAGTTCGTGAGAGGCGTCGGCGGCGAACTGGCGCTGGCGCTGGTCGCCACGTTGGAGCCGTCCGAGCATGCGGTTCATCACCACCGCCAGCTCCGAGACCTCGTCGCCGGTTTCAGGCACAGGGACCCTCTGACCCAGGTTGGCCGACGAGATCTCGCTCACCCGAGCGGAGATGCCGACCACCGGTTTCAGTGCACGGCCGACAAGCCACCAGGCCAAAGCGGCAAAGGCCGCCAGCAGGAGAGGAACGGTCATCAGAAGAGCGTTTTCCAGTGCGTCGATTGATGCCTGAATGTCGTCCAGCGAGGTCGCCCCGACCAGCAGGGGCTCGGTGAACTCGGCCGGCAGGGCCTCGATGTCATCGGTGTAGAAGTCGGGCACGAAGACATCGAACTGGTAGTCGTCGATGGCGGCCGCAACCTCCCCATCGTCCAGCACTTCGCCCGACCCCGGATCGATCACCTCCAGCACCTCGCCTGATGTCGGATCGATCACCACTGTGGCCAGCGACTCGTCGGCCTGAAGGATCTCGCCGTAGAGAAGACCATCGACGGCCTGTTCGAAGCCACCCAGTTCAGCGGCCTCGCCTGCGACTTCGAAGTCGGTGAGGCCGTACACCTCGGCTGCGCCAACGTCTTCGAACTCACCCCCGAAGGCCAGTTCGGCGTAGGCCTGTTCCAACTCCAGCGCCTGATCTTCCAGAGCGCTGGCCAGCGAGTCTTCAGCGTCGCTAATCAGGTCGGCCCGCACCAGATTCAGCAGAGCCACGGCCGCCAACAGCAAGGTGGCCGCCACCAGAGCGGTGGCCAGAGCGGTAATCCGGAACCGGATTGATCGGATCACCCTCACCGCCGCTCGACCTGTCCGGCGGATGCCGCTTCAGTGTCGTCGACCAGGCGGTAGCCGGCTCCACGGACAGTGGCGATTATCGGTTGGTGTCCGTCGTCGGCGAACGGATCGTCGATCTTTTGTCGCAGATACCGGATGTAGACCTCAACCACATTGGATGCCGGTTCGTCGTCCATCCCCCAAACCCGGTCGAGAAGTTGCTGTTTGGACATAACGCTGCCCCCGGCTCGCATCAACGTCTCCAGCAGCGAGAACTCGCGACGGGACAGTTCGATCGTTTCGCCGTCCCTGGTGACCTGCGACAAAGCCGGATCGAGCAGCAGCGTGCCGCATGACAAAACGGCCGGCCGAGCAGGAGCCCCTCGACGGACCAACGCTCGCAGCCTGGCGGCCAGGACAACCAGCGAGAACGGCTTGCGAAGGTAGTCGTCGGCCCCTATGTCCAGCGCTTCGGCTTCGTCGAACTCGCCGTCCTTGGCCGTCAGCATCAGGATTGGCGTCCAGTCTTCGGCTTGCCGCAGTTCCCGGCATATCTGGTAGCCGTTCTTCTCCGGCAACATGATGTCCAACACGATGGCGTCATAGGTGCCCTCGGTGGCCCGCCAAAGGCCGGAAACCCCGTCGCGTTCGAGGTCGACATCGATGCCGTCTTCGTTTCGCAGCCCTTCCTGCACCAGCCGGGCCAAACGGTCTTCATCTTCCACCAATAGGACGCGCACACCTGCAGTGTGCGACACCGACTATGAGAGTTTCATGAGAGCGCCTTCGCTGGTCCAAGCGATCCCTCATCTTCAGTTCGCCATGATGACACCCGTCAACCCGAATGCTCCGTTCTGACAACCCGTCAGCTCGAACCGGCCGGGCGAATCACCACTGATTCACGACTGATTAGACACGAGATGAGAACAACATGGATGAACAGATGAATACAGATCAACCAGAGGAAGGCTCGCCGATGTCCTCCGATCGGAAGACACTTGGCCGTCTCCTGGGAGCGGTGGCCGGAACCGGGCTGCTGATCGGTACCGCCGTCGTGGCTCTCGGTGGATCAGCGTCGGCCGGCCAACCCACCCTGGTCGACCAAAGCGACGCCGCAGTCGAAGCTGAGTATCTAAATGACGCTGAGTATCTGGACGGGATTGAACTGGAAGGCGAGGCGTACCCGGCCGAAGAGTTCAGCGAAGCCGAAGCCGCCCTGTTCGAAGAGTACGACCAGTGTCTGGCCGATGCCGGGGTACCGATCTTCGAAACCTGGATCGATGAGGACCTCGAGGGCGAAGTTGCCGAGTATGAACTCACTGAGGGCGACATCATTGAGTTTGATGATGTCTACGAAGGCGACATCTCCGAGCTGGAGGACGGATGGGTCGACTCCGAGTGGTCAGACGAGGATTGGGAGGCGTTCGACGCCGAACATGCAGCGGCTTTTGAGTCCTGTGACCCCATCCTTGACGACCTCGAGATGGAGTTCTTCGTCGCCGACGGGATGGACGGTGAACTGTACGAGTTGTCTCCCGAGGATGAAGCTCTCTTCGAGCAGCATGACGAGTGCCTGATCAAGGCCGGAGTTCCCATGTACGACTTCGATGATGACGTCGACGTAGACGCTGACATCGATGTTTCGGCCGAGGACCTGGAAGCCGCCTTCAACCAGTGCGACCCGATTCTTGAGGGTCTGAGCGACGACGTGTTCAGCGAGTCCGTCATGATCGACGACATCGAGGGCCTAGAGGCTGCCTTCGAAGAGTTCGACCAGTGCCTGGTCGACGCCGGGATCGATATCCACGAAACCGATGACACCATGGCGTTCACCGTCACAGACGCCGACATCGAGATCTTCGAGACCTGCGAGAT
>JAHDFR010000126.1:3436-13044 GCA_020628065.1 Acidimicrobiales bacterium
CCCTTAATAGGGAGGCCAGGCTCCGTTGGCGTCTGTGCTGTTGCCCGGTGGCCCGCCGTCACTATCGTCGAGGGCCAAGGTCGCCGATGGTGAGCCCAAGCTCGGTAAGAGAAGGCGGCAAACGTTGGCCTCGGATCAGCGCGGCGGCCACGTCTCCGGCGGCGGCGCTGGAGAGAATTCCACAACCACCCTGACCGACCATCCACATGAACCCGTCAACACTGTCGTCCCAGCCGAACACTGGATTGCGATCGGGAGCAAAGGTTCGTAGACCGGTCCAGGCGATGCCCACCGATCGAAGATCGAGGTCGGTCAGATGGTTGATGTTGTCGATGGCCCGGGCAACGTCCAACTCCTCCGGTTTGGCATCACACGGCTCGCTGGGATTCTCTTCCGACAGCGAACACAGCAACTGCCCGCCGGCCTCGGGCTTGAAGTAGCAGCTCCGCCCCTCGACGCGAGAGTAAACAAACGGCCAGTGTGTCGGGTCAGCCTTGACCGGGCTGGTGAACGCAGTCCGACGCATGGGGGTGAGCCCAATGGGTCGGGCCCCGGCCATGGACCCCACCTGGTCACCCCAAGCCCCGGCGGCGTTAACCACAATCTGAGCACCAACCGGCCCGGCGGTCGTACCAACCGTCCACCCGTGCGGACCGTGAGTCAGCTCCTCAACCCGGGCCGCCCGTCGAACCTGGGCTCCCCCCGATCGGGCCTTGCGCAGGTAGAGCTGATGGAGCGCCATCACGTCGAGTGAGGCCGCCGTCGGGTCATACACGCCAACGGAGACGTGTCCGGGGTTGAGCATCGGCGCCAGCTCGTACAGCTCATCTTCGGCAACCAGCCGAACCTCAGGCGACAGCCGAGCTGCTTCCTCGGCCGCCGCCTCCAGACTCGACCGTTCGGCTTCGCCGCCGATGTTCAACATCGGCAAGGGATCGAGTAGTGGAGCGTCCAGCTCATCGTGCTCGAACTCAAGGAACGGTCGAGATGCCGAGGCCAGTCGATCAAATGTTGGTCCGCCCTCATATTCGACGAAGACGGCGGCCGAGCGGGACGTGGTGTGGTGGGCCAGCTCGTTTTCCTGTTCAAGCAGCACCACCGAGTGGGTCTCGGCCACCGCCCGGGCGACCGAGACTCCGGCAATACCGCCGCCGATCACGGCGACATCAAAAAAGTTCGGTCCGCTGGAGACGTCAACCATGGTCAACGGTCACCATCAGTTACCGAACACCAGGCGGGCGGCGGCCACATCCTCCAACGCGATGCCGGCCGACTTGAACATGGTGATTTCCGTGTCGTTGGTCCGACCGGGAGCCGTGCCTGCCACTAACTCGGCCAGGTCACCCTTGATGTCGTCAATCGAGAGCAGGCCAGACTCCAGTGGTTGGGCGATGTCACCGGCCAGCGTTCCATCCGTTCTGGTGTCCACCCAGACACCGGCCCGTCGAACAACGTCGTCATCGCTCTCCCGCATTTGCGGAGTAAACGAACCAATAAGGTCCACGTGGGCACCGGGGGACAGCAACTGGCCTTTCACCAACGGCTCGGTGGCGCCGGTGGCGCAGGAGATGACGTCCGCTTCGGCCACCGCGCTGTCAAGATCGTCGGCCACCCCCACCGTTCGCGACCCGTGGCCACCGTCATGAGCCAGCCAATCGACCACGGCATGCGCCTTGGCCTGGTCTCGACCCCAGACCTGCACCACCTCGTAGTCCCGGACGGCGCAGTGGGCCTGGACGGCCATCGGAGCCAGCGCTCCGGTTCCGACCACAAGCAGACGACTGGCATCGGACCGGGCCAGCCGTTTGGCCGCCACGGCTGACGCCGCCGCGGTCCTTCTCGTTGTTAGTTCGTTGCCGTCGCAGGCCCCCAGGAAGACACCGTTGGTGGCGCTGAACAGCATCACTCCGGCGTTCACCGTGGGTAGCCCGGCTGCTCCGTTGTCGGCAAAAAAGGTGACGACTTTGACGGCGATGACATCTCCCACAACCCATCCCGGTTTCAGCAGAAGGGCGCCATCGGCATCGCCTTCGCCTGAGGTGGGAATCGTGTGAACGGTTCGCTCAGGTGCGAACGCCGAGTCGTCGGTGAGAACATCTTCGATAGCGGCTATCAGAGACTTCCAGGGGAGGGCGGTCGCCACCTCGTTCGGTCCAAAAAATCTCATCTGCTGTCAGCCACCTTTCGCGTCCACCGTGTTCCTCCGACCCGACCCTTCGGTCACAACAACCGACGTTCAGGTCGAAACCCCACGGTAGCTGTTCTCCGCCGGACTCTCCTGAGTGGTCGTCCAATTCCCAGCGAGTGTCACAGGTTCCTGGTGGAGTGCCGCGGCGAATGCGCCTCGGTACGGGCCGCCACTGGTATTGGCGCCGGTCGTCTCCTATTGTCGGACCGTGACTTCCAGTGGGGTGGCCGTCCTCGGCCTCGACGTTGGCACCACCGGTATCAAAGCCGTGGCCTTCAGCCCGGAATCATTTGTGGCCGGCGATGGATTTGGGCGCGAGCTGGCCGCCGCAATCGTTCCAACCCCGACCCGCCGTCCGAGCGGCGCGACACGATCCACCGCCCAGCGCGATTCCAGCGCCGACGACGTGCTGGTCGACGCCGGCGGTGAGTTTGTGGCCGACGAGATGTGGGACGCGTCGGCCTCGGCCATCCGATCGGTGGTTGACCAGTTGGCCGCCACCGGTTTTCGGGTGGTCGGTGTCGGCGTTACCTCCATGGGGGAAGCGGGAGCCCCGCTCGACGCCAACGGACAAGCCACCCACCCCATCATCGCCTGGTTCGACCCCCGCACCGAACCCCAAGCCCGATGGTGGAGTAAGCAAGTAGGTGACGAACGAACCGCCGCCATTACCGGTATCCCGGTGCGGCCGGTCTTCGGGATGATGAAGCTGCTGTGGATCCGACAGAACGCCCCCGACGCCTACGCCCGCACGGTGAAGTGGCTGAACATGGCCGACTACGCCGTCTTTCGTCTGACCGGGCAGCAGGCAACCGATTACTGCCTGGCCTCGCGCACCCAGGCTCTGGATCTTCAACGACGGGAGTGGTCGACCGAGCTGCTGGACGCCATCGATGTTCCGTTGTCCGTACTGGCCGACCTGGTTCCCAGCGGGACGGTGATCGGTCGGGTGGGCGACCGGGGGCCCGGGCAGGAGGCAGCCGCCACGACCGGTCTGGAGGTTGGATGTCCCGTGGTGCTGGCCGGACAGGACCATGTGGCCGCCGCCCACGGACTTGGTGTCACCGAACCAGGCGACCTGCTGGACTCGATCGGAACCGCCGAGGCTCTGTTCATGGTGACCGAACAGCCCGAGTTCGACGGTCACCTATCGGGTCTGGGCATCGGTCAGGGAGCGCACGTCACCCCGAACCGAACCTACGCCATGACCGGTCTGGCCAACGGGGGAGGTCGAATCGACACGGTCAGACGACACCTGGATCTGGATTGGGACGAGTTCATGGACCAAGCCGTCAACGGAGGTCCACAGAACAGCGAGATTTCATCGGTGATCGACGAGATCGCCCGGTCGGGACAGAACGCTCTGGAACGACTGGTTGAAGCTGTTGGAGCATCGCAGGTGCGCCACCTGCTGACCGGTGGAGGCACCCGCAACGGGGTGCTGATTGAGCGCAAGCAGTCGCTAAGCCGGCGGCCTCTCCACGTCATGGGAGTGGAGGAGGCCAGTTGCTTCGGTGCGGCCGCGCTGGCGGCCACGGCCATTGATCTGGCCGGATAGACCCACGTCGGACCCGAAAGCCGGGCCCACAACCCCAGGACGTATGAACCATTTTCGGTTTCGGTGTGCTGGCCAGCATGATTTTCGATGCCGTTCGGCCGACGAGCTACAGCCGCCGTTGCGTCGCGCCGATCCCTGAGGCAAGAGCTTGGCTGACGACCTTCCATGTAAGGGCGAACGCCCACCACGGAACAGGCGGCAGCCCTCGGGCCACTCAGGAGCAGGCCATGCTGGTACTCGGCGGAATCATTGTCCTACTGATAGCGGTAGTCGTCTGCGTGGCCTGCGCTGCCGTGAGCCGTGCCGTCAGCGATGTCCAGGCCGCTCGGCGCGAGCAGTTTGAGCCGCTGGTCAGCTTCCTCGACGACGCTGAAGCCACCCTTCCCGGTGACGAACGGCAGCTATTGGCCGACTATCGTCTTCTCAAACGAATCGAAGAAGACCGGGAGCGAGCCCTCTACGACGGGGGTGGCTGGTAGCCGGTCGGGAGGCCCACGCAATGTATCGGCACATAGCCATGTTCAGATTTAACGATGATGTCGACCAGTCGCAGGTGACCTCAATCTCGGAAGCCCTGTCGACGTTGCCGGGGGCCATCGAGCAGATCAAGGACTACCGCCACGGGGCTGACCTCGGTATCAATGACGGCAACTTCGACTATGTGGTCGTGGCCGACTTCGCCTCCGTCGATGACTACCTGGTTTATCGTGATCATCCGGTCCATCGGGACCTGATCAAAGCGCACATCATCGATCATGTTGCGGCCCGGGCCGCGGTTCAATACCACATCGGCAACTGAGATTCAGACGGTAGGCGTGCGGCCTACCAGCTGCCGCCCCCTCCGCCGCCGCCTCCACCACCGCCGCCGGAACCACCGGAGCTGCTGCTTGGCGCGGTGATCGATGAGCCGGCCACGGCTCCGAGGCCCGCCGCGGTACCGGCCACTCTGGCGCCGTATGGATCGAGCCTGGCCGCGGTCGTCGACTGGGCGACGAGCTCACACCAGTTTTTCGATTCACCCAACGCCACAGCCCACGCCGAATACCGACTGAGCAGATGATGTTCGGCCGCCCACTCCACCTCCCGCAGGGTTGCGGTTTGAATGAACTTGCGGAAGCCCTCGACGTGCATGAAAAGAGCGGAGCCGTGTGGGGTGCGAACCCGTAAAGAGCTTGAGGTGACGACCGAGGCCATGCCGCCACCGAGTAGTACACACCCGATCATAAGAATCGGGAAGCTAATGGTTCCACCACCACCGAGAAACCCGGCCATGATGAATCCGACGAGAATGGCCAGGACCCCGAAGCATCCGGTTGCGTTTCGCATGGATTCGCCAGCCGCCACCCAGTGCTCCGGGTCTTGTAACGATTCACCCTGTCGTTTGGCCACCTCCTGCCATCCGGCGGCGAACTGCGGGTCGTACTCGCCCAGCGCGACCTCCCGGCGTCCCGAGAACATCACGTCCAACGCCGCATCGTCGAACGGGTTCGGGCCCCTCACCAGGTAGGTCGGATCCGTGCCGTCAAAGGCGACATGTCCATCAGCTGCGTGCTGTAACAGCCAGGCGGTCTGGTGCTGTTGTTTGACGTCGGCGTCAGCCAAAACACCGCCTTGCCACGGCTCGATCCCCTCGGGGGGCAGATACTCGACGGTTGCCATCTTGCGTAGCTCGGCCTCAGAACGCCGAGCCACCGGAATGGGAGGAGGGGGAGTGCCGGAAGCTTCCGAACCGTAACCCGACAGCTGAGCTTGGCCGTAGCGGGCGTCGATGGCCGACCCCTCCCACACCTGTTCCTTGCCCGCTCGACTGGCACGAGCGCTCATCAAACCGGCCGGGACGGCAGCGGCCAGCAGTCCGGCGATGCCACCGAACAGGAATCCGCGGTCTTCATCAGGATTCATCGCTGGTGGCATCGGCACCGACTGAGCCAACGACACCGGCTGGCCGAAGGTGGCCTTGATGCGGACGGCTTCACTCGGCCTGTCCCACTCGAGATCAAAGGCGTCCAGGTTGGTCAACACAACTCGAACATGTCCGGGGCCAACGGGTTCGAGTTGACAGGCGCTCTCAAAGCTGTCGATCACCACACAGCTGCTCAGCTCCAGTTCGTATGGAGCACGGAGGTGGATTTCCACCTCCTCGATGTCGACTGACCATGTGTCGCCAACCGCCATCCAGTCGACGCCGAGGTTTCCATCGACGGTCAGCGTGTCCAGTTGGTAGTCGATGCTGTATCGGTGTCGTCCGTCGATGAAGATGTCGGGATCGCCGATGCAGATCCGCGCTGCCTGACGGTCACCGAACGACGTGGTTGAGACGTTGCAGCGGCTCGGGGCCAGAGGGTCTTCGAGAATGAACCCATCCGGCGCGGTCGGCGAGTTCACACTAATGGCGGTTCCCTGCTGCAGGTCTGGCACGTCACGGTAGATGCCGCGACGGTCTTGTTGCCCAAAGTCATAGTCGATGACTTCTTGAACGTCGGCCCGTCCGGACTGGTCGATGGTCGCCACCACGAACAGTCGGTCGACCCGCTCGCTGTTGGAGCCGGCAACGTGGGCCCCGGAGATCACCGCCGCAATCAGCACGGTGATACCAACGATCAATACACTGCCACGCCACCTCTTCATTAGCTGCCGAGAATATCAGTCGTGGACGACTGGTAGACGGCGGGTCAGACCCGGTCGAACGCGGCCCGTGATGGAGCTTGGACTCCGCAGTACTGGCACTTGCGGAGGCTGGGGTGGACCATGGCGCCACAGCTGCAACTCTTCGGTAGTTTCTGTCGGCGGCCGTCGGCTTTGCCGTCCTCCAAATCGAGATTGGCCCAGCGGGCATCGAGGTCTTCCTCGGTGTACCCAGTCGCTTCCATCAGAAGCTGCCACATTGATTCGCACAGCAGCGTCAACCGGTCGACCCGGTCGTGCATCAGTTCCAACTGATGTCGGGCGTCGCTACGCTGCGACTCCTGTGACCGCACGTTCTGCTCGACCATGCGATGGGTCTGCTTGATTTGTTGATGCTGGTACAGGTCGAAGAAATCCACGTTCTCTTCTTCGGCACCGTTGGCGGCAGCCCTTTACCCGCAGTCTGGCCCGATTCGGCTAGATCTCGCAGTTACCGGGATGGTAGATGACCGCCATCAGCTTGTTGCCGAACAGGCTTTTCTTGGCCACCAGGTGTACCTGCTCGGCCTGACGCACGATGGTGGGCGCGACCAAGACCATAAGGTCATCTTGTTTGACCTTGCGGTACTTCGAGGTGTTCTTGCCTTTGAGATAGGTGTCGACCGCCACCTGATCCACGCCGGCTCAACCGTATTTGGGGATCCAATCGACCGCCACGGTGCCGCCCTTCTTGCGGACCAGCTCCCGGGCTTCGTCTGTCATTTCGACCTGCACAGCCGCCAGTGTAGCGCCGGCGGCTGTGCCAGGTCGGACCCTGACCGGCTGTCTACTTGGTCAGCATCTCGTATTCGGTCTCGCCGATCTCGTGGGTGCTCTTGAGCCCCTTGAACTTGTCGCCGAGGCCCATGGCCTTGATCCGGTGTTCCGGTACTTTCACCGGCCCCCCGTGTCGCCCGTAGGCCACAAACTTCCCGCTGATTGTCTTCACTACTTTGGGCATGGCTCCGCCACCTTTCCCTCCTGTCGCCCTAACTTGCACTGCAAGGGCCAAGCTAACACTGTTTAAATCTGGAGTGCCAGTGCGAAAGTAAAGTATCTACGCCAACGATGACGTTGAGGCAAGCAACAGATCGCCAAGCGGGCCTGACGGTGACCTATGGGCCCGCTGGCCGAGGCTGGCGGCAGTCACCGAGGCCACCGAGGTCAGCGCTACAACGGCCGTCCGGGGTCAAGGACCGGACCCCGACATGTCAGTCGAATGACATGGCAGTCGCCTACGCCGGTCGCCTCAACCGTCGCCTCCCACTGCCCGCCGAGAAATCGTTGGGCCGACGAGCGGGCCCACTCCGCAGCTTCGGTGGCCAGCTCCGCCGTGGGGGCCAGCGCAACCACTACCGGGCGTAGTCCACCGGTCGTAGCGCCGGCCCGCCGTTTCCTTGAGGATCGCGACGTTGAGCGGGTCGACGGGACGATGTGCCGCAACGACTGCCACAGCGACGGAGAGTCCAACAAACCGAACTCGTCAGGCCAAGCCAACTCGGGCAGATGATTGCCCCGCCTACCGTTGCAGCGCCGATGGGCCAGGCGGAGATTCCCCGATTCCGACGATCCGCCCCGACTCCTCGGAACAACATGATCCACCGTCGCCGACCACGGCGACCCGACCGGGGCTGCAGCATCCACGTTGTCGCCACAGATCCAGCAGATCCACCCGTCTCGAGCCGCTAAACGCTCCGGTTTCAAGCCATCTACCTAGGTCCGCATCCACTAACGCCGATCGTCGGCTGTTCTACTATGAGACTCTCAACGGTGGTAACACAACTAAACCCCGGCGGAGAATCAACAGGAGACAAAACTGTGAGGATCTTGCTGGTAGAACCTTGGGAGACCGGGTCGCACCTTGCATGGGCCAGGGGCTACCAGGAATCGAGCAGCCACGAGGTCTACATGGTGGGCCTGCCAGGCGAGCTATGGCGCTGGCGTCTTCGAGGCGGGGCCCTGCCCCTGGCCGAGAAAGTCAGCAAGTGGATTGATACCAACGGTCAACCCGACCTGTTGGTCATCTCCGGTCTCGTCGATGTGGCCGAACTACTGGGCCTGGCTCGCCGCAACCTTTCTCCGGATGTCGGAGTGGTTATCTACCAGCACGAAAGTCAGCTGGTATATCCGGTGGCCGACGGTCAGTTCGACCACGGCGCCGCCCTCCGCAACTGGGTGTCGTGGTGCGCCGCAGATCTCGTGCTGTTCAACAGTTACTACCACCTGCGGGCGGTGGGGGAATCCTTGCCGCACTTTGTCACCAACCTGCCCGACAGCAGCCACGTCCCAATGCTGGACCAGGTTGTTGGGCGATTCGAAGTGTTTCCGGTCGGCGTCGACCTTTCCTACCTGCCCGAGGAGGATCCGGTACCGCTGGTTGAGGTGTCATCCGACGCCCCCGACGAAGACGGAGAAGGCGTTGATCACATGCTCGACTCGGTGCGCACCGCCGGTCGAGACAGCGGTCCACCGGTCATTCTGTGGCCTCACCGATGGGAGTGGGACAAAGACCCCCGGGCATTCATCAAGGCGTTGGACAAAGTGGTCGAGGCCGGCCTGGAGTTCCGGCTGGTGCTGGC
Source organism: Acidimicrobiales bacterium (assembly GCA_020628065.1). Lineage (GTDB taxonomy): Bacteria > Actinomycetota > Acidimicrobiia > Acidimicrobiales > SZUA-35 > JAHELU01. Next base: position 12,426 of record JAHDFR010000126.1, read on the forward strand.
CGGGCAGGATCCCCCAAGCGGATCAAACCATGCGATAGCCGAGCGAGAAGAAGCGGAAAAGAAGTTCGGCTCCTGGATTCTCATGTCCGGCGAACTGGACAGAACCGAGTACCTCGACGCCCTGCGCCGATGCGACCTTGTGGTCAGCTGCGCCCGTCACGAATTCTTCGGTGTCGCCGTGGTTGAAGCCATCGCCGCCGGGTGCGTACCCCTGCTGCCCAACGCCCTCAGCTACCCGGAGTTGATTCGTCCTCCGTGGCACGCCGAGACGCTGTACGAACCGGGCACGTTTGGTACCCGGCTGGTTGACGCCGTGGCCCGCATAGACGAACTTCGGTCGGCCACAACCGGGCTGTCGCAGACAATGCGACGCTTCGACTGGGACAATCTTGCGCCCATCTACGACGAGAAGTTCCAAGCCGTTGCCGATCGGCTGGCCACCTATAAGCGGGTGAACCTCGGATCGTTCGCCAACACCGACGAGCAACTCGAACTGGCGGTATAGCGAGATCACCGCCAGGCGCTCTGACCCGTCGCTGTGACCCGTCGTCTGGCCAGGCTGTTAGAGCTCCAGTCTCCTAGAATTGGTGAATGCTCAGCGATGTGCCAGGAATCGCCG
>JAHDFR010000349.1 GCA_020628065.1 Acidimicrobiales bacterium
CGCACGTCGTTCTGATGGCCAGCTCCGCCGTGGTCGGCTGAAACCTAGTTCGTAGGGTTGACCTGTGATTCAAATCAGCGAGGCCGAGTCCGCCGATATCGATTCGCTGGTCGAGCTGGAGTCGGCGCTGTTCATCGAAGACGCCGGGCAGCATGATCCGTTCTCCGACCCGACGTGGCCCGCCCGAGAAGGCCACAAGGATCTGACCGCTCTGATGGCATCGCCCGATGCAATTGTGCTCGCCGCCCGGCGAGCAGGCGAGGTGACGGGCCTTCTTGTCGGCTACGCCCAGCAGGCGTCACCCACCCGGCAGCCGGTGGAATTTGCAGTGCTTCGCACCCTGTACGTGGCTGGAGATGCCAGGCATCAAGGCATCGGCCGGATGCTAACCGAGCGATTCCTCCAGTGGGCTCGGGGCCGCGGCTGTGCCGAGGCCCACGTGGACCACTACGCCGCCAACTCCGGGGCTGCCACGTTCTACGAGCGGTGCGGATTCGAACCACGCAGCGTGTCCCGCGTCATCGGGCTGTAGCTATCCGACTCGCGCCCGCTTAACAGGCTCTCGTGGCACAGCGTCGACACGGCCCACTGCTGAGGCGGCGACCGCCAAAACGGACGATGGGCCGGTGCCGAAGCACCGACCCATCAATCAAACTTCTGAGAAGTGAGACGAAATGAGGTAGCCCGGGCTACATCATGCCGCCCATACCACCCATACCACCCATGTCAGGCATGGCCGGAGCCTCTTCTTCAGGCTTGTCGGCAACCAGGGCCTCGGTGGTCAGAACCAGCGAAGCGATGGAAGCGGCATTCTGGAGAGCGGCCCGGGTCACCTTGGCCGGGTCAACGACACCGGCCTCCATGAGATCAACGATCTCACCGGTGGCGGCATTCAGTCCCTGGGAGCCGGTGGCTTCCTCGACCTTCTTGACCCAGATGGCGCCTTCGAGACCGGCGTTACTGGCAATCAGGCGGGTGGGGGCTTCAAGGGCACGAGAAACCGAGCGGGCGCCGGTTTCCTCGTCGCCACTCAGCTCGGTGAGCAGGGCGTCAACCGAAGGACGGGCCCGCAGCAGAGCGGTACCGCCGCCGGCCACAACACCCTCTTCCAGGGCGGCGCGGGTGGCGGACAGAGCGTCCTCGATGCGGTGCTTCTTTTCCTTCAGCTCCACCTCGGTGGCGGCGCCGACCTGAACCACGGCAACACCGCCGGCCAGCTTGGCCAGACGCTCCTGCAGTTTCTCCCGATCCCAGTCGGAGTCGGTGTTGTCGATCTCGGCCTTGATCTGGCTGACCCGACCCTCAACCTCGGACTTCTCACCGGCGCCTTCGACGATGGTGGTGTTGTCCTTGGTGATGATGACCTTGCGGGCGGTGCCCAGCATGTCCATGGTGACGGCGTCCAGCTTGAGGCCGACCTCTTCGGAGATGACCTGACCACCGGTGAGGATGGCCATGTCCTGCAGCATTGCCTTGCGGCGCTCGCCGAAGCCGGGGGCCTTGACGGCGGCCGAGGCAAAGGTGCCACGGATCTTGTTGACAACCAGGGTGGCCAGAGCCTCGCCCTCGATGTCTTCGGCGATGATGACGAGCTGCTTGCCCGACTGCATCACCTTTTCCAGAACGGGGAGGAGGTCCTGCACCGAGGAGATCTTGCCCTGGTTGAGCAGGATGTACGGATCCTCGATGACGGCTTCCTGACGCTCGGGGTCGGTCACGAAGTAAGGCGAGATGAAGCCCTTGTCGAACTGCATGCCCTCGGTGAACTCGAGCTCGAGTCCGAAGGTGTTCGACTCTTCAATAGTGACAACACCGTCTTTGCCGACCTTGTCGATGGCCTCGGCCAGAACTTCACCGACGCCCTGATCAGCAGCCGAGATGGCGGCCACGTGGGCGATCTCGTCCTTGGTGTCGATTTCCTTGGCCTGCTTGGCGATCTCGGCGACGGCCACTTCGACCGCCTGCTCGATGCCTCGCTTGAGACCCATGGGGTTGGCTCCGGCGGCCACGTTGCGGAGGCCTTCCTTGATGAGAGCCTGGGCCAG
>JAHDFR010000127.1 GCA_020628065.1 Acidimicrobiales bacterium
GTGGCCATGTACCCGATGACGGTCGGCGAGCGTGCGGGGCATCCAGTAAACGTGCTTGGTGGCTGGTTCGAGAGTTCTCCGAAACCCGCCGGGTCCACCGAGGTTCCGCACACAGAGGTGGTTTGGCGAGTCCTTCAAGGCGGACTACCCGGTACTGCACTCACCCAACCGAACGACACCACCAATGACGAGTGGTGGTCGCTGGCCGGCGAGGTCATGCCCGCTTACGTCGAGTCAGCCCTGTCGTTGTTGTACGGAAAGTATGATGCCGACCGTCGCCGCCTGACCCGGGCGATTCAGTATCTGTCTGCCAACCCGGCCCAGATACTGAACGTGTCCCGGGTGGCCAACGAGCTGGAGATCAGCCGTGACACCGCTCGCCGGTACATCGAACTGTTGGCCGACTCGATGCTGGTGCACGTGTTGCCAGGTGAACGGCCATCTGCTCACAAAACGTTGACCGCCCACCCGAAGCTCGTCGTATTCGACACCGCATTCGCCGCCTGGGCGGCCCGGGTTCCACCGGGAGAGCTGCTGCTCAACGGCCTGGTGTGGGGTGGCCTGGTGGAAAACGCCGTGGCTCTGGAACTTTTGGCTCAAGCGTCGTGGTCGTCACCATCAATATCAGTGGGACACTGGCGCCAGGACGCCGACGAGGTTGATCTAGTACTAACCGGCGCCGACGGCAGGTTGGTGGGCGTCGAAGTGAAGGCGGCAACAACAGTGTCCAACCGGGACAGCAGTGGGCTGCGAGCTCTTGAACGCCGAGTTGGTGACCGGCTACATCTGGGAGTAGTGATCTACCGGGGTTCGGTCACCTATCAGATGGACGACGGCATGTGGGCGGTGCCGCTGACCTCATTGTGGGAATCACCCAGGTAGCAGAGTGGCGCCTGACATAGGACGGCCCGGCGTGATATCACAGAACCCGTGAACCAGGGTTCAAATCAAGGTGTGTTGACCGAGGCCAAGCGTTCCGACGTGGAGCGTTGGCTTCTGGCCCGCGGCGTGCCCCATCTGGTGGTCGACTACACCAGCGAAGACGGCATTTGGACCCGGGCCCGACCGTTTCTGATTGTGGCCTTTGTGCTGCAGATCTTCCTGTCGTTCGGTGACCGTTTCACCGGTTGGGCTCAGGCCGGTGTGTTCACGGCCGGCCTTGTCATCGTCGGCTCAGCCGTGACCGCGTTGCGACGCTGGCGCAACATCGATCCGTTCGACACCAAGGGCGGTGTCGGCTGGGAACAGCTGGCCTTCTTTGTCATCGTGCCCACCGTGGTCAGTGCCCTGTCGGGAACCGATGTTTTGGCCACCATGGCTTTGGTGGCGGCGGCCAATATCGCCTTTCTGGCCGTGGTCTATGTTGTCGTCGGGTTCGGGTTGATTCCGCTGACGGGATGGGCGTTGTCGAGCCTCAGCACCCACCTGTTCGCCTTGACCAGACTGCTGGCTCGAACCCTCCCGGTAGTTCTGGTGTTGACGGTGTTCATGTTCATCAACGCCGAGGTCTGGCAGGTAGCGCTGCTGGCTCACTGGACCGCCGTCTCTGTCGCTTGCGCGGCGCTGGCCGTCATCGGCACGGTCTTCGTTGCCATGTCGGCCGACGACATTGTGGAGTCGACTCAGGCGGCAACCTTGAACGGTTCCGGTGCCCGCTCCGGATCGGCGGACGAGTCGGGTTCCACCGACGACTATCTGCTCGACACTCCGTTGGAAGGGTGGGAGGCGTCAACCGAACGGCTTGACCTTGACCTCGGCGCCCGCGCCAACTTGCGGCTGGTGGTGGTGTTCTCCATCGGCGTCCAGGTTGTGCTGGTAGCGGCATTGATCGGGCTGACATATGTCGGGTTCGGCCTGTTGCTAATCCCGTTTTCGTTGCTGGAATTGTGGGGCGGTACCGGAGCCGAATTCACCGTCTTGGCTGAGTGGGAGGCTCTCGGTCTGGACCTCACCCTGACCGTTGAACACCTGGCGGTGTCGGCACTGGTGGCGATGATGGCCGGGTTGAGTGTGGCGGCCTCGGCCGTCACCGACGACGCTTACGCCCGCAACTTCACTGTGCGACTGCGTCACGAGTTGGGTCAGAATCTCGTGGTGGACCGAACGTATCGATCGGCGGTTGAGGACGGCGGGCCGCCAAACCTCTGAGATCTTCTGATACCAGTAGTTCCGAAATCTGGTTTCTCAACATCGACAACCGCATCTTCATCACCGGCACTCCCGGTCCTGGAGACTGGTACGCCAACCTGTTGGCCGACGGCTCGATGATCTTCCATTTGAAAGAGTCGACTCAGGCCGACCTGGCCGCTCACGCCAAACCGGTGACTGACAGCGACACCCGCCGCATGGTGCTGACCCACATGGTGGCCCAGTGGTATCGGGAGCAGGTCGACATCGACACCCTCATCGACTCGGCCCCGATGGTCGAGGTCACGTTTAACTAGCAGCCCGGAACTAGCTGCGGAGGCTGGGTGGCAGCCACCTCTGCGTCTCCTCTACCGTCTGGCTCTTGCGTTCGGCGTAGTCGGCGATCTGGTCGGCGCCGACTCGTCGGACACCGAAGTAGCGACTTTCAGGGTGGGCGAAGTACAGGCCGCTGACTGAAGCCGCCGGGGTCATGGCGCACGACTCGGTCAGTGACACGCCGATCCGTTCCGGTGCTTCCAGCAGGCTGAAGATGGTCCTCTTCTCGCTGTGATCGGGGTAGGCCGGATACCCCGGGGCCGGGCGGATGCCCTGGTAACGCTCCTTGATCAGCTCCTCGTTGGTGAACTCGGTGCGCTGATAGCCCCACAGTTCGGTCCGAACCCGATGGTGGAGATATTCGGCGCACGCCTCGGCCAGCCGGTCGGCCAAAGCCTTGAGCATGATGGACGAGTAGTCGTCGTGCGCCGCTTCGAACCGGGCCGCCCGAGCTTCGACTTCGCTTCCCGTGGTCACAGCGAAAGCACCGAGGTGGTCTTTCACCCCTGACTCGACTGGAGCGATGAAGTCGGCCAGCGCCCAGTTGGGGCGATCGTCGGCGCTGGTCGCCTGTTGACGCAATGTGTGGATGGTGGCTGCGGCATCGGTCCGAGTCCGATCGGAGAACAGGCGAATGTCGTCGCCCACGGCGTTGGCCGCCCAGAAGCCGACCACCGCTTTCGCTTGCAGCCACTCTTCGCTGAGAATTCGCTCGAGCATGTGCTGACCATCGTTGAACACGGTCCGGGCGGCCTCGCCGACCTTGGGGTCGTTGAGAATCTTGGGGTGGCTTCCGGCCAGGTCCCAGGTGCGAAAGAACGGTGTCCAGTCGATGAAGTCGACCAACGTTGTCAGGTCGAAATCGTCGATGGTGCGCACGCCGGTGTAGGTCGGCTCGACCGGTGTGAAATCGCGCCAGGCGATCGGTGTGCGGTTGGCCCGAGCAGACTCCAGGTCGACCACCTTGGTTTCGGTGGAGCCTTCGGCTCTGGCCCGGCGCACGCCGGCATAGTCGTCGGCAACGGTCGTCCGATAGCCGTCGGCCCGGTCGCCCAGCAGTTCGCCTACCACGCCCACGGCCCGGGAGGCGTCGGGTACGTGGATTACGCTGTGCTCATAGGCCGGGTCGATCTTGACCGCGGTGTGGATTCGACTGGTTGTGGCCCCGCCGATGAGCAGCGGAACGTCAAGACCGGCTGACGTCATGGATTCGGCTACATGCACCATTTCGTCGAGGCTGGGGGTGATCAGACCGGACACGCCGACGATGTCGGCCCCGGTGTCGATGGCGGTCTGAATGATGGTGGCCGCCGGAACCATCACCCCCAGGTCTACGATCTCGTAGTTGTTGCAACCCAACACCACGCCGACGATGTTTTTGCCGATGTCGTGCACATCACCCTTGGCGGTGGCCAACACCACCTTGCCGGCCGAGCGGGACTCTCCTCCCTCACCGTCGATGAACGGCTCCAGATGAGCCACCGCCTTCTTCATGACGCGGGCGCTCTTGACCACCTGGGGCAGAAACATCTGGCCCGAACCGAACAGGTCGCCGACCACGTTCATCCCGTCCATCAACGGTCCCTCAATCACCTCCAGCGCCCGGCTGGCGGCGAGGCGAGCCTCCTCGGTGTCTTCGACGATGTGGGCGTCAAGCCCGTGAACCAGAGCATGAACCAGCCGTTCAGTCACCGTGCCTTCACGCCAGGTGGTGTCGGTGGCGGCTTGACGGGCCTGACTCTCAGCCTCGCTGGCCACCTCTATAAGGCGTTCGGTGGCATCGTCTCGCCGGTTGAACAGGACGTCCTCGATCCGTTCCCGAAGATCGGGGGGCACGTCGTCGTACACCGGGAGACGCCCGGCGTTGACGATGGCCATGTCCAGACCGGCTTTGACCCCGTGGTAGAGAAAGACGGTGTGCATCGCTTCCCGCAGCGGGTTGTTGCCCCGGAATGAGAACGACAGGTTGCTCAACCCGCCGGAGACGTGGACCAGTGGCATTTGCCGCTTGATTTCGGCCGTGGCTTCCAGAAAGGCCTTTCCATATTCAGCGTGCTCCTCGATACCGGTGGCCACGGCGAAGATGTTGGGGTCGAAGACGATGTCTTCCGGAGGGAACCCGACCCGGTCGACCAGCAGGTCATAAGCCCGTTTACTGACGGCAACCTTGTGTTCGAACGACTCGGCCTGACCGCTTTCGTCGAAGGCCATCACCACTACGGCGGCCCCATAGCGTCGGGCGGTGGTCGCCTGTTCAAGGAATGGGCCTTCGCCTTCTTTGAGTGAGATCGAGTTGACCACCGGCTTGCCCTGAACACACCGGAGTCCGGCTTCGATAACCGACCACTTGGAAGAGTCGATCATTACCGGGACCCGGCTGATGTCGGGTTCGGTGGCGATCAGGTTGAGGAAGCGGGTCATGGCCGCTTCGGAGTCCAGCAGCGCTTCGTCCATGTTGACGTCGATGATTTGGGCGCCGTTGTCAACCTGATCTCGGGCGATGGACACCGCGGTGTCGTAATCACCTTCGGTGATTAACCGCTTGAATTTGGCCGACCCGGTGATGTTGGTTCGTTCCCCCACATTGACCAACAGCGACTCCGGAGTGATGGTCATCGATTCAAGCCCGGCCAGTCGGGTGTGAGCCGGGGCGGTTTCGAAGGCTCGGGGCGGCAAGCCGTCGACCGCGTCGACCAGAGCGGCCACGTGTTCGGGTCGGGTACCGCAGCAGCCGCCGACGATGTTGAAGATTCCGGCCCCGGCCAGTTTGGCAACCACGGCCGCCATGGCTTCGGGGGTTTCGTCGTATTCGCCCAGCTCGTTGGGCAGTCCGGCGTTGGGGTGACAGCTGACAGCCACATCGGCCGCCCGGGCCAGCTCCACGATGTGATCCTGGAGTTCGGTGATGCCCAGTGCACAGTTGAAGCCGACAGACAGCGGTTCGGCGTGGCGGATCGAGTACCAGAACGCTTCAGGGGTCTGGCCGGACAGTGTGCGTCCCGACCGGTCGGTGATAGTGCCCGAGATCATCAGCGGCACATCGTTTTCAAGTTCGTCTCTCAGAGTGGTGACTGCGTGAATCGCCGCCTTGGCGTTGAGGGTGTCGAAAATCGTCTCGATCATCAACACATCGGCGCCGCCGTCGAGCAAGCCTTCGGCCGCCTCCCGGTAGGCCACCCGAAGTTCTTCAAAGGTGATGTCTCGACGGGCCGGGTCGTTGACGTCGGGGGAGATGCTGGCGGTTCGGTTGGTCGGTCCAAGCACACCGATGACCCATCGGGGGCGGGAAGGATCTACCGCGCTTGCCCGGTCGGCGACGGCGCGGGCGATACGGGCGCTGGACTCGTTGATTTCTCTTGTCAGCGAGACCGTGTCGTAGTCGGCCTGGGAGATGGCTGTGGCGTTGAACGTGTTGGTGCTGACAAAGTCGGCGCCGGCGTCAACGAAGCTCTGGTGGATGGACTCAATCAGATCCGGCCGGACCAGCGACAGGATCTCGTTGTTTCCTCGAAGGTCAACTGGATGGTCGGTGAATCGATCGCCTCGAAAGTCGGTCTCGGACAGGCCGAAGTCCTGAATGCTGGTACCCATGGCGCCGTCGATGGTCAGAATGCGCTGCGCCAGCTGATCACGAAGTTGGGCGAGCCGTTCGGCCCGGTCGTTCATGGTTCCCTCCAGACTGCTCATGACGCCACTTGTGTTCTGGTTGTGTTGGTTGAACTTCGAGCGGCCGTCGGGGCCAGGCCGAGGATCCGACAGGTGGCGGCGGAGAGTTCGGGCTTGTTGAGGGTGTAGAAGTGGAAGTGGCGGACGCCGTGTTCGGCCAGTCGACGGCACTGTTCAGCGGCCACCGTGGCGGCCACCAGTTGGCGGATCTCAGGCGCTTCGTCCAACCCTCCGAACAGGTCGTCCAGCCAGGTCGGTATTGACGCGCCACAGCGGTCGGCGAATCGTTTGATCCCCTGGTAGCTGTTGACCGGCATGATGCCGGGAACGATCGGTGCCGTGATCCCGGCCGACCGTGCCCGGTCAAGGAACCGCAGGAACACGTCGGGGTCGAAGAAGAACTGAGTGATCGCCCGGGTGGCTCCGCCGTCGAACTTGGCTTTGAGATTGTCGAGGTCGGCGTTGGCCGAAGCTGCTCGTGGGTGAACTTCGGGGTAGGCGCCGACCGAGATCTCGAAGTCTTCATCGGCGAAGCCGTGGCCGTCGGCTCGTTGCCGGATACCGGCCACCAACTCGGCGGCCGTTCGGTATCCGCCTTCCACCGTGCCGTCGGTGTGACCTTCCGGAGGGTCTCCCCGCAGAGCGACGATATGTCGTACCCCGAGCGACAGGTACTGGTCGATGACGCCGTCCACGGTGTTCCGGGTGGCGCCAACGCAGGTGAGGTGGCCGGCGATGGGGGCGACCTCGGTTGACGCTAGCTGTTTGATTGTTTGCAGTGTGCGGTCCTGAGTGGTGCCGCCGGCGCCGTAGGTGACGCTCATGAACGACGGTCCGAAGGCGGCCAGCGTTTGGGCGCAGTCGACCAGGTTCGCTTCTCCGGCCGGGGTGGATGGTGGGAAGAATTCAAACGAGACTTCGGCACCGCTGCGTATTGGCGTGGTGGGCCAGGGGCGACGGGTTAGCCGATCCCGCACCTCCTGCTCGGCTGGATTGGATGTTTCCATGGTTGTTTGGTTGGTCATGATGCGACCTCAAGTCGTGGGCGAGTTTGATTGGTGGGCGAGGATGGGGATCCGAGTCGACGCCGTTTAGTCGGTTGTTGGGCAACCCAGATCCGGACAACCAGTTCGGCCGGTGACTTACCGTCGGGGGAGTCGCCGTCGACGGATGTGGGTTCGGTCGCTCGTAGGTCGGTTACCGAGGTTGTCTCCAGACCGGCCTGATGGCACCAGTCGTTGACGGTGTCGGCATCAAACCCGAGCCAGTGGTGAGCGAACTCGGAGCGCATGGCGTCTATTTCGTGGGGAGCGAAGTCGACGACCAGTAGCCGGCCATTGGGTCGTAACGTTGCCGCTGTCCTACCGATGGCGGTGGCGGGATCGTCGAGAAAGTGCAGCACGTGATGCATCACGGCCACATCGATGGATTGGGTGTTCAGGTCGAGATCGTAGATGTTGCCGTGACGGACGGTGCAGTGGTTGAAGCCTCCGGCGTCGAGATGGCTTCGGGCCACGTTGAGCATCTGCGGGCTGAGGTCGATGCCGATGCCCCGCGAAATGCGGTTGGCGAACAGCTCAAGTATTCGGCCAGTGCCGGTGCCGACATCGAGCAGGTCTTCCACCGCTAGATCGTCGACGGCGTCCACCAGCGCTTGCTCAACGTCGATGTCGCTGACGTGGAGGAGTCGCATGTTGTCCCACGAGGCGGCGACGGTTTCGAAGTATTCGGCCGCCCGTTCGGCTCGCTCCGTCCGGACCTGTTCCAACCGCTCCTGGTCGCGGGTGAGTGCGGCGTCGTTGAGATCGATCATGTCCACCACGTCCCACAGGACGCGTCGACCGGCTCCGTTGGGTGACGGTCGGTAGAAGGCGCTTCGGCCCTGCGGTCGACGTTCGAGTATCCCGGCGTCGCACAGGATTGCCAGGTGGCGGGACACCCGGGACTGCGACTGGGCCACGACGGTACACAGTTCGGCCACTGTCAGCTCGATCTCCTGAAGTACGAGCGCAATGCGCAGCCGTGACGGCTCGGCGACGGCTCGTAGGGCGGCCAGAAGTTCGTCGTAACCCAAAGGCTCCGGTTGATCCATGAAAAGATCCTAATATCAAGATTTCTTGATGTAAATAGCAACGAGCAATACCGCTAGCGTTCTAGGCGGCAGTGATATCAAATGACAGCGGAGGAGGCGCTTTGAGAAGACTGTCTGATCGGATCGCCAAATGGTCCACCGGCCCGGTCGTGCTGGTCGGCCTCGCTGTCTTTGCGGTGTTCATTGGCTGGGTACTGCCCGACCAGGCGACACAGGCCGAAGCGATCACCGGTGACGCCGGATCGCCCGACACGTCGTTCTTCTACACGGCATCGGAGTTGTACGACATGGCTGATGCGTACGGCGAGGATGGACGTGCGCAATATGTGCGGGCCAGATACACCTTCGACGTCATCTGGCCCATCGCCTATCTGCTGTTTCTCGCCACCGCCATCAGCTGGGTGTTTCGTCGGGCCTTCGACGTCAATAGCCGGTTGCAACTGGCCAACCTGTTTCCGGTGGCCGGCGTTGCCTTCGACTACCTGGAGAACATTGCCGCCGCCGTCGTGATGGCTCGGTACCCGTCAACCACCCCGATCGTCGATGCCCTCGCCGGACCGTTCACGGCATTGAAGTGGATCTTCGTGCAGGGAAGCTTCGTGGTCTTACTCGGCGGTTTGGTCGTCGGCGCATTCCGTTGGCTGCGGAATCGAGGGAATCCCGCAAACGGTGGCACGATGGAACACGACTCACCGACGATTTGAGACAGGAAGCCCGTGAAGATCTCCCTCTTTGACAGCACGAACAACATCGACGATGCGGTGGCCAACGCGTCGCGGGCCAACGATCTCGGGTACCACCGCTACTGGGCACCGCAGATCATGAACGCCGACCCGATTTCGATTCTGTCGGTTGTCGGACGCGAGGTTCCCCGCATTCTCCTCGGCACATCGGTGGTTGCCATGCACACCACGTTGCCGCAGACCCTGGCCCAACAGTCGCTGACCATCAACAACATCAGCGGCGGTCGATTCACCATCGGACTGGGCACCAACCACGAGCCAGTGCTGGAGATGGTGTACGGCGTGCCGTGGCGCAAGCCCTACACCCACATGGTCGAGTACCTGGATGCGCTCATCCCGCTGCTCAACGACCAGCGGGTGGTGACCGAAGGCGAGTTTGTCACCGCCCGTACCGGCATCAACGTCAAGGCCGACCCGGCCGGGGTGATGCTGGCCGCTCTCGGTCCCAAGATGTTGAAGCTGGCCTCCGAACGCACCAACGGCACCATCACCTGGATGACCGGGCCGGCCACCATCGGGGAACATATTCGACCCACCATCGGCGACACCGCTGAGATCGCCGCCGGCGTCGGCATTCAAGTGACCGACGACGTTGAAGCCGCCCGGGCGCAGGCCAACACCGACCTGGAAATCTACGGAACGCTGCCGTCTTACCGGGCCATGCTCGACCGCGAAGGAGCAGCCAACCCCGGAGACCTGGTGCTCATCGGCGACGCCGACACCATCCGCACCGGGCTCGAGGCCTACAAGGCCGCCGGTGCCACCGAGGTTGCGTTGAACATCCTGGGAGACAACCACGACAGGGAAGCAGCGTGGGAAGCGGTGGCTCCCCTCGGAGGCGAAATCTAGCGTAAACTCACGGCCTACATCCCCTTCTTGAGGAGACGCGCGATGACAATGAGTGGTTTGAGACGCGGGAGATTGGGGCAGCTGTTCGCCGGAACGTTTACCGCTGCGCTGTTGCTCGTAGCGTCGGGTTGTGGACAGGACGGCGACAAGCTTCCCAATCTGATTGGCATGACCCAGGATGAGGCCGAAGGAATTCTCGTGGAGCTTGAGTTGACCGGTGTAATCCAGAAGTCTGAAGCCTCTGACTCGGAGCCGGGCACGGTAGTTGAACAGAGTCCGGCGCCGGGCGCCTTTCTGGACACCATAGGTGACGACGAGAGCGTGACCTTGGTGGTCGCCGAGTAGCGGCTTGTGCGAGTAACCGGCCAGACGCACGAATTCCTGCGCCCGGTAATTGAATCGGAGACTAGCGTGGTGTCATGTCCAGTGGTCCATGCCATCTCTCGAACACTGGGGACGACACTGTCATTCGAGCCCGAAAACTGACGAAGCACTTCGGCGACTTTGAAGCGGTGAAAGGTATCGACTTCGAGGTGCGGGCCGGTGAGGCCTTCGGGTTTCTCGGACCGAACGGGGCCGGTAAGTCCTCCACCATGCGAATGATCGGTGCGGTATCGCCGGTGAGTTCCGGTGAGCTTCGAATCTTCGGGCTGGACCCGGTCACAGACGGTCGAGCAATCCGGGCCCGGCTCGGAGTCGTGCCACAAATGGACGAGTTGGATGAGCTGCTTCGGGTGAAGGAGAATCTGGTCATCTACGGCCGGTACTTCGATATTCCGCTCGCCCAATGCAAAGCCAAAGCCGACGAATTGCTGGACTTCGTGCAGTTGGGTGATCGGGCCGACGGAAAGATCCGTGAGCTCTCCGGTGGCATGAAGCGAAGGGTCACCATTGCTCGGTCACTGATGAGTGATCCCGACATTCTCCTGTTGGACGAGCCGACCACCGGGCTCGACCCTCAGGCCCGCCACGTGCTGTGGGACCGCCTTTATCGACTCAAAAGCCAAGGCGTCACCCTGGTGCTTACCACCCACTACATGGACGAGGCCGAACAGCTGTGTGATCGGCTGGTGGTGATGGACCACGGCCAAATCGTGGCGGAGGGTTCGCCGGCTGAACTGATTCGAACCCACTCGCCCCGCGAAGTTCTGGAGCTTCGCTTCGTCGATCCGGACAACCCGGGCGGGCCGGGGGCTGAGATCAACAAGGCCATGAGCGAGAAGCTGGACGGAGTCGGTGCCCGTCAGGAGGTACTGCCCGACCGTATTCTGATCTACGCCGAGAACGGTGAGGAAGCGTTGTCGGAAGTGCACCGTCGGGAGATCGAGCCGGAGACGGCCATGGTCCGTCGAAGCACACTGGAAGACGTCTTCCTGCGTCTCACCGGTCGGACCCTGGTCGATTGATGGGGCTGGACTGAGGCGGGTGGAGTAATGGCTGTCAGCACACCACCCCCGGTTCGAGTGTGGGAGCACAACTTCGCCATCTACAAGCAGGTGTGGGCATCGAATGTGATGGCTTCGGTCATCCGCCCGCTCATGTACGTGTTGGGCATGGGTATCGGGGTTGGCGGCCTGGTGGACGGCGGGCCTCGCTCCGGCGAAGTGCTGGACGGGCTGACCTATTTTCAGTTCTTCGGGCCGTCGATGATCGCCACGTCGGCCATGATGGTGCTGGTCAACGACGCGCTGTGGCCCATCCATGGCGGCTTTAAATGGCACCGAGTCTTCTTCTCCCAGGCGGCCACACCGATAACGCCGGGCGAGATCGTTACCGGGGTAGCCCTGTGGCACTTCACTAAGGGACTGCTGGCGTCGGCCGGTGTGGGCTTGGTCCTTGCCCTCTTTCCGTCGATTCGTTCGTGGGGTTTGCTGGCCGCCGTGTTGTTCGGGGCGCTGACTGGTCTGGCATTCGCTGCGCCTATCACCGCCTGGTCGGCGTGGCGGGAGGACACCACGTCGTTCCCCAACATCAACCGGTTTGTGATCGTGCCGATGTTCTTGTTCAGCGGGGCCTTCTATCCCATCTCGCAGCTCCCGGTGTGGTTGCAGTGGTTCAGCCGGTTCACGCCGGTGTGGCACGGAGTGGAGCTGGGTCGGGGAGCCGTGTATGGATTGCTTTCGTTCGGTCAGGTGGTCGGGCATGTGGCGTACTTACTGTTGTGGTGCGCTGTGGGCATGTTGTTGTCGCGCCGGGTATTTGCCGATCGGTTGGGTAACTGACGATGACCGCACAGCTCCCTCCCATCACCGCTGGACTCGCTCAGGCTCTTGTGCCGCCGACGCTTCGCTCCACCCGACGCCCGCAGCGGGTCTTGGAGCGGCATTGGTTTGTCAGCCAGGGCGGGTTCTTCTGGATTCTGGTCGGCGGGTTCTTTGAGTCGTTCTTCTATCTGATTTCGACTCAGTTGGGTTTCGGTTCGCTGGTGGCCGACGTCGAAGTGGGCGGGCAGACCGTCTCGTACGTTTCGTTCGTGGCCCCGGGTTTGTTGGCGGCGTCGGCCATGAACGGGCCGATGTTCGAGACGATGAACGTCTACTTTCGGATGACATTCGATGGTGTCTACAAGGCCATGCTGTCGACGCCGCTTTCGGCCGGTGACGTGGTGGTGGGCGACACTTTCTGGGCCACCATCCGAGGAGGCTTCTATTCGCTGTTGTTCGTTGCCGCCATGGCCATCATGGGTCTCATCGAGTCGTGGTGGGGTCTGCTGCTGTTCCCGGTTTCGCTGCTGATTTCGTTTTCCTTCGCCGGTGTGGGAATGGCCATCGCCACCCTGGTGCGGTCCATTGAGGATTTTGAATACGTGCCGACGTTTATGCTCCCGCTGTTTCTGTTCTCAGCCACGTTCTTTCCGGCCGAGAGCTACGGTCGGTTCGAGTGGTTGCTGAACTTCAGCCCGCTGTATCACGGGGTGGTTCTGCTGCGGGCGGTCAACCTGGGCCAGTTCTCCTGGTCGTTGCTGATCAACGCCGGCGTGCTGGTGGCTCT
>JAHDFR010000350.1 GCA_020628065.1 Acidimicrobiales bacterium
GCGATGCGTTCACCGACCGGCTGGTGGCTGTTGGACAGGTTGTCGACGATGACTATCTGATGCCCGGCCGCGACGGCAGCAACCGCTTGATGGCTCCCGATGAATCCCAGCCCGCCGGTGATTACGACTGTCATAGTGGTTCGCCTTTGGAGCGAGCCTAGATGACAGTCGGTTGGCTCGTTGTTGGAATGGTGTGGGTTGGGTGGTTCAGCCCAGGGCCGAGCGGACGGCTGACATCCTCATTGATTGGTTCGGCAACGACTGGCAGCGTTCAGCCACGTAGGCCGCCATCCGATCGGGCGGCAGACTCTTCCGTTCAACACGCCAGCAGCCAGCTGTGCTAGTGGCCTGCATCAGGACACGTAGCCTCATGCCCAATTCTGTCGGGACGGCTGCGATCGGCGCGTAGGGGTAGGCGAGCAGCTTGTCCAATAGTTCGGTTCCTGTCGGCTCGGCGTTGTCCACGCTTTCGTCGTCGAGAACTACGAACAAATCAACCGGCGCTGGTTGGATCGCCAGGTTGGCTACCGGCATGCGGTATTTGCCGCCCTGGTCAAGGGTGGCTCCGTCGGTTGCGTGCACAATGCGGTAGAACGGCGGGCCGGCGTGGCAGCGGGCGTCGGCGTCGAGTGCGACGAGGTCATCGGATACCAGCGTCGCCCCGTCGTCCAGTAGTTGGCGGCCGAGTGTTGACTTGCCTGCTCCGGATTGTCCGAGGACGGCCACTCGGTGCCCGCTCGCCAGGTCGGCCACAAATCCGTGGAGGGCGACCATGTTGTTGTGGGGCAGGATCATCGACATGACGGTGTTGTAGTAGATGTCAATGGTTGCCGGTGGTTGATCGCTTTCGTAGTGAACTTGGGTTCCTGAGATGTCGAAGCGGTGCTGATCGAAGCCGATGGTGGTGGTTAGCGCCGATCGGCCGGTGTGTCCCGGGCTGTCGCCTTGGCCGTTGTCTCGCAGGTCTATGCCGGAGCGTCCGATGCGAATGTCTTGTTGACCGAGCGTCTCTTTCCAGAGAGCGTCGTATACGGGTAGGGGGCTGGATGCATCCATGAAGTGCACCGCTGGTTGGCTGCCGGCCGGCATTCGGCTCATGCCTTGTGGCGGGAGGAAGGGGAGCCTCAGCTCCAGCCCGTAGATGTGTAGCGGGTGTGTGAGGGGGCGCTTCGGTTTGCTCATGTGGTTGCGTCGTCCAGGTAGGGTTCGGCTTGGGCGGTGAACATGGCGTGGTAGGCCCCTTTGAGGTTCATCAGATGGTTGTGTGTTCCCCATTCGATGAGTTGGCCTGCTTCCATAACGCCGATGGCGTCAGCCCAGCGCACGGTTGAGAATCGGTGGGAGACCAGCAGAACGGTTTTGCCGTTGACGGCTTGTCTGATGCGGTTCATGAAGTCGGCTTCGGCTTTTGGGTCTTGGGCGGCGGTTGGCTCGTCGAGAATCACGAGTTCGCTGTCTCGGTAGATGGTTCTGGCTAGGGCGAGGCGCTGCCATTGCCCTCCGGAGAGTTCGACTCCATGATCGAGCGAACGGGACAGGATGGTGTCGTATCCGTCGGGTAGGGCTTGCAGCCATTGGTGTGCTCCGGCAGCGCGGGCGGCTTGCTGAGCTCGGGGTAGCGGCGTGTCTGCTTGTTGGTGTCCGAGCGTGATGTTGTCGATGGCGGACAGTTCGTAGCGGTTGAAGTCTTGAAAGAGTTGGGCGATGGCTTGGGGGTGCCCTGCGCGCACCTGGTCGACCGCCTGGCCGTTCCATTCAACGGTGCCGCTGGTCGGTTCGTACAGCCCGGCTGCCAGCTTGGTGAGGGTGGTCTTGCCGCTGCCGTTGGTTCCAACGAGGGCTACTACTTGTCCGGCTTTGAGGGTGAAGCTGACGCTGTCGAGTGCTGGGTGCCGTGCCCCCGGGTAGTGGAACGTCACGTTGTCGAAGTTGAGCTCTCGAAGTGGCCCGGTGGCGGATGGGGTTGTCAGGTCGATGCTTGCGGCCGGTGGTTGGCGGGTCCTGCTCTCGGGGCTGACTTGCTGT
>JAHDFR010000351.1 GCA_020628065.1 Acidimicrobiales bacterium
CGCAGGACACCTGGTCCTACATCACCGGCCACTCCCGCTACCGGAAGCTCAAGGAGCGCCTTGGCCTGGGGTTCTGTCGCACGGTTGAGACGATGCACGGGTTGAACGGCTGGCACCCGCATCTGCATGTGGTGTTGTTCTCGGACACGCCGATTGACATGTTCGACGATCGGGAGCTGTGGAACGAGATCATCGTGGTGTTCCACGATCTGTGGGTCAACCGGATGAGGACCAAGTTCGGTCGGGAATGCCGGTCCTCGGTGGCCGTTGACCTTCGGCCGATCAAGACCGACGGGGTTGAGGGTGCGGGCATGTACTGCACCAAGGCTGGCTATGAGGTGGCCATGGCCGACGGTAAGGAGGGTCGCACGTCGACCAGTCGTCACCCGTTCGCCATCGCCTTTGATGCGGTCGAGACCGGCGACTGTCGAGACATCGCCTTGTTCCGGGAGTGGATCAAAGGCTCGCACGACCGGCGCATGTGGACATGGTCTAAGGGCCTGCGTCAGCGCCTCGGCCTGGACGACGAGAAGACCGATGAGGAGTTGGCCGCTGAGGCTGACGAGACGGTCGGTCAGATCTGCATCGTCTCCAAGAATCTGTGGAAGGCCATGGTTCGTACCCGTGTTGGTGTGCGTGCCGCCTTCTTGACTGCCCTCGACCAGGGGGCTGACGGGCTACCTGAAGCCCTGGAGCTGTTGGAGGCTCACGGCTTGGAGGTTGTGGTCGAGCCAAGGGGTACCAGTCCGCCACGGTTGCGGCTGGCCGGTGAACGGGGCCGGCTGTGACCTGGTACGTGACACCGCTGGAAGATTGGAACGACGGTCATGGCATCCGTTCCATCGGCACCGCGTCAACAGCGGCCGAGTTGGCCGACTTCGCCGGGACCGTCGAGGCCACGATTCGATCCGGGGACAACCCGATCGGTCACCTCCACCATTTGGAGTTGTCGCCTCGTCAGCGTCGTGACGCTCTGCGAGTCGGGGCGCATGAGCACTCCTGGTTAATCGCTGGTCGTCGGCACCGCCACGCCCACGGCCGCTGGCTGTTGGCCAACTGTCCTGACCAGTCGATTTACGACCCACCCACGCCGGATCCTCGGATGTATCGGTATCCGAAGCCTCGCTGGGTTGGCATTCAAGGCCTCGCCCGATCGGGCAGGGAAAGCAAAGCAAACAAGCAACTGAGACTTATGTGAAGGAGAATCATGTCATTCAGGAATCTTGTGATTGATCCAAACCGCTACGAGCTGCTGTTCCAGGAGTCCGAACCGGTCTATGTGTATGAGGAGGGGGTGTACGGCGATGATCGCCGCCAGGAGCACGACAAGGACACCGGGTTTCCGGTGTGGACGGTGCGGGTGACGGCGTCGGATTCGATGAACCGTGAGGAGCAGGCGTTGGAGGTGCGGGTGATCGCCCGTGACAAGCCTGATGCCGGGTTCCGGGAGTTGGTGGTGATGCCGAATCTGCGGGTGCAGATCTATTCCCGGCGTAACGAGCGGTCGGTGACGACTCGCTGGTCCGCTGATGCGGTTGCTGCTGCGTCGGCGTCGAAGTCCAAGCCCACAGCGCAGCCGGCCAAGGCCGCTGCCTAGTGCCCGTGGTCCGATGGGGTAGGGCCGGCGGTGTTCGGTCCTACCCCGGAAAGGAGATGCAACCATGACCACCATCCACCCCGAACTGCTCGACATCGCCGGTGCCGCTGAGCGCCTGTCAGTGACCCCTCGCTTCATCCGCCGTCTAGTGCATGAGCGCCGCCTGGCCTACATCAAGGTCGGCAAGTACATCCGTTTCGACCCCGCCGATCTCGACGCCTGGCTCCAGGACCGTCGAGTCGAAGCGCTGAAGTAGGCCATCGATGCCGAAGGCCGCAGGCGTCTACAAGGCCAAGAACGGAACCTGGTACTTCAAGGTTTCCGCAGGCCTCGACCCGGTAACTGGCAAGTATCGCCAGATCACGCGGCGAGGCTTCCGTTCGGCCGGTGACGCCCGGCGAGCTCGTGAGAAGGTGCTGTCCGAAGT
>JAHDFR010000352.1 GCA_020628065.1 Acidimicrobiales bacterium
CCGGGCCGGACCGCTTCCGCCGGGTCCAGGCGGGCGGCCCGAGCCGCCGGATACAGACCGGCCAGAGCGCCCACCGCCAATGCGGCCGCAACCCCGAGTACCAGAGCCTCGACCGGCAGGTCAATCAGCCAGCCTTGACGGTTGGCGTAGCCGGCTGTCACCCCGTAGCCGATGGCCACGCCGGCCAGTCCTCCGAGCAGGGCCAACAGCGTGCTTTCCACCACGAACTGCACGGCGATATGCGACTTGGTGGCTCCGAGCGCTCGGCGCACACCGATCTCGGTTCGTCGCTCCAGGACCGAAATGATCATCACGTTGGCGATACCCAGCCCGCCGACCAGCAGCGCCACCCCTCCCAAACCGAGTAGTAGTCGCTGCAGGTTCTCGTCCACTCGGGTGCGGGCTTCAAGCGCGTCGGACGGTCGGGCCACCTGGACTTCGTTGGGATCGGCCGGGTTGGCGGTTCGGGCCAGCACCGCCCGCACATCGGCCACCTGTTCGGGGGCGGTGCGAACGTAGATGGTGGATGGCAGCCCTTTCACTGCCAACTGATCCCGAGCGACCGTCAAGCCGATAAAGGCTGAACGGTCCAGATCAGGGTGGAGAGGCAGGGGATCGAGCACGCCGACCACCGAGAACCAGTGCCCGGCAATCCACACCCGAGGCCCGGAAGCCAGG
The DNA here is from genome assembly GCA_020628065.1 of Acidimicrobiales bacterium. Classification (GTDB taxonomy): domain Bacteria; phylum Actinomycetota; class Acidimicrobiia; order Acidimicrobiales; family SZUA-35; genus JAHELU01. Next base: position 679 of record JAHDFR010000352.1, read on the forward strand.
TCTGTGATTCCCAGCCGTTCCGCCGCCACCGAACCAAGCACCACCGTCGGTAGACCGGACGAAGCCTGATCCAGAAAGCGCCCGGTTCGCATGGACCCTTCCAGCGTGCCGTACAGGCCTGGTTCGGTGGCGTGAACGGTAAGACCGTTCCTGGTGTTCTCGGCCATCTGGTCGTTGCGCTGCACGGTTGCTTTCAGCTTGGCCACCGACGCCGCCCCGTCCACCGGTCCGATACGGCGAATCATGGAAGGAGCCTCGGCCGGCAGGGTAGCGCTCTCGCCGAACAGGTTCTGACCGGGCTGAACCTGCAACAGGTTGGTCCCCAGCCGGTCCAGCTCAGCCAACAGATCAGCGCGGCTGGAGGCCGAGATGCCAAGGACCGCCACCATCGAGGCAATACCGATGGCGATCCCCACGGCGGTAAACGCCGCCCGACCAGGGCGGGTCCGGATTCCGGAGGTGCCGGTTCTGAGCAGGTCGCTGGCTCGTAGCCGTGAGCGGAAGCGAGCACCGTCCGCCGATGGGGTTGGAACCGGCCGAGCCTGAGTGACTGTTGCCGCCGTCATCGTTGCCTCGCAAGGTTCACGTCGTCCACCAGGCGACCATCGGACAGTGACACTCGGCGGGGCACGCGGGCCGCCAGTTCACGATCGTGGGTGATCATGACAATGGTCGATCCTTCTTCGTTGAGGCGGTTGAGCAGCTGCACAATCTCGTCGGAGTTTTTGGAGTCCAGGTTGCCGGTCGGTTCGTCGGCCAACACGATGGCCGGATCGCCGACCAGGGCCCGGGCGATAGCCACCCGTTGACGTTCACCTCCGGACATCATGGCCGGGGTGTGGTCGCAGCGATGGCCGAGCCCAACCCGGTGAAGAGTTTCGGTGCTGCGCCGTCGACGGTGCCGCCGGGATTCGCCTTGATACAGCAGGCCGGTGGCCACGTTGTCTGTGGCACTCATGCCGTCGAGCAGGTGGAACTGCTGGAAGACGAAGCCGATGCGGGCCGAACGAAGTCCCGCTACTTCCCGATCCCGTAGCCGACCGGTCTCGACCCCGTCGATCCGAACTTTGCCTTCGGTTGGGCGGTCGAGGGTGCCGATCAGGTTGAGCAGCGTCGACTTTCCCGAACCGGATGCGCCGACGATAGCCACGAACTCTCCCGGCTGAACCGACAGGGTTACCCCGTCGATGGCTCGTACCGGCGGGACTCCCGGGTACTCTCTGGTCACGTTTTCGAGTTGGAGGACGGCGGCGCTCACTGGTCGTCCTCGTCAGATGTTTCAGGCTCGGGTGCGTCGGATTCAGCTCCGACCGAGTCCAACAGATCG
>JAHDFR010000128.1 GCA_020628065.1 Acidimicrobiales bacterium
CACGTCATCCAAACCGACTCGGCTGGCGATGGCCACACCGCCGTAGCCTCCGGCATCGGTAGCGGCCAGCTCATAGCCTCGGCTGATGAATGCGTGACGGGGAAATTTGCGGGCCGGGCATTTGGTCTCCTGCCAGCAGGCCACGTCAGGCTGGGTGCGGTCCAGCCAGTCCTCAATCAGAGGCAGCCGGGCACGGATGGAATCAACATTCCAACTGGTGACACGCACGGAGTTGTCGTGGCGAACCGAAGGCCCTGGTTAGGGCAGACAGCTGCAGTGAGCCAACGCCAAACGAAGAAGACGATCCTGACCGGACGTCATCTCCACTCTGACTTCAGGGCTGTCGGCTTCCTCCGGTGTCAGCCAGGCGATGTCAAGCGTGGCTTTTGACGGTTCACAGATGCCTTCCACCGGGACCACATACACCAAGCTGACCGCATGTTGACGGGGATCGGTGTAGCCGGACACGTCGGCATCGGGGAAGTACTCGATCACCGTGAATGGCGTAGGGCACGCCGGCAGTTTAGGTAGGGCCAGCGAGCCCAGGTCTTTTTCGATGTTGCGGATCAGGGCTTCACGGAGACGTTCCCGGTAAAGCACTCGGCCGCTGACCACCGAACGGCTGATAGTGCCGTCGGGCATGGCTTGCAGCAGCAAGCCCACCTGGGTGACCCGGCCCTGATCATCAACCCGAACGGGAACAGCTTCGACGTAGACGATGGGAACTCGACCGCGGACGATCTCGATCTCCTCGTTGGTCAGCCAACCCTGTTGTGTTTCTGTTTGATCAGACAAGACGATGTCTCCTGTTGGGCGCCCAGGTAGAACGCTCCGGTTGGGGCTCCTGGCGGACGCTCGTGGCGGCGCGCCCTGAAACCAACTCAGAGCACACCCCTTACTGCAAGTCCCTCAGTGTATGAGTCTCACGACAGTGTAAGAGTGTCACGACGGTGGTGCTAATCCCGCCGATGATAGGTTCTGAGCATGTCCGGTGTCGATTTTGTGAGTGCCGAGATGCTCGAAGACGATCTGGTGCCGTTGGAGGAGGCGCTACTTGCCGCTGTGGCCTCGATTCCGGGGGAACAGGTTCCGACCGGGCTGGCAGCCGGGGTGGCCTCCGAGTTGTTTGAAGCCCAGGTACTTTCCCGGTTGGTTGACCACGTTGCCCGTTGGCTGCGAAGCGTCAAAGGCCTCGGCTACTACACCATTTCTTCCGCCGGTCATGAATCCAACGCCGCCGTTGCCATGGCCTTACGGCCGAGCGACCCGGCGTTGCTGCACTATCGGTCGGGGGCGTTCTATGTTGCTCGGGCGGCGCAGGCTCCTGATGCCGGTGTCGAGCCGGTTGACGATCTTCTGCGGGGCATTCTGGCCCGCTCAACCGAGCCAATAGCGGGCGGTCGACATAAGGTGCTGGGCTCACACCCGTTGTCGATCATCCCGTTGACTTCGACCATTGGATCTCACGCCCCACGATCGGTCGGTCTGGCCACCAGTTTCAGTCATGCAGCGTGCTCGGAGGGCATGTGGCCTGAGGACTCGGTGGTGGTGTGTGGGATCGGGGACGCTTCGCTCAACCATTCCACGGTGCAAGGCGCCCTCAATTGGGCCTGTCGTATCTGGTACGAGGGGCGGCGCTGTCCCGTGCTGTTCCTGTGTGAAGACAATGGTTTGGGTATCAGCGTGCCCACCCCGACGGGGTGGGTTGAAGCCTCAGTGGCGAACCGTCCCGGTTTGGCGGTAGTTGATGTCGACGGCCGGGACCCGGCAGCGGTGCTGGCCGAGACGACTGCCCTGGTCGACCACATGCGAACCACCGGTCAACCCGGGTTTGTGCGGCTACAAACGGTGCGGTTCATGGGTCACGCCGGCTCCGATGCTGAAGCCGCCTACCGCACTGCGGCTGATATTCGTGACGACTACAGTCGAGATCCGCTGTTGGCCACCGCCCGGCTTGTTGTCGCTTCCGGCGATGCTTCCGGCCCCGAACTCGTTCAGTGGTATCTGTCCGAGCGCCGGGCCGTTCAGCAGCGGGCGCTTGAATTGCTGAACGAGCCGGAGCTCACCTCGGTGGATGACATCGTCCAACCGTTGGCGCCGTGGATGTCGGTCAAGACGGTGGACCCGGTCTCGGTTGAGTCGGCTCCGGCCGTTGACCGTCACCAGCAGCTAACGACGGCAGGCAGCATCAACTGGGGGCTGCGCACCGCGCTGGCCGCCGACCCCAACACCTTGGTTTTTGGTGAGGATGTGGGCCGCAAGGGTGGGGTGTACGGCGTGACCCGGGGTCTGCAAAAGGAGTTTGGGGAGCGTCAGGTCTTCGACACCATCCTGGATGAACAGTCCATCCTCGGTCTTGCCCTGGGCGCCGGTATGAACGGCATGGTGCCGATCCCCGAGATCCAGTATCTGGCCTATTTGCACAACGCTGAGGACCAGCTGCGGGGCGAAGCGGCCACCATGTCGTTCTTCTCTCAGGGGCAGTTCCGCAATCCAATGGTGGTCCGTATTGCCTCTTACGGCTACCAGAAGGGTTTTGGCGGTCACTACCACAACGACAACGCGGTGGCTGTTCTCCGCGATGTCCCCGGTTTGGTAATCGCTTCGCCGGCCCACCCGGCTGATGCCGGACCAATGTTGCTCAGCTGCGTTCAACTGGCTCGTCACCACGGTGCGGTGTGCGCCTTCTTGGAGCCGATCGCCCGCTACCACACCACCGATCTGTACGAAGATGGCGACGGGCTGTGGCAGTCGGAAGTCGACTTTGGTAATCCGGCATCCATTGGCCGGGCTCGGGTCCACGGCGACGGGACCGACGGCACCATTGTCACCTGGGGCAATGGGCTGTTCCTGTCGTTGCGAGCAGCGGCCAGAATGCGGGCCGAGTTCGATCAGGATTGGCGGGTTGTCGATCTTCGATGGTTGGCTCCAATGCCCATCGATGATCTGCTGCATCAGTCGGCTGAAACCGGACGGGTTCTGGTGGTGGACGAAACACGACGGACCGGCGGGGTTGGCGAACAGATCCTGGCCGCCCTTTTGGAGGACGGTTTCGCCGGGCCGGTTGGTCGGGTGGCCGCCGCCGATTCACCCATCCCGCTGGGGGCTGCAGCCGAGCTGGTGTTGGTGTCCGAAGACCAAATTGTGGAAGCCGCCGCCAAGTTGTAGTCAGCGTCAATCCACCGATCAGGTGCAAGCCGGTTCAGCCGCCGAAGATATCCAAGATGCCACCACCGCTAATACCTCGTGAGTCCTGTTTGAGGGCGGTGTCGATGGTTACGGCCGAGGCGTACACCATCTGTCGTAGCGGGTCGGGCAGAGGTCGGTGGACCTGAAGTACGTAGTTGTCGGCAGTGGTGAACGCCGTCTTCAGGACGCCCTCGAAGGTCTTGGTCACCCGAGCCACCTCGACGCCCTGGGCGTCCTTGATGGAGAAGTTCCAGGCCCGCCAGTTCTCGGCGAAGATCCCGCCGATCTCCTGACCGCCGACCTCGAACCCGAAACGGATCTTGCCGAATACGTTTCGCTGGATCACTTCGCCGATGGTGGCACCGGTTGCGTCCTGCACGATCACTCTGGATTTAACGAACTTGGCCGGCCGGGTCATCAACAGTTGCGGCTGACCGGAAGCGTCCACCAGCTGATATTTGTGGGTGAAGTACTGATCCAGACTGCCGAAGAAGCGGACGACCTTCTTGAGTGTGCTCTGCCCGACTTGGCGGACCGCTCCAACCTGGGCTCCGTTGCCGTCGTAGACGGCGAACTCGGTGTTGACCTCAATGAGCTTCCATTTCTGGTTGACCACCAGGATCGGTTGGTCCAACAAGCCGGCTGTCTCGTAGGCGTGCCCTGACGGTGGTGGAGGGGAGGCCCCCCGGCGCTCCGATTGGCGGGCGTGATTCTGCACTTGCCGCTGCACCGTTGGGGCGTCCTGTTGTCCGATCACGGTCTTGGGGGCGGCCTCCAGCGCGTCAGTGCTCTGACGACCGTGGGATGAGACGTCTTGCGTCCAGCGAGCGCCGTCCCAGTAGCGGTACTCGTGTCGTCCCATCGGATCGGGGTACCAGTCGGCGGCCTGGCTGGCCTGTTCGGGTTGGGGGCCCGGTGTCGGTGCTGTCATCTAACCCTCGCTTTCGCTCATCCACCGTAGTTGGCGCTGTGCCCTGACCGTTCGCGGTTGTTCGTGGCCCGTGCCGGGCCGATCAGGAGGATGACAGTTTGGTGGCGGCCATCCGGGTGAATCCCAGGTACTGACCCTGGTCGGCTTTCAACATGAGTTCGGTGTCGGCGGCGGCGTCGGCCAGCCAACCGGCCATGTGGGGCATGGATAGTTTGTTGAACCGTTGCCAGTCCTTCCACCCGTTGGGAACAGCGTCGGCCAGGTCGACGGTGACTTTGCCGGTCTTGGCCCAGTGGGTCCGCCACCAGTCGGGGGAGTGGAACGAACAGAATTCCCAGTCCCAATAGGGCTGTAGGTGTTCGGGTACGTCGGCGCCAATCTCGTAGAGCCCGGCCGGGGACACGATTCCCAGTCGGCCGCCGGGGCGCACGAAGCCCAACAGATATCCCAGGTAGAGGTCGGCTGTACCGAAGTAGTGATAGGCGTCGAGACTGACGACGGCGTCGAAGAAGTCGGTGGCGTAGGGGAGGGCGTGGGCTTCGGCGTGAATGGGGGTTACCAGGTCTTCTACGCCGGCTTCGGTAATTCGGGCTTGATTCTCACCGGGGGAGATCCACAGGTCGTTGGCCCATACTCTGGCCCCGAATTCTTTGGCCAGGAAGATCGAGGTCATGGCCCGACCACATCCGAGATCGAGGACCTTCATCCCCGGTTCGATGGTCATGACTTCCAGCAGCGATTCCAGCAGCCACAGGGCGTTGGGGCCCATCTGGTTGGCCAGTACCCAGTCCGGGTCATAACCGTTTGATCGTGGGTAGCGGTCGTGGGTGAGTGGATGATTCTCGGGGCCCGTCACGCTCGTACCCTAGCTCGGCGGCGGAGGTTGCCGACCGGTGTTCACCACCCACATGGCGGCTCCGGTCAGGGCGAGGACGAGGCCGGAAAGGATCGCAATGCCGCCACCGATGTTGGCATCTCCGTTCCGTCCCTGGGTCGATGCCAGTATCCCGACCGCCACGATGGCCAGTCCGGCGCCGGTCACCAGGTGATGTTGAGGAAGCAGCTTCGCCACCCGGGATGGGACTCGACGACCGAACAGCAGTATCAGTCCGCCAATAATGTTGGGGGCAACCAGCAGCGCCGTCGCCCAGTAGGACTCCTCCAAACTCTGCTCGTCGACGACGGTGGCGGCCATGGTGAACAACACGATGCCGAACACAAACGGCGTTACCAGCAGAACGATTCCAATAGCCCGGTAGGGGTTTGGTCGAGACGGGGGCGGTTTCGTCATGCGTAATCCAGTGGAACACAAAAACCGGCGTTCTGGAATAGTGACCACCCGACCGACGTTGTAAATCACTGATCAGAAAACTTGATAGTAAGACACTCAAGTTTTGTGACGGAGGCCACTGAGGAGTCACTGAGAGGACTCTCAGGCCCGGATAGACTCGAAATCAACCCCCCAAATCCGACACAGGAGCTGTTGAAACAATGGCAAAAGCCGTAGGCATCGACCTTGGAACCACCAACTCGGTGGTCGCCGTGCTGGAGGCCGGTGACCCCGTCGTCATCCCCAACGCAGAAGGCTCGCGTACTACACCTTCAGTTGTGGCCTTCGCCAAAGACGGTGGCGAGGTCATGGTCGGTGAAGTGGCCAAGCGCCAAGCCATCACCAACCCCGACCGCACCATTCGCTCGGTCAAGCGCCACATGGGTACCAAGTGGTCCACCGAGATCGACGGTAAGAACTACGCCTCGCAGGAGATCAGCGCCCGCACGCTGATGAAGCTTAAGCGCGACGCCGAAGCGTACCTCGGCGACACCGTCACCCAGGCCGTCATCACCGTTCCCGCTCACTTCGACGACGCCCAGCGCACCGCCACCAAGGAGGCCGGCGCCATCGCCGGCATGGAAGTGCTGCGTATCATCAACGAGCCGACCGCCGCCGCCCTGGCTTACGGTCTCGACAAAGATGACACCTCCGATCAGACCGTTCTGGTCTTTGACCTCGGTGGCGGTACCTTCGACGTCTCCATTCTGGAGATCGGCGATGGTGTGTTTGAGGTGAAGTCCACCGACGGCGACACCCAGCTCGGCGGTGACGACTGGGACCAGGCCATCATCGACTGGATGGTCACCGAGTTCAAGAACGCCAACGGCGTTGACCTTTCGGCCGACAACATGGCGGCCCAGCGGCTCAAGGAAGCGGCCGAGAAGGCCAAGATCGAGCTGTCGCAGGTGACCTCCACCAACATCAACCTGCCGTTCGTGACCGCCACCGCCGACGGTCCCCTCCACCTGGACATGTCGCTGAGCCGGGCCAAGTTCGAGGAGATGACCTCCGATCTGCTCAAGCGGGTCAAGGGTCCGGTTGAGTCCGCCCTGTCCGAGGCCGGCATGAAGCAGGCCGACGTTGACCACGTGGTCCTGGTCGGTGGCTCCACCCGTATGCCGGCCGTGGTTGCGCTGGTGGAGGAGATGACCGGCAAGGAAGCCAACAAATCGGTGAACCCCGACGAAGTGGTGGCTGTCGGTGCCGCCATCCAGGCCGGTGTGCTCAAGGGCGACGTCAAAGACGTCCTCCTGCTGGACGTGACCCCGCTTTCACTTGGTATTGAGACCAAGGGCCAGGTCATGCACAAGCTGATCGAGCGCAACACCACCATCCCCACCCGCCGGACCGAGACCTTCTCCACCGCTGATGACAATCAGCCGTCGGTGCAGATCCACGTCCTTCAGGGCGAGCGGGACATGGCCATGTACAACAAGACCCTCGGCAAGTTCGAGCTGGTCGACCTGCCTCCGGCTCCCCGTGGCATCCCTCAGATTGATGTCACGTTTGATATCGACGCCAACGGCATTGTGCACGTGTCGGCCAAGGATCGGGCCACCGACAAAGAGCAGTCCATCACCATCACCGGTCAGTCGAACCTGAGCGACGAGGACATCAACCAGATGATCAAGGACGCCGAGGCTCACGCCGAGGAGGACGCCAAGCGTCGGGAAGAGGCCGACATCCGCAACAGCGCCGACTCGCTGGTCTACCAGACTGAGAAACTGCTGGCCGACCAGGGTGAAAAGATCCCGGCCGATGAGAAGGAATCGGTTGAGGAGGCTCTCACCGAGGTTCGTACCGCCCTCGAGGGCGAAGACATGGAGGCCATCAAGGACGCCACCGAGAAGTTGGTGACCGCCAGCCAGACGGTGTCGACCAAGCTGTACGAGCAGGCCTCGGCCACCGGTGATGCCGGTGCTGCGGCCGGCGGCGCCACCGGTGATGACGCTGCGAACGACGACGATGTTGTTGACGCTGAGATCGTCGACGAGGACGACGCCGGAGACGAAGCGTGAGCAAGCCCAAGGTTGACGGTGAGGCCGCTGAGTCCGTCTCACCGGAAGAGTCCTCCGAGGACTCGGCCAAAGATCTGTCGGAAGTCGATGAGGCGCTGGCCGAAATCGGAGTCGACGAAGAGCCCGCCGCTGAGGACTCATCGGACGAGGAGGGCTCCCCAGCGGGGGAGGGCTCCCCGGCTGGGGAGCTGTCGGTCGAGGCTCTTGTGGCCGACCTTGAACGGGTGACCGGCGAGCGGAACCAGTATCTCGAGGCCTCGCAGCGTCTGCAGGCCGAGTTTGAGAACTACCGCAAGCAGGTGGCCCGACGGGAGGCCGACAGTAAAGAACGGGCCAACGACGGCCTCATTAACGAGTTGCTGCCGGTGCTCGATGCCTTCGACGGGGCCGTGGCCAGTGGGGTCGACTCGGTGGAACCTATGCGAGCCACCATGTTGGACGCCCTGACCAAGAACGGCCTTGAGCGTCTTGACCCGGCTGAGGCCCCCTTTGACCCCAACCAGCACGAAGCGGTGATGCATGAGGAGGGTGGCGACGGGTCAGGTCCCGTTGTCGCCGAGGTCATGCGAGCCGGTTACGTCTGGAAAGGCCGGGTGCTTCGCCCGGCCATGGTCAAAGTGGTCGGCTAGAGGAGGACGAGCTGGACGATGCAGCACGACTGGTTGGATAAGGACTTCTACAAAATCCTCGGTGTTTCCGAGTCGGCTGACGACAAAGAGATCACCAAGGCATACCGGAAGCTGGCCCGGGAGTTCCATCCCGACGCCAATCCGGACAATCCCAAGGCCGAGGATCGGTTCAAAGAAGTGTCCGAAGCCTACGACGTGCTGAGCGATCCTGAGCGTCGCAAAGAGTACGACCAGATCCGCAAGTACGGGGCCACCGCTGGGATGTTTGGCGGTGGCGCCGGAGCCGGCGGTAACCCGTTCGGTGCCGGCGGCGGTGGTGCCGGATTCGAGTTCGATCCCGGCAATCTGTCAGACATCCTGGGTGACTTGTTCGGAGGGGCCGGCGGTCGGCGGCGAGCGCCGGGAACAGCTCCTCGCAAAGGCGACGATCTGGAGACCAGCCTGAACCTCAGTTTTGAGGAGGCGGTCAACGGTGTCACCACCTCGGTTCACTTGACCTCTGACGCCGCCTGCTCGACCTGTACCGGCACCGGATCGGCCCCCGGCACCCAGCCGGAGGTTTGCCCTCAGTGTCAGGGCCGTGGAGTTCTCGATGACAACCAGGGCTTCTTCTCGCTCAGTCAGCCGTGTCCCCGATGTTCCGGCCGTGGCCGGGTCGTCACCAACCCGTGCCCGACCTGTCGGGGTAACGGCATCGAGCGCAAGCCCCGTCAGGTCAAGGTCCGAATTCCGGCCGGTGTCAAAAACGGCCAACGTATTCGCTTGAAAGGCCGTGGTGGCCCCGGCCGTCACGGCGGCCCGGCCGGCGACTTGTTTGTTGTGGTCGGTGTGGGAAACCACAAACTGTTCGCCCGCAAAGGCAACAACCTGACCATCGAGGTTCCCGTCACCTTCGCCGAAGCGGCCTTGGGTTCCAATATCAAGGTTCCAACGTTGGACGGCTCGACGGTGACGGTGAAGATCCCGGCCGGCACCCCGTCAGGCAAGAAGATGCGGGTGAAGGGCAAAGGCATCGAGACCAAGAAGGGCACCGGCGACCTGCTGGTCACCGTGGTGGTCGATGTTCCTCCCGAGCTTTCGGAGGATCAGCGTGTCGCCGTTGAGGCTCTGGCTGCCGCCACCACTTCGTCACCCCGTGAGCATCTGGCCGGTTCGGGCTAGGGGAGCTGTGCTCGACAGTTATGGCTGACGACCTCAACTCCGACCGCCAGCATCCTGGATTCACCCAGGCTGTCTACGTCATTTCGGTGGCGGCCGACTTAGCCGGAATGCACCCTCAGACGTTGCGGATCTACGAGCGCAAGGGTCTGGTTTCGCCGGCTCGTACCGGTGGCGGAAATCGGCGCTACAGCGATGCCGATATTGAACTCCTACGCCGGATCAGTGAGCTGACCGAGGACGGCTTGAACCTGGCCGGAGTCAAGCGGGTGCTTGAGCTGGAGGCCGAAGTGGCCGAGCTTGAGTCACAAATTGAACAGCTACGTCAGGAAGGCGAGCAGGCGGTCGCCGATACCCATCGTCAGTATCGTCGAGAGATCGTGCCCGTCAACCAGTCGATTACGGTGTATCGGCGCCGCCGCCCTAGAAACGGCTGAAGCCTCCACCCGCAATTGAGCTCACCCGGCAGCAATGTCTGCCAGATTCTGGAGAGCGGTGGCGGCGGTGGCCAGCTCCGGTGTCGATGAGGGAATGCCGTGACGTTGCGCCAGGTACTGAGGGTCGTTGTGCAGCACGACGACGCCGTCGCCGCCATCACTCATAACCACCATCTTCTGTGGCAGATCGATTGCCGCCGTTGGCGCTGCCTGCATCAGCGGTGTGCCGAGTGCCGGGTTGCCGAAAATAAACTCGACCGTGTCTGGAAGTACCAGGCCCACGCTTGCCGCCCCGGCTGTGTGGTCAACCTTCGCAATCAGCCGCAGTTTGTCGTTTTCGTTGATTGCGTCCTCCAGCCGGGAGGCCGCCTCGGCCACCGTGGTGTTGGTGCCGGTTGTCTTGATGATTCCGTTGCCGTCGTCACTCATGGATGAGAACTCTAGTGCCGGCTGTCGGTGTCGCTAGTCGACGCGGTCGACGCTCACGATTTCGAATCGGTCACCGACAGAAATCCGTCCAGATGACAGCAGGCGACAGACGGTGCCCGCTCGTCTCCGCAGGGCTGTTCTGGCTCCGTCCCCGATGACGTCATCAAGCAGCTTGCACGGTGCGGCGATTCGGACCACTTCGAGGTCGACCTGGCCGAGTCGGAGTCGGGCGCCGGGGGTCGTCGGCACCGGACCGGGCGATACGGTGATGTTGCGTCGAGTCGCCCCCGCATCCACCTCGCTTCCCAGCGCCATGCTGGCGGCCTCCAAATCATCCGTTGCCTGGATGGTGACATGGCGATGTCGGGAACCGTGGTATCGGTCGCCGACAAGTCCCGTCCCGGCCTCGGCGTCGACCCATGGGACCGATTTCATCGGCAGTCGGCTACCGGGTGCGATGTGGATGGTGACAACCTGCGACGGTCCGCCGGGATTCGGCACAGCCAAAGTCCTCGCCTCTCCCTCGATGGAGTAGCTGCCGGTACGACGGATGGTGCGCCTAACCGGCTGAATCAGTAGATTTTGGAATGTTACCACTCCTGATGCTGTTGAAACTTTTGCACTCATAAAACTTGACAATGGTGTTATCAAGCTGGCAGTCGAGGTAGCGATGTGGTGCAAGCGGATTTCCATCTATCCGCCATTGTTTTCCGCAAAGGAAGAAAGTCATGGCAGTAGACCCCAAGAAGTGGACCATCAAAACCAACGAAGCGGTAGCGGCCGCCATTGAACGAGCCGGCGCCGATTCCCACCCCGAAGTAACGCCCGACCACATTCTCTCAGCGTTGCTCAGCCAGCCTGAGGGCGTTGTTCTCCCGCTGTTGACCAAGGTCGAACGACCGGTCGCGTCCCTACGGACCGACACCGAGAAGGCTCTGGAAAATCTGTCCAAGGCCTACGGAACCGAGCCCCGCCTATCCCGCCAGACCAACCGGGTTTTGAACGAGGCCGACTCGGTGCGGGCTGAGCTTGGCGATGAGTACGTCTCCACCGAGCACCTGCTGCTGGCGTTGGCCAACCCCGACATGGGTGGCGCCACCGCCGCCCGCCTCGATCTGCGCCGCCAGGAACTGCTGGAAGCACTCCAGGAGGTCCGGGGATCGCATCGGGTCACCTCCCAGAGCCCCGAGGACCAGTTCCAGGCGTTGGAGAAGTACGGTCAGGATCTCACCGAAGCAGCCCGGGCCGGCAAACTTGATCCGGTCATCGGTCGGGACGACGAGATCCGTCGGGTGGTTCAGGTGCTCAGTCGCCGGACCAAGAACAACCCGGTGCTCATCGGAGAGCCCGGTGTGGGCAAGACGGCTATCGCCGAAGGTCTGGCCCAGCGGGTGGTTGAGGGCGACGTGCCCGAGAGTCTGCGCAACCGTCGAGTGGTGTCGCTCGACATCTCGGCCATGCTGGCCGGGGCCAAGTTCCGAGGTGAGTTCGAGGAGCGGCTCAAAGCGGTGCTCAAAGAGATCACCGACGCCGACGGCGAAGTCATCACCTTCATCGACGAGATGCACACCGTGGTTGGTGCCGGGGCTGGCGGCGAGTCGGCTATGGACGCCTCCAACATGTTGAAGCCCATGCTGGCCCGGGGTGAGCTGCGCATGGTCGGCGCCACCACGCTGGACGAGTACCGCAAGTACATCGAGAAGGACCCGGCCCTGGAACGCCGCTTTCAGCAGGTGCTGGTTGGCGAGCCCAGCGTTGAGGATTCCATCGCCATCCTTCGCGGGTTGAAGGAGCGCTATGAGGTCCATCACGGCGTCCGCATTCAGGACTCCGCCTTGGTGGCGGCCGCCACTCTTTCCGATCGGTACGTTACGGGTCGGTTCCTGCCGGACAAGGCCATCGACCTGATGGACGAGGCGGCCTCCAAGCTGCGCATCGAGATCGACTCGCTACCCACCGAGATCGATGTGGTCGATCGTCGAATCCGTCAGCTGGAGATGGAGCAGGTGGCGCTGTCGTCGGAAACCGACTCCGGTTCGGTTGAGCGTTCAGGCGAGATCGGGGCCGAACTGGCTGACCTTGAGGAACGGGCCACCGCCATGCGGGCCCACTGGCAGAACGAGAAGGATGCCATCGAGGCCATCCGCAGCCTCAAGGAGGAAGCCGACACCCTTCAGCGGGAGCTAGAACGAGAAGCCGACCTGACCAAGGCGGCTGAGATTCGTTACGGAAAGCTGCCTGAGGTGGAAAAGCAGATCGAACAAGCGTCGACTGTTCTGGCCGAGCTGCAGTCCGATGTCACCATGCTTAAAGAAGAGGTGGACGAGGAAGACATCGCTGAGGTGGTGTCTCGGTGGACGGGCGTTCCGGTCAGTCGCCTGGTCGAGGGCGAGGCCCGCAAGCTACTGCGGCTGGAAGACGAACTGCACCGCCGCGTCATCGGTCAGGACGCCGCGGTGGAAGCGGTGGCTTCGGCCATCCGTCGAAGCCGGGCCGG
>JAHDFR010000129.1 GCA_020628065.1 Acidimicrobiales bacterium
CCGCCTCAAGCGCTGCCCGACCATCCTCATCCAGATGTGGAATCAGCACCCGGGCCATATTGGGCACGGTCACGCCATGTAGTAACGCAAACTCCTCGAGGCCGGTGTTTCGAGGCATCGCACCGGCCGCCACCGCAGCCAACGCATCGAAACGATCAGCCAGCGCATCGGGATTGTGCGCCACCGACCGAAGGCGAGACATCAGGGAATGAACCCGCTCGTCCCGGGAGGCGGTCATCAGGTCAAACACCAAGAGCCCTTCTCGACGTTGATCGGCACTCAAGCGGGGCAGCCGACCGACTACGTCATCAATCGACAGAGTGGTGCTCCCACCGTTCACCGCCGCCCCGAGTCGTGGCGGTGTATCCAACACCCGACCGTCACGCCAGTAGTCCAAGGCCGCCAGAAGCTCCCGACGGCGAGGAGACGTGTCAGCCCGTTCCAGAGAACGTACGGCATGGGCCACCCGCAGCAGCCCGTGACCGGCTTGAGAACCGGCCCGGAGAACAAGGCCCGGCAGGTTACGGCTCACGATTGTCGTCCACTGCCCGGGCTCCAGGTCGTCATCGATCCGAGCATCAAGAGGCTCCAGGAACCGAACCTGGTCCTCGAGCAGCGCCGGAAGGAGGTGCTCTGCGCCAAGTGAAACCAAGGCTTCAGCCGCCATTGGCCCGTGGTTGGACAGTCCGCCGGCGTAGGACGGGCCGAAGGTCAATAACTGTTCGAGAATGTCGTCGAAGGTGGTCGTCGAGGTGTCCATACCTTCGACGCTAAGTCTTCAAGTAATGTTGAAGTCAAGGGCTGACGATACGTCAAGTCAAGCGGCTGGTAAACCGGCCACGGTCGATCAGCCTTCTAGACCGATCTCGTCCAGGACCGTCGACGGCTGGTCGACCAAGCCGGTGTAGAACGGGCCGAAGTCGGCGTAGACAGCCGAAGCCTCATCAAAGCGCATGGTGTAAACCACGTCCTTGAGATCATCCGGATGTTGGGCGAACAGGGTGACACCCCACTCGTAATCGTCCACGCCGGTAGATCCGGTGATCAGCTGCACCAGACGGCCGGCAAACTTTCTACCGCTGGCCCCGTGCTCGTACATGAGCTCTTTGCGTCGGTCGAACTCGGTGGTGAACCAGTTCTGCCCCGGCTCCCGCTTCTTGCTCATCGGGTAGAAGCACCAGGCAGGCTTTCCTGCCGGCGGCAGCACCGGATAGAGGCGGTCCTGCTTCATGCGATCGGGCACTCCAGCCGCATACTCGCTGATCTCGGTCAGTGATACGTAGCTGTCGACCAGTTCGAGGCCCGCTCCAACCAGGTCGGTCTGAAGGCGACGCAGCTGTTTGAGATCCCGGTGCAGGCCCATGACCGCCAGGTCGGCTTTGTGACCCAACACGGCGGCGGTGACGATTTGCACCTCGTTCTTCTCCGCCTTATCGAGTGCAGCCAGAACGGCGGTGCGCTCACTGGCCACCGAGTGGCGGAAGAACAGGTGAACAACGCCGATGCCGATGGACATCTCGGTGGAACCGTTCTCGTTGCGCTGCGGGGCCAACTCAGGCGCCGTTTCGGATTGTTCGTTGGCGGGGGCGGGATGCTCGGTCACGGCTTCAAGCCTACCGCCGCCGCCTGTTCGGGGCCGTGTGATCGCCGTACCGTCGACCGTGATGGTTAGCGCCAGGAGTCGGTCTACTCGACGAGGTTCAGTGGGCTGTAAATCTTGGCCTGCCCGTCGCGGGCGAAACCGAGCACGGTGAGCCCGGCCCGGCGAGCCGTCGACACCGCCAACGAAGAAGGGCCGGAGACGGCCACCAGGGCTGTGAACCCGGCGGCCCACGCTTTCTGCACCATCTCAAACGAGGCTCGGCCGCTGACGATAAGGGCGAAGTCTCTGCCGGTGTCTCCAGGTGGGGTCGGGATGATGTCATCCATCACCATCCGGCCGACCACTTTGTCCACCGCGTTGTGACGGCCGATGTCTTCGCGCACCACCACAATCTCACCCCCACGGTTCATGGCGGCGGCAGCGTGAACGGCGCCGGTGGCGTCAAACAGCGGTTGGGCTTTCCGCATAAGGTCGGGGGCGGCGATCAGCAGATCAAGGTCCCACGGGTCATACGGTGGCAGCACCCGAAGGCGCTCGGTCAGCGTTTCGATGGCGTCGATGCCGCAAATACCGCAGGACGACGAAATGGTTCCCATCCGAGCGGTGGGCACGTCGACTTTGCCGCCGGTTTCCACCGTTACCACGTTGAACTCACTGTCAACCGGTGAACCGGTCCCGCAGTAACGGATACCGGCCACCTCCGGGCCGGCAATCAAACCTTCAGCCAGCAGAAAGCCGACCGCCAGCTCAAAGTCATGCCCGGGGGTTCGCATAGTGGAGCTGACGTCGTGGCCGTCCAACTGAATGGTCATCGGCTCTTCAACCACCAGCTCATCGGGCTGACGGCCACCGCCGAGATTGCGGACAAAGAGCTGCTGAGAACGGGAACGCACCATGAGTTGCCTCTAATTCTAGAGTCGCCCGAGCAACTCTAGAGCCGCCCGAGGCTGGAGGTGCCGGTGCGTCAGCCTGGCTCTCAGCACCGGCGAGTCAAGGTGGCGGAGAGATGATGGGTCAGGGGTTGACCGACAGCGGCCATGGCCACGTCGTAGCTCAACGTGTCGCCGTCGAAGCGAAACTGTCGGGTGGTTCGCTCCACTAACACCGCCGAAGCGGTCGTTACCACGTTCGGGCAGCTCAACTCGAAAGCACCCCCGCTGCCCTCGGCAATGAACACCCCGGACAGCAGCTCGGCCACGCCGGTCGGATGGGCCATCACCAACTCAACGGGACGAAGGCTCGGAGCGTCGTCATCACCCGGCAGGAATCGCCAATAACCGCTCTCAGCGTGCAACGGCAAACCGGTTTCGGCGTGGCGGGTCTTTTGGCTGTAGGCGAAGAACGGCTTGCCTACGTGACCGAACGTGACTTCCTCGACGTAGCCGAAGCTTTCGATCGTCGGGTACGAGCCTTCGCCGGAACCAGCCCAGGTGCCAAGCATGAACGCAAACGGTTCAACGGCTGGATGGAGGGCCGGATCGCTGCTCACCCGACCAGTATTCCCGCAATCCCGCCCCGGTGCACGTTACCGGACGCGGCGGATCGGACACGGCAGCCAACAGACGTTACTGTTTGCTCTCATGACCAGCACCGGTGCCTCTGTCGAAGCTCTGCCCCCCAGCCCCATCTCCCCCACCGTCGACCTTTCAGCCAACGGCCGTAGCCACGGCCATCTGGTTCTCCCCTACAGCCGCGATGACGCCGCCTACGGCGCTGTCATGATCCCCATCGCCGTCATCGCCAACGGCGACGGACCGACGGTCTTGATGACCGGCGGGAACCACGGCGACGAGTACCAGGGACCATTGACGCTGTTCAAGCTGGCCAACACGCTGAACCCGGCGGACATCAGCGGCCGGGTCATCATCCTTCCATGCATGAACCAGCCGGCGTTCACCGCCGGTAGTCGCACCTCCCCCATCGACAAGGGAAACTTGAATCGGAGCTTCCCCGGCCGCCCCGACGGCACCCACACCGAACGGATCGCCGACTACGTCAGCCGCTATTTGTTGCCCATGGCCGACGCTGTAGCCGACCTTCACGACGGTGGACGAACACTCGAGTTCATCCCCATGGCCTCGTCGGTGGCCACGCCGGACCAGCCGGACGTTGACGCCGCCGCCCAGGCAGCGGCCGAGGCGTTCGCCGCTCCGTTTGTGACCAAGCTGGTGGAGCTCGACTCGCTCGGCATGTTGGACACTCTGGTTGCCGCCTCCGGTCGACCGTTCGTCACCACCGAAATCGGAGGTACCGGCACAACCCGACCTCACCTGGTGGACATTGTCGACGCCGGGGTCCGCAACCTGCTGGTGCACTGGGGCGTACTCGATCCTGACTCGACCGAAGCCAAAACACCGGATCGGGTCTCCCAACGCATCACCGTGCCGGAGGAGGGTGGCTACGTGATCAGTGAAACCGACGGGCTCATCGAGTGGCTGGTGCCTCTCGGTGGCGCCATCAGCGCCGGTCAACCGATCGCCCGGGTGCACGAAGCGCGGCGCTTGGGTGCCCCCTCGGTCGAATACCAGGCCACCGTCGACGGTGTATTGGCCATGCGTCACCATCCAGGCCTGATCAAGATGGGTGACGCCATAGCCATGCAGGCCGTGCTCAACGATCACTCGTAGAACTGACCGGCACCGACCAACCGCATCGGGGTCGACTAGCATCCGACTATGAGCCAACAACACATCGATATCTGGAATGCCGCCGCTGACGCCTTCAGCCAGCGGTATGACGCCATCACTGACGAGCAGTGGAGCGCCTCCACCCCGTGCGAGGAATGGAGCGTCAAAGACCTGGTCGATCACGCCGTAGGCGTGCAGGTCGGCTTCACCGGAGGCATGGTCGGAGCCGAGATTCCTGAAGGAGCCGACTGGCCGACCACCCGAGACGCCATCCAGGCCGCACTGGCCCAGGAGGGCGCGCTCGACGGGACCACCGAATTCGGCCCGATGGGTCAGGTACCGAAGATGGTTCCGTTCGGGGTTTCAGCCGGTGACCTCCTGATCCACGCCTGGGATCTGGCCCGGGCGATCGGAGCCGACGAGCAACTGCCGGCCGCTGCGGTGACCGCCACGTTGGGTGGGATGCAACGGTTCCCCGAGGAAACGATGCGAGCCACCAACATGTTCGGCCCCGCTCTCGATTGTCCGGCGGACGCCGACGAGCAAACCCAGTTGTTGGCCTTCACCGGCCGTCAGGTTTAACACACCACGAGGTCTAACACACACCACGAGGTTTAACACACCGCCAGGTTTGACAGAGTCGGCGCTGACAGCGACCATCGGCGGGTGTCTCAGGCCATATCGACAAACCAACACCTGCCATTCACGGTCGATGAGTATCGCCAACGTCTAACCAAGACCCGGGCCGCCATGGAGGCGGCCGGGGTCGAGGTGTTGTTCGTCAGCGATCCGTCCAACATGTGCTGGCTGACCGGGTTCAACGCCTGGTCGTTCTACACCTTCCAAGGGGTGATCGTCACCTTGGATGCCGACCCGATCTATTGGGGTCGGGCCATGGACAATGCCGCCGCTCACCGCACCACCTGGCTGTCGGCCGACGACATCGTTCCTTACTCCGACGCCTACGTGCAGACCCCGGAACGGCACCCTATGGAAACGCTGGGCCGGTTGCTGGCCGATCGGGGGTGGGCGAATCGCCGCATCGGGGTTGAGCTCGACAATTACTACTACTCGGCCAAAGCCCATCAGGAGCTGCGAGCAACCCTGGCCGAGCTCGGATCGGGGGTCACCGGCGGAACAGCGGCGGAGCCGATCGACGCCACCGGTCTGGTCAACTGGCAACGGACGGTCAAGTCGGAGTCCGAGATCGCCTACATGCGGATCGCCGGTTCGATCATGGAGTCCACCTACCGCCACATCGACAACGTGCTGGTGCCCGGGATGCGCAAGAACGATCTGGTGGCCGAGATCTTCCACGCCTCCATTACCGGCACGCCCGAGCACGGAGGTGACTACCCGGCAATCTTGCCGTTGCTGCCGACAGGTGAGGACGCTTCAGCCTGTCATCTCACCTGGACCGACGAACCGATGGGCCGCGGAGCCGGCACGTTCTTTGAGCTGGCCGGCTGCTATCGCCGCTACCACGCCCCACTTTGCCGGTCGGTGTTCATCGGCAGCCCGCCGTCGGAGATACGCAACGCCGAAGCAGCCCTGCTGGAGGGCCTCGAAGCCGGTATCAACGCTGCGCAGGCTGGCAACAGGGCGGGCGACGTGGCGGTAGCCCTCAACGACACGTTGGCTGCTCGGGGCATCGACCGGGGCGGCGATCGCTGCGGCTACCCGATTGGATTGAGTTTCCCACCGGACTGGGGTGAGCGAACCATCAGCTTCCGCCCGGAAGACGAAACCATCCTCGAACCGGGCATGACCTTCCACTTCATGCCCGGACTCTGGATGGACACCTGGGGCCTGGAAATCACCGAGTCAATTCTGATCACCGACTCGGGCCCAGCCGAGTGTCTTATGGACGTTCCCCGAGAAGTCCGAGTACTGGATTAACAACAAAGCCGGGCCGACCGGGGGAGCCGCTCCGAAAACCGAACCATGGTCGGGCCAATCTGCAGCCGTGTCGAATAGGGCTGGGATCCACAAATCGCTACCAGCCCAGGCGATTGAGAACCTCTTCATGCCGGTCCAGTACCGCCAAAGGAGGATCTCCGCCGGCCAACGGTGCAGAAGCGGGGGAACGGCCGACGGAGATCCTCATCCTTCGTGAGGGGCGGGAGGGCACCCCCTCACGAGGAGGTCAATCGATGTCAGCTGTGACGGTCACGCAGTTCGCGAACTTCGACGTGAACTCGGTCGACATCGGCCAGCTGTCGTTGCACAACAGTGCGCAACCCCTCGGACAGGTCTTCGTCAAGGGCACTCCTGAACTCGCCCACAGCGTGATCCTCGCCCTGTTCGGCGGCTTCAAGAATTCCTTCCGGGTCCGACCCTGAAAGGGTGTCTTTGACTGACATCCAAACCCGGTGGGCTGCGGCCTTGGCAGAGCCGGATTCGTCAACATCGTCGCCGTACACAGTCGCCATGCGAACCAACTCGTCTTTGAATTGGTTCCGCTGGGACGCATAGGCTTCAAACCGTTGTGCCAGGTCCGGCTCACCGGATTCTCTCAGCATGACGGCTGCCGATGCGAATCCGGTGGCGCCGTCTTCGAGCACCTCCACCAGGTTCTGAGTTACGGAACGATCAGTCGACATAAGTCATCTCCTTTTTCGATCTACGACTGGTTGGTACCCCGACTGATCGAACGCGATTCGCGAGGCCACGTACGACATCGAGATTGACATCGAGATTGACATCGAGATTGACACCGACACCGACACCGACACCGACGCGGTTGGCAACGTGGCCTGGCAGTCACCCAACGACATTCGGCGCTGAGTCGAGAACGATCCTGCCCTCTATCGTGGTTTTGACGAATACCGACACCTCTCAGTGGGTACAGGACCTTCATGACCTTGGGCACGGCGACCTCGCCTGACAATTCGGAGCT
The DNA here is from genome assembly GCA_020628065.1 of Acidimicrobiales bacterium. Classification (GTDB taxonomy): domain Bacteria; phylum Actinomycetota; class Acidimicrobiia; order Acidimicrobiales; family SZUA-35; genus JAHELU01. The sequence goes on from JAHDFR010000129.1 coordinate 7,130, forward strand.
TGGCGGCCAACCAAACGAGACGGCCGTGGTCAGACAGCTACTGGAAGAACTCACCGAGTACACGGGAACCGATCAGCTGTATCTTCTCTCCCACGATTTGCAGCGCCTGGTCTCGGTCATCGGCGACCCTTCAATTCACATAGATGAACTGATGCTCGCTCGGCTGGCTGACGGCGAACACTTCGATTCACCGGCCGACGGCACTCTTGTCCCGTACCTACATTTGGATCAGCCGGTCCTCGTGAGTCGCCACGGTGGGGCTTCACCGTCTCGACCGGCACAAAGCACCTATCCTGCCCTTCTGGTTCACGACGCCATCAACAGAATTGAGACGCTGGAGTACCTCCGACGAGTCGAAGACATGTCGGTCGCCGGCCAGATCCAGTGGGATGAGCTGGCGCAAAGGGCCCTGCGGTCCGACTTTTTACGCGTCGGCGGCACACTGGCTCCGGCATACGACGTGGCCGGAGATCTGTTTGATCTGGCCATTCAACCGAACGGTTCTCTTGCCGTTGTCGCCCTTGACGCAATGGGGCGGGGCTCGGGTGCCGCTCTTTCCGCCGTGTTAGCGCTTTCGGCAATACGAACCCGACGCCGTGAAGGCGCATCCCTCGAGGAACAGGCGACCGCCGCCAACCGGGCATTGGACGACGAATACGGCGGCGACCGCTTCGTCACCGCTGTACTGCTTGAGGTGACCGACGACAGAGTGGACGCGGTAAACGCCGGGCACGAGCCACTCCGCCGATATCTCCACGGCCAACCGGTGCCCCAGCACATAGCCGCCCAGCCACCACTCGGGGTCGTGGCCGACGCCGGCTATAAGCGCGTGGCTCTCGAACCGTTCAAACCAGGGGAAACAATGGTGATTCTCAGTGACGGTGTGAGCGGTGCCAGAAACGTCGGAGGAGTAACCTACGGTGCCGGCCCTGTTGATCTACTTGTGGCCGACGCCGAAACGGTAGCCCCGTTGGCACTCGCTCACAGGGTGGCCTGCGCCGTCACGGACCACTGCTCGGGGACGCTTCACGACGACGTGACCGCCGTCGTACTTAAGGCCGAACGAAGATGAAAACGCTGTCTCCGACGCTGGCTCTCAACTTCGAACGTGACGACCACAGTCTGGTACAGGCATCGCTCGGCGCTCTGGTGGACATGACGCTGGCAAGGCACGGGGCGTCGATAGCGCGACTCGAGGCGGCGTACTTGGCGGTCGACGAGGTGGTCGGCGCCATTACGGCCTCCGGAAACCAACGCGGTCGAATATCGACGGTACATCTCATCGAGGTTGGGGCCCGATCGGTGATACACATCTGTCACTCGTTGGAAGAAGTCGTCTTTGAGAAGGGCGCCCACGACCTCGTCCTGGCAGCGTTTGGCGAATGCAACCAGCAACCCGGGATCGTCGAGCTGCTGGTTAATCAAGAACCGGCCTCTGGAGCACGCCTGTGACCGACGTTCGAGCTTCGGCTGGGTTGCCGGATCTTTTAGCCGAAAACGCCGCCATGGCCGCACGCCTTGCTTCCCGATACGACAATGGATTCGGCAACCAGGACGATCTGCGCCAAGTGGCGATGACCGGACTATTGCTGGCGGCGATTCGATACGAACCGGATCGTGGTCCCTTTCGGCCGTACGCCGCAGCGACGATTTCAGGTGAACTAAAGAAGTACCTTCGCTCAAGCGGATGGTCGGTGAGAGTGCCCCGAGGCCTGCAGGAAAAGGCGGCTGTCGTCGACCGTGTCGGCCAGAGCCTTGAGCAGGAGCTCGGCCGCAGCCCAACGCCGGACGAGATCGGCGAAAGAACCGGTATTTGCACTGAGGACGTCCTTGATGCGTTACGGGCCTCCCAGGCCAGATTTGCCGGCCGATTTCCAACTACAACCCAAACGTTCGAGCGGCAGGAGCCGGACGATCCGACCGAGACCATGGTCCTGTCCGACTTGGTTGGGCGGCTGAGCGAGCGTGAGCAACAGTTGTTTCAACTGCGCTATGTAGACGAGATGTCCCAGCGCCAAATCGGACATCGGCTCGGTATTTCCCAGTCTCAGGTTCACCGACGCCTCAACGACCTGCATCTTGTAGTCAAATCGCAGTTGCACGAAGTCGGATTTGAGCGGTGAAACCCGACGCGTCCATAGAATTTGCACCGGACGCCACGTTGATCCCGACCGTGCGGCTTATCTTGAGGCGAGCGCTGCCACCCCTCGGTCAAGACGATAGCGCTCTGTATTTCGGCGCCGTGACCGAGATCCTCGCCAATGCGGTCGACGCTCACCGTGATCGCTTGGACGCACCAATACGAGTGGACCTCATGTCCACCCCGAACCCAGGGGTGATCGTAACCGATGTCGGGCCCGGCTTTGATCCTGACCAACCGCACACCACCGGAGACGAGGGTAAAGGTCGAGGATTGTTAATCGCACGCTCAGCTTGTTCACAGATGACAATACGTAGCTCGCCGAGCGGTACCGTCGTTCACCTACCGCTGGTTGGGAGCAGTGAACCTTGAGCAGATCACCGAACACGCCTTTCAGCGTCGAGATAGTATCCGGCCGGACACCTGATTCGATGGTTGTACTCGTTGGCGGTGAGTTCGACTTGGCCACCGTCGATCAGTTCGATCAAGCCGTCGCTCCGTACAGGACGCAATACGACCTCATAGTCGATCTGGCATCGACAACCCTCCTCGACTCCACGGCGCTGGGCGCCCTCCTGCGCCTGCGTCGTGACAGCGCCTCCACCGACAACAGCTTGATTGTGTTGGCTCCACGAAGCTACCAGCGGCGACTCTTCGAAGTCACCGGCCTCGAGTTTCTCCTAGCCGTCGATGACGAGAATTCCGGCAACAACTAGCGTCGCGATGCCGTCATCTGCATAGGGTTTGACGAAGTCGCCACATCGGTGGTGGGAGGCTTGCTTGCCCGAAACTTTGATTGTCGGAGTCTTTGATTACCGGAGTTAGCGGTTCTGCCGCCGGGCGACTTGCCGTGCGGGTACTTGCCATGCGGGTGAATCGGCTGTCGGCTTTGTGGGTACACGATCTACGTGATGAGCGAAGCCGACGATCAGACAGAGCAGCTGAAACCGGATGAAGAGGCCACATCGCCAGCTACGGCATCGGTCGACCTCGTGGTCATCGGCGCCGGTAGTGGCGGTGAACAGCTGGCGGAAACGATGGCCGGTCACGGATGGCGGGTTGTGGTCTTCGAGCCTGGGCTGGTTGGAGGAGAGTGCCCCTACGTGGCCTGCGTGCCTTCAAAGAGTTTGCTGCACGATGCCGGTCACACGAGTCGATCCTGGGCCGAAGCGGTCGAGCGGCGAAACAGTCTGGCTCACGACGGCGACGACACCAGCCACGCTCGGTCGCTGACCGAATCTGGAGTGGACCTCCGTCGTGAGCGAGCGGAACTTGCAGGGGAACGCAGGGTTCGCTCCGCCTCCGGGGAAGAATTGTTGGCGAACCACGTCGTGATCGCGACCGGCGCATCGGCCAGGCGGCCGGAAATTCCCGGTGCTAACTTGCCGGGCATCTGGACGAGTCGGGATGCGCTGACAACCGACCGCAAACCGGAGACCCTCGTGATTGTCGGCGGCGGGCCGGTCGGGGTGGAGCTGGCGCAAATATACCGCTCCTACGGTACTCGGGTGGTGCTGTTGCAGCGGGACGGACAGCTGGATGACACCGTCGAACCGTGTGTTTCGGACAGTCTATTGTCAGCCCTGGAGCGTCAAGGTATTGCAGTCCACCTGGGATCCGAGGTGACCTCTATCAAGTGGGTCGAGAAGGACAGCTCCTACGTAGTCAACACTACTGACGCCGACTATGAGGCCGACCAGGTGCTTCTCGCCGTCGGTGTGCAGCCGCGCACTGAGGATCTGGGACTCACCCGTGTTGGAGTCGACGAGATATCGGTTGACGCGCAGTTATCGGTCAACGGTCGCAGCTGGCTGTGGGCAGTCGGTGACGTCAGCGGTAGGAGCAAGTGGACACATGGCGCCACGTACCAGGCCAAGCAGCTGGCTGACACCCTCATCGACCGATCATGGCCGTCTCCGGTCGGACCGATGCCGAGCTGCATTTTTTCTCATCCCCCGTTGGCAAGGGTCGGTATGACTTCGGCCGAGGCGGCCGGGCGCGGTATTGACGTGGTCGTCGGTAAATCCGAGTTTGGCGACACCGTCCGATCCAACACCGACGAGGACCCAAGTGGCGTGGCATGCATTGTCGCCGATCGGGTATCCGGCCAAATTCTCGGTGCCTCGATACACGGTCCCAGGGCTGACGACCTAGTGCAGATCGTGACCGCCCTAGTGACGTGTGAGGCGACCCTGGTGCAGGCGTCGAGAATGGTTTTCGCTTTTCCAACCAGGGCTCAGGTTGTTGAGGCCGCCATCCAGGACGCCTGCGCCGCTCTGCGCCGATGAGAGAGAGTGAGGGAGTTCGGGCCACTGATGTGCGTGATTTCTTCGTGGCGCTTCCGCACAGCGTGGACCGAATCCTCACCACTGACCCGTCGAAGGAACAAGCTTTGCTCAAGGAGTCCGTCACTCAAGACATGCGGGTTCTTATCACAAACTTTCTTGGCGATTTGATCGAGGGCGGGCTGTCAGAGGACGAAGCTTCGGATGAACTCCTGCAGATCAGACGTCGATCAGCAGTCGACAACCTCTACGTGGCATGCAGGGAATGCGCCAACAGGCTGGCGGTCCTCCCTGATCCGTACTGGACCGTGGGCCTGAGAGTGTCAGCGGCTCAAACGGTGGCCGCATGCATTCTGCATCTCGATCGACTCGAGGCCTCATGCGACTCCAGGCCGCTGAGTCGGTTCTAGTTATACCGCCCGCTGCCGCTTGTCAGGATTCTTTAGCCTTGTCGGTGTCGCCAACGCCTTGCGGCCCGTTGATCTCCCACGCCTCGCCGGGCGTTTCGGGATTGTTGTCATCAGCATCGGGGCGCTGGCGATCCGGCGCGTCATCGTTGATTCCCCAGGCTTCACCCTTGCCGTTGTTTTGGTTCTTATTTTGGTTCTTGTCGGTTGCCGAGGTCATGTTGACTCCTTTGGTTTGAACTATATTTTGAGAAAAGCGGCGTATCTGGCTGGCCGCCAAGTTGTCTTACCCATCGCCGGCTACGGCTAAACATTGGTCGACTGACCTGGACCGGTTATAGCCCGTAACTTGACGTCAACCCCTGCGTGTCGAAGCTGTACGCCAGTGTCTCGGCGCCCGTCCAGTCGTATGCCGTCATTGTCACCCTCAGATCGGTGCCGTCATCGTCAACACTCAAAGTGGCGAATTGCCCGGACTCGGCAATGGCTCCGTGAGAGTACGGCCCGCCTTTCTGGCTTCCGGGTCGATCAAGCGGTGCGGCATGTAGCAATGGGAACGCCGGACCGTCTTGGGCGCTGTAGTTGGTGTTCGATCCATCGTCGATGGCAACCATGTGGGCGTCACCC
>JAHDFR010000130.1 GCA_020628065.1 Acidimicrobiales bacterium
GAGGTTGCTCACATCGCCAACGGCGACATGATCACCCTCAGCCTCATTCAGGGTGTGCTCAACGCCGTGGTGTTCTTCGTGGCCCGCATCGTGGCCCAGTTCGCCCGGGACAATCGCATGCTCTACTTCGCCACCGTCATGGCGCTGCAGTTCGGCTTGGGCATTCTGGCCTCGATGATCGTCATGTGGTTCAGCCGTCGTCGTGAGTATCGAGCCGACGCCGGCGCCGCCTCCCTGGTTGGTGCTCCGGCCATGGCTTCGGCTCTGGCGGCGTTGAAGACCGGCCCGGTAGGCCCCGGCCTCCCCGACCAGGTTGCCGCCTTCGGTATCAAGAGTGGTGGTAGCTCACCGTTGAAGGCGCTGCTGTCCTCGCATCCCGACATCGACGATCGAATCGCTGCCCTGCAGGGTCAGTAACCCACCGACGAACACGTCAACAACGAGAACGATCAGGTAGGGGTCCGGCTATCACATGGTGGCCGGGCCCCTTTCCGATTTTCGGGTTCTTGACCTGACCAACGTCCTGGCCGGGCCGTACTGTTGCTACCAGTTGGCGCTGATGGGTGCTGACGTCATCAAGGTTGAGCGACCCGGTTCGGGTGATCTGGCCCGCCAGCTCGGAGCCGACCCGGAACGCAGCGCAGCCGGGATGGGCATCAGCTTTCTCGCCCAGAACGCCGAGAAGCGCTCGGTTACCCTCAACTTGAAAACGGAGCAAGGTAGGGCCTTGCTGAAACAGCTGGTGGTCACCGCTGACGTGGTGGTGGAGAACTTCCGCCCGGGCGTGATGGACCGGCTCGGGTTGGGATACGAGGTACTCCGCCACGTCAACCCGGAGCTCGTCTACTGCGCCATCTCGGGGTTCGGCCAGACCGGCCCAAGAGTGGGCGACCCGGCCTATGACCAAATCGTGCAGGGCGTCAGCGGTGTCATGTCCATCACCGGAGGATCCGACACCGCGCCCTACCGGGTGGGGTATCCGCTGGCCGACACCATCGGGGGAATGACCGCAGCCTTCGCTGTTTCGGCCGCCTTGAACGCCGAACCTCGCGGGGCGTTCCTCGACATCTCGATGACCGAAGCCGTACTGTCCACCATGGGTTGGGTGGTGTCGAACCACCTGATTGGTGGCGTTGAACCGTTGGCCCATGGCAACGAGAACACCACTTCCGCCCCGTCGGGAACGTTTGCCACTGCTGACGGTTTGCTCAACATTGCCGCCAATCGGGATGAGCAGTGGGTCAAGCTGGTCGAACATCTCGACCGAACCGACCTTCTGGCCAGCCCGCTGTTCACCAGCCGCGAGGACCGCAAGGCTAACCGTGAGTTACTCAGAAGGGAGCTGGAGTTGGTGCTGCGTACCCGACCGGCGTCTGAGTGGGCGGCCGAGTTGAACGCCGTCGGGGTGCCGTGTGGCCCGGTGCTGTCGGTGGCCGAGGTGTTGAACGACGAGCAGATTGTCGGCCGAGGGTTGGTAGCGAAGGTGCCGATTGGGGACGAAGTTCTGCCATTGACTGCTAGCCCGGCAATCGGCGACGGTACCCGTCCCACTACGGACGCGCCTCCCCCGAAGCTGGGAGCGGACAACGACGAAGTGTGGGCCGAGTTGGGTTTGTCGAACATCGAGATACAGCGACTGCGAGAAGAGGGAGTCTTGTGAGTGAGAACAGTGATGTCTCCGACTGGTGGCGGACGTCCATCATCGACATGGAGCCGGGCCGGATCGAACTTCGTGGAAGCCCCATTCAGGATCTGATCGGCAACGTCGGGTTCGCCGAGATGATCTGGTTGATGGTGCGGGGTGACCGTCCAACGGATCCACAGTTGACGTTATTCGAGTCGGCTTTGGTGTCGGCGGTCGATCACGGTCCGCAGGCTCCCTCCATCGCCGCTGCTCGAATGGCCGTCACCTGTGGTCTACCACTAAACAACGCCATGGCCAGCGCGGTGAACATGTTGGGCGACGTCCACGGTGGTGCCGGGGAGCAGGCGTTGGAGCTGTACCACTTCGTCGACAACCACTCAGGACCTGTCGGCGACGCCCTGACCGAATGGACGGCTGCCCGGGGTGCCATTGTTCCCGGATTCGGTCATCGCTTTCATACCCCAACCGACCCCAGGGCGCCCCGGCTGATGGAGCTGGTGGCTGAAGCTGTTCGGGCCGGAGCCTGTGATGGCCGCTTCGCCGCTATCGGCCAGGCGGTGGAAGTTGAACTGGCGAACGGCAAAGGCCGACCGATACCGATGAACATCGACGGTGCCACCGCCGTTATCTACGCCGAGCTGGGTTTCGCTCCACCGCTGGCCCGGGGCTTGTTCTGTCTATCGCGCTCGGTTGGCATCTTGGCTCACGCATGGGAGCAGAGCCAGCAGGGCGGAAGAAGCAAGGGCCCGACTCCGCCGCAGTACCGTTGGACGTTCGATTCAAACCCGACGGCTCGGGAGGGCTGACATCTCATGTCTTCAAACATGTCTCTGCAGGCAACTCGAATGAAGAGCATCACCGCCTCGCCCAGCATGGTGGTCTCACAAACGGCCAAAGCAATGATGGCCGACGGCATTGATGTGGTGAATCTCGCCCTCGGTGAGCCGGACTTCGCCACCCCCGACAACGTGTGCGAAGCAGCGTTCGCCGCCATCCGTGACGGTCGCACGGCTTACGCCCCACCGGCTGGCGAACCGGCGTTGCGGCAGGCCATCGCCCACAAGTTGAAGGCCGACAACGGGCTCACGTTCGACCCGTCATCGGAGATCATGGTTGGGGTGGGGGCCAAACAGGTCATTTTCAACGCTCTGATGGCAACGCTGGAACAGGGCGACGAAGTGGTGTTGCTGGCGCCCTACTTTGTGTCCTATCCGGCGGCGGTCGAACTGCTGGGTGGTGTCATCCGGGTTGTGCAATGCCGGGCGGAGAACCGGTTCCGGCCACTGGCCGCCGAACTTGACGCCGCCATGACCGAACGGACCCGCTGGGTGTTGGTCAATACACCCGGAAACCCGTCGGGTGCGGTGTTCACCGCTGAAGATCTGGCTTCGATCGGTCGGGTTGTGTCCGCCTACCCGAAAGCCTTGGTGCTGTCGGATGAGATCTACGAAAAGATCGTGTTCACCGGAGCCACCTTCACGTCGTTTGGTCGAGCATGCCCGGAGCTTCGTGACCGGACGCTGATCGTCAATGGGTTGTCGAAGAGTCACGCCATGACCGGATGGCGGGTCGGGTATGGGGCCGGCCCGGCCGACCTGATCGACGGGATGACCAAGCTGGCGTCCCAAAGCACCACCAGCACCTCCACTATCTCCCAGGTGGCGGCCACCGAGGCATTGCTGGGTGACCAGACGTCGGTGGTGGAGAACGGTAAACGCTACGAGGCTCGCCGTGACCTGCTGGTGACCGGGTTGTCGGAAATGCCACTGCTCGAGCCGATCGTTCCCGAGGGTGCTTTCTATCTGTTCGCCGATTGTGGCGCCATGTTGGACCGAACCACCCCTGACGGCCAGATCATCACCAACGACGCCGATGCAGCCGACTATCTCCTGCGGGAGGGTCGGGTGGCCGGCGTACCCGGGGTGGCCTACGGTTTGGAGCCGTTCGTTCGTTTTTCCTTTGCCGCCTCGGATGCCGAGTTGGAGAAAGCGCTGGCTCATCTGGCGTCGGCGGTGGCCAAGCTGGGCTGAATGGCGATCGGATCGGGCGTGAACGCCAGCGGCCCGTGATCAAGTTCGGGCAGCACATGGCGGGCGAACAGATCGCATTCGGCGGCATGGGGGTAGCCGGAGAAGATGAACGCTTCGATGCCGGCCTCGGTCAGTTCCCGAATCTTGGCCAGCACCTGGTCGGGGTCACCGACGATGGCTGCTCCGGCACCGGATCGGGCTCGGCCAACACCGGTCCACAGGTGACGTTCCACGTAGCCGTCGTCGTCCGACGCGTCACGCAGCGCCGTCTGGTTGGCCACCCCGGCCGACGTGGAGTCGAGCGAACGTTGGCGGATGGCCTCACCCTGTTCGACGGTGAGTTTGGACAGCAGTCGGGAGGCCGCCGCCCGGGCTTCGCCTTCGGTTTCCCGCACGATCACATGGGACCGCCAGCCGTATCGAAGTCGACGTCCGAGCTTGGCCGCCCGCCCATCCATGTCGGCTTTGACCTGCCTGACCTTGTTGGTGGTGTCGGGCCACATGAGGAAGACGTCGGCGCCGGCGGCGGCGCATTCCCTGGCTGCCGGGGACAGGCCGCCGAAATAGAACAGTGGGCTGGCGCCGCTGACGGTTCCGATCCGGGGCGGGTCGACCGTGAGGCGCACGAAGTCACCCCAGAAGTCCACCGGTCGACCATCCAAGAGCTCTCGTAGGCAGTACATGACTTCCAGCGCCCGGCGGTATCGGGGCTCGGAGTCCAATGTCTCGCCGGGAATGTCCGACGAGATGATGTTGATGGTCAGCCGACCGTGCATCATCTGGTCCAGGGTGGCCAACTGTCGGGCCAGTTGAGGCACAACCAGCTCACCGCACCGAACGGCCAGCAGCATACGAAGCGAGGTTTGCGGGGCCATCCCGGCAGCGAAAGCGGTGTTGTCGATGCCGAGGGCGTAGCCCGACGGGAGCAGTACGTTGTCGTAGCCGTAGCGGTCGGCGGTGGTCACGATGGAGCGACAGTGCTCCCACGAGCTCAACAGCGCCGGATCGGGTCGGCCGAGAAACTCATAGTCGTCATCGCACAGTGCGCTGAACCATGAAACTTCGATGGTCATCCGATGTTCTCCTGTCGTGTGGAATGAGCGGGCGGTGTGGTCTCCGTTGCCGTTGACATCACCTCGGCCAGTTCGACCGGTCGACCCAATTCGATACTGCGATGAGCGGCGACGCCGGTGGCGACCGCCCAGTACCCGTCGGTGACGGTAACTTCCGCTCCGGTGCCCCGGTCTATGGCGGCTTTGAGCCGGAGGTGCTGGATGAAGCTGGACCCGTGATGGAGCCCGACTCGGCCCATGTGATCCTGTGGTGCGGTGTAGCGTTCGATCGACCCGATGTCGTGTTGGCCGCGACGGCCCAACTTGATGGTGTTGGATGGCACCGCCGCCTCGACTTTGCCCGAATCACCAATCACCGAGATTTCCTCCTGCTCGTCGGTGGCTTCGGCGAACATGCAAAGGTCGAGCAGGGCCCGAGCTCCGCCGGGGTAGTCGACGATGACAAAAGCGTTGTCCAACATGTCGGCCCGACGGCCGTCGTAGACCTCGTCGAGGTGGTTGAGCCCCTGTGCCCCGGAGGCCATCACCCGTTCCGGTCGCTCGTGCAGAATCAGGTTCATCAGGTCAAAAAAGTGACAGGTCTTTTCCACCAGCGTGCCACCCGTCAGGTGGCTGAAACGATTCCAGTCACCGACTTTGGGTAGGAACGGGAACCGGTGTTCTCGGACGGACACCATGTGGGGTGTGCCGACCGTTCCGGCGTGAACGAGGCGAATAAGCTCAGTGATGGCTGCCATGTACCGGTACTCCATGGCCACCCACACCAGGCGGTCGGTCGAACGGCGTTCGAGTTGGTCGACGACGGCCCGGCACCCGGCGGTGGTGGTGCACAACGGCTTCTCGATCAGGACGTGAAGGTCGGCGGCCAGTACGTCGGCCAGCACCTCGTCGTGAGTGTGGTTGGGCGAGGCCACCACCACCACGTCACAGTTTCCGCCGGCCAGAAGGTCTCGATGGCTCTTGAACGTCGCCGGTCGCTGCGGTTGGTGATCGAGCAACAGCTGTGCGGCCGCTATCGATTCGCGTTCCGGGTCGGCGATTGCGGTGATCGAGGCTCCGGGCACGTCCAACAAATCGGCGATGTGTTCCCGTCCCATCATGCCGGTGCCGACGATGCCGTAGCGCAACGGTTTTTTGTCGGGCCCGCTCCCAGTTGTCTGCATGCCGATTATGGAATCACGGTCTGTTGTCTCTGCCTATGGCGAGAAACGCTTCGAGGGTATTGGGAAATCGAATAACCCGGAGGTGGGCATACTGGTGCCGTGACCAGACCCCTTGTTGATCTCGATATCGCTGCCGCTCACTTGTATTTGAGCGTGGTTGAGTTGGGCAGTATCTCCAAGGCGGCTGCTCGACACGGGGTGAGCCAACCGTCGGCCAGCCAACGTCTACGCAAACTGGAGCGTCAGGTAGGGATCAGACTGCTGGGCCGTTCGGCCACCGGTTCGGTGCCGACACCTGAAGGCGAAGAGTTCGCCGAACGTTGTCGTCACATACTGAACTCCACCGATGATCTGATCACCGAGGCCCGACAGCGAGGCGGGCGGATGCAGCAGACCGTTTCGGTGGCGGCCACCGCCGGCGCAGCCCGGCATCTGCTGCCGGCCATTTGTGCTGGTGCTGCCGACTCCGATCATCCGTTGTCCATCTCGATCGACACCGCCAGGACGCTGCTGGTGTGTGATGCCGTCCGGCAGGGGCGAGTCGATCTGGGGTTCGTTGACGGCCCGCTGCCTCCGCTGTCGTTGTCGAGCCAACAGGTGACCGTCATGCCGATGGAGGTGGTCGTCAGTCCGAGACACCGGTTCGCCCGCCGCCGCAAACCGGTGAGCGGAGCGGAGTTGGCCGCCGCTCGTCTTGTTCTGCGAGAGCAGGGTTCGGGCAGTAGGGACGTTATTGAGGAGACATTGGCGTCAGTGGCCGGTCAGCCTCGGTGGGGTCCGATGGTTGAGGCCACATCAGTCGGCGCAGCACTGGCCACGGTGGCGTTATCGGACGATCTGGTGGCTGTTCTGGCGGCGGTTGACGTTGCTCCGGAGATTCGAGCCGGCCGACTGCAAACGGTTGCCTGCCAAATTGACTTCCAGCAACCGGTCCGGATGGTGTGGACCGGTACTGAGCCGCGCAGCGCAGGAGCGCGCCGGCTCAAAGCGGTTGCTACGGCTCTGGCCGATTGATCTCCTGGAGGGCCCAGGTATTGCCGTCGGGGTCGGCGAAACCGGCCATACGAACCCCGCCACCCAGGTCGGCGACCGCACCCACCTCGACGCCGCGTTCGATCAGCTGATCCCTGATGGCGTCGAGATCGTCGACGACCAAATGCAAACCTCTTACCGTGCCCGGTTCGGCTGACAGCCCGGCCAGTCCCTGACCCAGAACGATCGAGCAAGCCGACCCTTCGGGCGTCAGCTGAACCACCCGCATTCCTTCAGCCGGTTGCACGTCATGGTCGACGTTGAAACCCACACCGTTGGCGTAGAAACCTTTGGCCCGGTCGATGTCGGCCACCGGTAGCGGCACTACTTCAATACGCATTTCCATCAGTGACCCAGATCCTCTCCGGCTGCTGTCGCCCGGATGGAAGCCTATGCCGGTTTACGCCAAACCGAGACGTGCTTGGGACTGTCGCCGGTGAAGGGCGATCGGTCCCAGTCGCCCCAGCGGTGCTCGGACTCCAGCCCGGCCAAGCGGGCCATCAGATCCAGCTCCGATGGCCACACGTAACGGAACGACGGTGACGAGGTGCGGGCTCGACCGTCGGGGGAGATGTGATAGTGGTGCGACACCGAGATCTGGTTGACCAGATCGACGTACTCGTCAAATCCCAGATGATGGGGCGTCACGTTGAATGGACGGATGGTCTCGCCAGGAGACAACCGGTGTAGCTTCGGCACCCCCACTTCGATGACAAACCGGCCACCCGGCCGTAGATGTCGGGAAGCGTTGGCGAAGCAGGCCACCTGGGCGTTCTGAGTCTTGAGGTTGTTGATGGTGTTGTAGACGAGGTAGGCGAGGTCGAAGTCGTCGCCCACTGTGGTGTCGGTCATGTCGCCGGTGGCAATCGTGATGCGGTCGGCGCCGGGCTTTGAGCGCAGTTGGTCGAGCATCGGCTCCGACTGATCGATGCCATGCACGGCTACGCCGTGGGAGGCCAACGGTAACGCGAGCCGTCCCGTCCCGACGGCGAACTCGACCGCTTTGGCTTGTGGGCCACCGGTCTCGGTGGCCAGCTCGGTCAAGAGAGTAACGGCCGCTTCGACTACTTCCGGATCGAATTCGGAGGCGGTTGAGGAGTCGTAGGCGGCGGCCACCACCGGATCCAGATGGGCGTCGGGTGTCGCAAGCCACTCACTCATGAGCCGCGACAGTAGTCGGGGGCGCTACGCTCCGGCCATGGATTATCGGGTCGAGCGTGACATCGCCGACTTCTCGCTGGACTTCTTTTCACTGGAGGGTCGCCGGGCCATCGTGACCGGGGGCAATCGGGGTTTAGGCCAGGCCTACGCAGTGGCGCTGGCCAAAGCCGGAGCAGACGTGTTCATTCCCACCATCGCTCCCGATGATGGCCGCACCAGCGAGCTGATCGCCGACACCGGTCGACGGTGCGTGATCACCACCGCCGATCTGACGGCTGACGGCGTGCCGGCCGATGCTGTGCGGGCCTGCGTGGACGAACTGGGTGGCCTCGACATCGTGGTCAACAACGCCGGTATCGGCATCAACGTTGACGACGTTCGACAGTTTGACCGTTCCAAGTGGGATCCGATGGTGGCGGTGAATCTGACCGCGGCGTTCGACATGAGTCGTGAAGCGGCCAAGGTGTTCATGACTCAAGGGTCGGGCAAGATCATCAACGTCTGCTCCATGTTTTCTTTTCTTGGCGGCCAGCGGTCCCCAGCCTACGCCGCCACCAAGCACGGCATCGCCGGGCTCACCAAGGCCTACGCCGATGAACTCGGGCCGTTTGGCATTCAGGTCAACGGCATCGCCCCCGGCTACTTCGCCACCGAGCTGACCACCGAAACCCGTGCCAACCCTGTCACCAACAAAACAGTGCTCGACCACATCCCCGCCGGGGAGTGGGGCCAGACCCAGGACCTGATGGGTGCCTGCGTGTTCCTGGCCAGCCGGGCATCCAACTACGTCAACGGCCACGTGCTGGCCGTCGACGGCGGCTACCTTGTCCGCTGACAAGGCCTTGTCCGCTGACCTCCCACTAGGAGACGCGTAATGACCACATCTTCTGATTCATCTTCTGGGTCACTGTCCCGTGAAGCGATCGTGGAAGGCCTGGTCGACCTGATCGGCGGTGAGCGTATTGACACCGACGAACAGGTTCTCAAAGAGAACAGCCACGACCGCTACCGCAAGCTGGAAAGCGTATTCGGCATCTATACTCTGCCGCTGCCTGCCGCCGTGGTGCGAGCCTCCAGTACCGAAGAGGTGTCGACGGTGCTGGCGTTCTGTGACACCCACGGCATCAACGTGGTGCCCAAAACCGGGGGTACCGCCACCGAGGGCGGGCTGGAAACGGTGGCTGAGAACTCGATCGTGATCGACGGCTCGGCCATGAACCGGATCGTCAAGGTCGATGAGTACAACATGCAGGCCACCGTGCAGTGCGGGGTGAAGTTGCAGGACCTTGAGGACGAGGTTCGCAAGCTGGGTCTGACCACCGGCCACTCGCCCCAATCCAAACCGATAGCCATGTACGGCGGGTTGGTGGCCACCCGCAGCATCGGTCAGTTCTCCACCCTGTATGGCGGTATTGAGGACATGGTAATGGGCTTGGAAGCGGTGCTACCGAGCGGAGAGGTGGTGCGTATCAAGGATGTGCCCCGCCGGGCCGCCGGACCAGACATTCGCCACATCATCATCGGGAATGAGGGGGCGCTCTGCTACGTCACCGAGGTCACGGTGAAGCTGTTCGCCTTCTACCCCAACCACAACCACTATCTGGGTTGGCGCCTGGATGACATGAAGCCCGGGTTTGAGATTCTGCGGGACGTGATGGCGGCCGGTTACAAGCCGTCGGTGGCCCGCTTGTACGACGCCGAGGATGGCGCCCAACACGGTTTTGATTCGTTCGCCCCCAACCAGTGTGTACTGATCTTCACTACCGAGGGACCGGCCGGTGTTTCCAGGGCCACCGCCGATGGCATCGCTGAGATCGTCAACGCCCGGTCGGAGTGCACTCCGGTGGACACCGCCATCATCAAAGAGTGGTTTGAACATCTGAACTGGGGTCCGGAGAAACTGATCGAGGAGCGGGAGTTCATTCGGGACAACCTGCGGATGGGTTACACCACCGAGGTATCGGGCAACTGGTCGGTCATCAACGAGATCTACGAGAACGGCATTCGCCGGGTGCGGGAAGAGTTTCCTCACCTCGCCGACATCACCATGTTGGGCGGCCACTCGTCGCACAGCTACCAGACCGGCACCAACATGTACTTCGTGTACGACTACAACGTGGTCGACTGCACCTACGAAGAGGAGCGGGAGAAGTATCACATTCCGCTCAACGCCATCTTCGTCGAGGAGGCGTTGAAGGCCGGTGGCTCGATGGCCCATCACCACGGCATCGGCAAGTACCGGGCGCCGTGGACGGCCGACGAGCACGGTTCGGCCTACCGATTGTTGACCGGGTTGAAGCGAGACCTGGACCCCAACGGGATCATGAACCTGGGCACCATCTACCCGGCGCCCGATGCTGCTCCCTATTCGCCGTCGGGTGACTGAGTCGGCCCCATGACCGCCTTTGTTGTCGGGGTTGACGTTGGCACACAAAGCGCCAAGGTCCTGATCTTCGCCGACTCCGGTGAAGTGGTGGCCGAGGGTCATCAAGCGCTGCGGCCGCTGGAAATCCCGGCCCCGAATCGGGCTGTCCACCCCGACGATGACCTGTGGGATGCGTTGGCGGCCGCCTTCCGCTCCGCCGTTGCCGGTTTCACTGGTTCCGGTTTTGACACCGCGGATATTAAGGCGATGGGGATCTGCATCATCCGTTGCTGTCGGGTGTTGTTGAGGGCCGACGGCTCGTTGGCTCACCCGGTGATCAATTGGATGGACGAGCGCCTCGACCACCCTCATGCCCATGAGGACCAGTACGGCGAGGTGTCGTACATAACCACCACCTCGGGCTACATCGGTCTGCGGTTGACCGGGGAGCGGGTGGACACCTGCGCCAACCTGATCGGCTGGTGGCCGGTGGATGACGTGGCCATGGACTGGTCGGACGACCCGGAGCTGTGGGACTCGTGCCGTCTCAACCGGGATCAGGTCTTTGATCTGGTCAAGCCGGGGGAGGAGGTCGGCCGACTGAGTGCCGAAGCTGCCGACGCCATAGGCCTGCCCGCCGGCCTGCCGGTTGTGGCCACCGCCCACGACAAAGCGGTCGAAGCTCTCGGTTCAGGTGCCCTTGAGCCGGGCGTCGGCCTGGTTTCGCTCGGCACCTATATCGCCGCCATGACCCACGGTGCCCGGTATGTGCCCGACGCCGAATCGTTCTGGACGTTTCAGGCTTCGCTGCCAGGCAGCTTTCTGTACGAGTGCTGGGGTGTGCGTCGTGGCATGTGGAGCGTGAGCTGGTTCCGTGATGAGTTCGGTGCCGCCGCCGCTTCCGGTGTGGTTGCCGTCAACGACCCTGATTCCGACGCCTCCCTTGAGGAACTGCTCAACGCCGAAGCCGCTGCGGTGCCCGCCGGCTCCGACGGCCTGCTCACCATTCACGACTGGGCCGCTCCGCCTCACGCCCCGTTCCGTAAAGGGGCCATGATCGGTTTCGACGGCCGCCACACCCGAGCCCACATGTACCGGTCGGTGTTGGAAGGCATCGCCCTGCGGTTGAAGGCCCACATGGACCCGATGGCCGCTGAACTCGACCAGCCGTTCACCCGCCTGATTGTTTCCGGCGGTGGGGCCAACAGCGACTTGATGATGCAGATCCTGGCTGATGTGTTGGGTGTGCCCGCCAGCCGCAACGAGCTGCGTTCTTCGGCCGCAATTGGTTGTGCTGTCAACGCCGGCATGGCGGCCGGTCTGTGGGCCTCGGCCGAGGAGGCCACCGACCGCCTGGTTACTCGTGACGACACCTTCGAGCCCATTGTCGAGCACACCAGAATGTACGTCGAACTGTCGGCCATCGAATCCTCTGTTCACTCCCATCTCGATCCTGTCACTGAATGTCTCTACCAAATCAGCTCGTAGGTCATCCTTCGGGCGGCCTCGCTTACTCGAGCTTTGGTCGCCCCACTGCCCGAACCGGCGTCTCTTCCGGCGTTGCCGGGCGAGTGGACCACACGGCTCGATCATCTGGTCCTCGCTGACTGTAGAGCGTCCGGTTGCTTTGGTGCAGGTCGCCATGGCAGAGCCCGCAGAGCAACGCCATCTGGTCGATATCGGTGTGTCCCTGCCCGGGCGCATGCCAAGGCATCAGGTGATGGGCATCACAACGAGCAATAGAGGTTCTACACAGCACACATCCCCGGTCCCGTACCGCCAGCGCCAGGAACTGCTGGTCTGTCGCCCGGCGCCGGGTTCGCTCGAGCCACAACGGTGACCCGTCTACCCCTCGCACCAAAACATGCACCACCAGTTCGATAAATCCCCCAACTGTGAATTGTCCAGATCAGCAAGAGATCGCTTGCCCATAGCAAGATAACATGATAGTTATATAAACATGACAGCCCTTGAGTCAGCTCGTACCGATGCCGACCTCGCCCAAGCAGAACTTGTCTTCAG
>JAHDFR010000353.1 GCA_020628065.1 Acidimicrobiales bacterium
GCCCTTCACCAGGTCGGTATAGGACATCACAAGCTCACCGTCATGAAGCGTCACCGGATGCTCCTTCCCGTCTGAAACCTGCCCGAAGATTGGCGATGGTCCGTGCGTGCTTGGATCGCCCCTGCTGCCGTTAGCAGTCCGGCGCAGACACTCACGCAGATCACCGACACGACACCAACCAGCGACCACCCCTGATGTGCAGCGGTGAGGTAGGTGGCGGTCACACCCAGCACGGGTATCAATACCGGCCAGGCCAGTCGAATTGCGGTGACTGTTGTGGTGTCGTCGAGGTCGGTGATCCACGCCGTGTGTTGGTCGCTGTTGTTCGCAGCGAAGGAGACGGGGGCAGTTGGGGGCCGGGTAGGGCGACACGTCCAATCGATGTGAACGTCACCCGTTGTGTCGTGAGAAGGCAGCGCACCGGACTGTTCGTCCGGCGAAACAGAACGGGAACCGGCGGCCCACGACCACAGAGTTCTAGGGGTTCGGGTCCTCACTGGCCGTTCGGTCCCGGTGACAGGCGAAGCCATTAGAAGTCCACCCAGGCGAGTTGCCGATACAGCACAGCATCCAACAAGCGTTGCAACGACCGGTAGCGGGCCAGTAGCGCCGGGTTATTGTCACCGAGATCCGCAAGGACCGTGGCGATCGCTTCGACCCGGTCCACATTCAGGGATTCCAAGAACGTGATGAGAGCGGCAGCGTCAACCACATCGCTCACCGTGGCCGAATCGTCCCGGCTGGAATCAATAGGGGAGGGGGAGAGGGCGGTAGGGGTGGTGGTCATAGGGACATCTCCAGGGGGCTGGCGGGCAACGATCAGGCACGGCGAAGGCGTGCAGCCAACGGCAACGGATCACCGCTACCGGTCAATACCGGCACAGGCGGGTCAGCGGGCGGGGGTTCAGGCGTGGCCGGCTGTTGGTCGAAACGCTCTTCGACCTCGGTGGCGCTCGATTCCGCTGCTGGTTCGGTGAGTCGGGTGGTGTGGGCTTCGTGGGCGATGAGTGCTGAGATGGTGAGTAGTTCCATCGTGACCGCCACAAACGGCCGCAGATCGAGACCGAACACGGGGAGCGGGTGCAGGAAGTGGTAGTAGTGCTGGTAGGAGTAGGCGATTCCCAGGACCACGACAACGACCCGTGTGACTAGGTATGGGGTCATCCACACGGCGGGGAGTCCTCGGTAGTTGTTGAGGCCGTGTACGCAGAACGCCATCGCTACCGGGATCGCTACAGCGGCTCCGACTTGTGCCCAGTCGCCCCATTCTTCGTGGACACACACGGCGAGGGTGCAGGCCAGGGAGAACCCGGCCTCGTACTTGGCGGCCTGGACCTGACGACGGATCGAATCACCAGCAGTCATGCCGCCGCCCCCGAAGCAGTCCACGGGAACAGCACGTCAGGTGCTACCCGTAGGTGTTGGGTAGCGGCCACTCGTTGAGAGATCAGCTGATCGGTGATCCATGCGGCACGGCCACGAACAGGTGACGGGTCGCCGGGAAGGTCAACCATCCAGAACCCGCCTGGCTCGGTCTTCGGGATCGACCCAACAGACACCGCAGCCGTTTCACCACCACCGAGAATCACCCGGATCTGTTCCGGCCGAGAAACCCGCAACATGAACTTGACCGTCAACTGAGTACGAATCTGCTGATCAATCACCTCAGCGGTCGGGTACTGCGTCGCACACACCAGAAACACGCCGACGAAGCGGGCCATCCTGGCGATCGACGAGAACATCGCAATACGGAACTGCATCGCCGTCTTCGCTCCCTGCACTGCTTCTTTGCGGGCACGGGCATCGCCCTCGTTGAGCGCACCGATCAGTGTGGCGGCGTCCATCCCTCCGAGTTCCGCCATCTCATCGACGAACACGACAACCATCGGGCCGTCAATCTCAGGAACCCAAAGGCGGCGACCGACACGAGCCAAGTACGCTTTGCGATGCTCCACCAGGCCCACCAGG
>JAHDFR010000354.1 GCA_020628065.1 Acidimicrobiales bacterium
CCAATCGAGAAATTCCCTTGTTTCCGGGCCAAATCCACCTCCCGGTCACCTCCCGTTCGGCGTGTCCCACCTCCCTGTCACGATTCGCGGTACCCAAATGGAGGACCACCCCAATGTTCCGACGACGCCCACCACAGACACCGACCACGGCCATTCCCGATGCCGTCCGCTACCTCGCCTCCGTGTGCGACGGCGCCGTCAAGCGAGACGGTCTCGGCTTCGCCTCAGACCACGTCGCCTACGGCCACTGGCTCGCCCGCCTGCCCCTCGACCATTGGGGCCCCGACGAGTACCGCCACGGTCGAACGATCGTGACGCTGTACAGGAAACAGCTACGCGACGCAGGCTGGCCGGGACGTAGGTAGACCGGCGGTTGCAGGCCTTCGTCCTGGCGAAGCCCCGGAGGGACCACACAGATCGTCGTACGCTGGTGGCGGAACCCAGCGAAGGGCGAACCCTTGTCAAAGGAAGTCGAACTACCTACCTCAAGCGAGCCGGCAACGATCGACTCCGGCATCGAACAGTTCGAAGCCGTACTGCTCTACGCGATGGACGAGCTCGGACTGCCGAGCGAGGAAGTCATGGTGCCCGTGGTTCAACGAGGCCGAGTCCTCCGCAACTTCGAGGATGCAATCGAGCTCCTCGATGCCGAGCAACGCGCTCGCTCCTTGTACCTGTCCAAGTTCATGGTGGCGGTGGGCGCAGGGCTGTTCGATGCGGCACTCAACTACATGTGGGACGAGACGATCTCCGAGCTGAGGCGTCGAGTGGCCGGCTACGACCTCGCCTACTTCTTCGAGATCGCCGAGCGAGACCCCGAGCGCCGGAAGAAGCTCCAGACCGAGGAAGACCTCGTCCGGATCGACGACTTCGATCTGATTCGCGCCGCCAACGACATCGAGCTGATCTCGGATGCCGGCCACAAACAACTCGATCTGATCCGCTACATGCGGAACTTCGCCAGCGCCGCTCATCCGAACCAGAACGAGATCGGAGCAATGCAGCTCCTCGGCTTCCTCGAGACCTGCATCACACAGGTCATCACTTTGCCAGAGACTCCAATCGTCGTTCAGGTAAAGCGTCTACTCGTCAACGTGAAGTCTCATCGGCTGCCTGAACAACGAGCCGCCGAGATCTCCGAGTTCTTCGACGACCTTCACGCTGACGGAGCGGACAACCTCGCCGCTGGGCTCTTTGGCATCTTCACCCGCCCTGACACGTCCGAGGAGGTCCGCGACAACGTACGACTTCTATTTCCCCGTTTGTGGCCCGGCGTCAGTGAGAATCAACGACAGCAGCTCGGTGTCAAGTACGGCAGACACGCCGCAAACGGCGACCAGGTCGAGGCGGACCACGCACGAGCGCTTCTGGATCTTGTCAGCGGGAGTCAGTACCTGCCCGAACCAGTTCGAGTTGCAGAACTCGCTGAGGCGATCGATGACCTACTCCGAGCCCACCGGGGTTGGGACAACTTCTACAACGAGCCGCCCCGGGCTCGCCTTCTCGAGTCAGCCGTTGGCGACAAGGGCGTGCCTCCAGGACTCACGACCGACTACGTCCTCGCACTCGTAGAGGTCTTTCTGACTAACGGCCATGGTTCTTCGGCCGGTGCGGAGCCGATCTACGAAGCGCTTGTGGATCGGTTCAGCCGGAGCGAAGCCCATGTCGCCCTTCTCAGCATCTCGAATCCCCGGATCTCGGGCCGGCTGCAGATGCCTCTGCCGCGGGAGAAGTTCACATTGCTCATGGAGCGGATCGAGCCGAAGCTCGGCCGACGGCACCAAGAGATTCTCGCCGCCATCCGCGCCTCAGACGCACCACTTGACAGAGTGGCAGACGAGTCGCGAATCAAGCGTCTCATTGCCGATCTGTCGACCACCTAGCCAGATCGACGGTCAGTGCTGCCACCAAGGCCTCCGGCAGATCGCCCCGGACGGAGCGGCCCGATGCCTTGCCTCTTGT
>JAHDFR010000131.1 GCA_020628065.1 Acidimicrobiales bacterium
ACCACTGGCCAAAGACGGTGCAGCTTCCGTTGATCTCGTAGCGAACAGCGTCGACCTCTTCGAACTGAAACGCCGTGGCGTTCAGTTGAGCGAGCAGAGCGGCCGATCCGCAGCTGGTGGTGGCGCCGGCCGGTCCCAGAACAGATCGAACGTCGGCGAAGTCAACAACCAGTTGCCCGTCCGTCAACGTTGCCGAGCGCACCATCGCTTTTGTGTCGGACGAGAAGAAGGAGGAGGCGCCGGTGTCGTCGGCGGTCGGTCCACTCACCAGCTGGTCGAAGGCGTGATCGATGGCGTTCACCCCGAACGGAGCTGTTCTCGGATACCCCTCGACGGCGGCGCATTCGTCCGGATCGTCGATGTTGAAAAACACCTCGATCGTCGCTTCTCCGTCTGCATTGTCTGAGCTGCTGTGACTGGAGGCTGTGGTGCCGGTGGTTGGCGTTGTAGTGTCGGTACCCGTCCCACCGGTTGTTGACGGTTGGGTTGTGGTGTCATCGACTCGGGTTGACGTGGATGTAGCCGCCGTGTCGCCAGATGATCCGCAGGACACCGCTAGGGCGGCTGTCGTCAGCAAGGCCACCACAACCAGCTTCAACTGTTGTGCCTCTACCGGGAGCTGTGACGACATCACCGAACGATCACGGTGGCCGTTACCGGGTGGTGAACCAGTGCGGTGGCGACCGAGCCGAGTAGAAGGTGGCTGAGCCCGCCGTGGCCCCGGTGACCGATGATCAACATGTCGCATCGACGGGCGTGAGTTCGCAGAACCTGTCTTGGGTCCCCTGATTCGGATACCGCGGTGACGTTGCGCTGGGCGAAGTCGGGCTGCGATAACAGTTGGCTGATTGCCTTTTGGGCGGTGGCCTCCGACTCGGCTTGTAGTTGTTCGAGTGACAGCGCGGCGACCTGGGCGGTGATGGCGCTGCTTGGGTCCCAGGCGTTGACAACCACAATGTCAGCATCGTCGGCGGTGTGTCGGGCCGCCCACTCAAGCGCTTTGTCGGCGGCTGCCGATCCGTCGTGGCCGACAACGACCTTGTTGAAACGATCCTCGATCGGGACATCCGACGGAACAACGGCCACCGGGACAGTCGCTTTCTTGGCACACAGCGAACTTACCGAACCGAGTAATCCGGCCGCCACCGCCCCACGGCCACGAGACCCGATCACCAGTAGATCGGCTCCCTCACTGACGGACACAAGAACCGATCCGGCGATGCCGTGCACAACGACAGGCTCGAGTAGATCGGATCGATCGATGCCGACCAGCGAGTGTTCGATCACCCGGTTGGCCATGTCGGCCATCTGTTCATCGGTCGGAGGCATGACAGTTCCCGTGCCGGCCGGGACGAAGGCCCACCACGGGTATTGCCAGGCGGTCACGGGCTGGACGTGACCGAGTCGTTCTGCCCGGGCGACCGCCCACGCCAGAGCATGATTGGATTCGGGTGAACCGTCTACGCCGACGACCACGTTGGATTCGGTTGGGTAAGCGGACATTGTGTGCCTCCTCGGTCAATCAGATCGGCGTGCACCCCAGTGCACGAGTTAGAGCGTGCATCCAGGTGCGCCAGTTGGATTGTGATTGACAGGGCCGGGACCCACTAGGGGCCAACGTCACAGACCGGCTCAGCGATCAGGACCATAGACTCTGGCACCGGGCGGCCGGTTCAGATCATGGTCAGATCCGTGGGTAACGGACCCGCAGATCTCACAGATGTCATCTCTCACGTCGACGACAAGACGCTCTACTGTTACTAGCGTCTCTTCTTCAATCGTTTGTGACGGCAGGAGCCGATGTGAATTCCCAGCCCCGAGACGGCGACCACCGAGCGGAGGACACGGCCCGTTTGCTGTCGTTGCTTGACTTGACCAGCCTGGGTGACGACGACCAGACCGAAGACATCGACCGGTTGTGTCGCTCGGCGACGACTAATCATGGTCCGGTGGCTGCGGTCTGTGTGTGGCCACGATTTGTGGCCGAAGCTGTTGAGCGGCTGTCCGGGTCCGGTATCCCCGTCGCCGCTGTAGCCAACTTTCCTGACGGTGCAGATGACCCGACCGGGGCGGCTGTCGAGGCGGGCGGTTCGGTTGAAGCCGGTGCCGGCGAGATCGATGTTGTCGTTCCCTGGCGGTCTTTGGTGGCTGGAGACGACGATGTCGTTCACAGGTTGGTGGCCGCCACCAGGGAGACAGTGGGTGACGCCGTGGTTGTGAAGGCAATCCTTGAGACGGGCGAACTTGACGATCCTGGTTCTATTCGGCGGGCGGCCCTGGAAGCGCTGTCCGGCGGTGCCGACTTCCTCAAGACTTCAACCGGCAAGACAGGCCGATCGGCGACGCCGGAGGCGGCCCGGATCCTGCTGGACGTGATCCGTCAACATGAGCCAGCTGGATCGCGGCCGGTTGGTTTGAAGCTGTCGGGCGGCATCAGAACCGTGGATCAGGCATTGGGCTATGTGACGCTGGCCCGGGCGGTTATGGGGCCTGATTGGATCACGCCTGACACCGTGCGGTTCGGAGCCAGCTCGCTACTAGCCGACATCCTTACTGCGCTTGAGCCCGCCGGCGGATCGGGGCGTCAACCTGGTCACAGCGAGTCGTGAGTGCTGAGGTGAGTCGGGTTGTCACCGTCACGTTGAACCCGGCGCTCGACGTCTCGACTTCGGCCGAGGTGGTGTCGCCGGTCCACAAACTGCGATGTGAGCCGGCCCGGCGGGAGGCCGGTGGAGGTGGGGTCAATGTGGCTCGAGTGGCCAGCCGTCTCGGTATTGACGCCACGGCCATTGTTGTCGTCGGCGGCTCGGTGGGAACGCAGCTGGTTGGGCTTATCGAAGATGAGGGCATCCCGGTTGTTGCGGTCGAGCAGTCCGGTGAGACCAGAGAGTGTTTCGCTGTGGCCGAACGGTCGACGGGTCAGCAGTACCGGTTTGTCACGCCGGGTCCGGAGCTTGAGGAGGCCACTGTTGATCTGGTCGCCCGATCGGCCACGGAGGCAATTGACCGGCACCCGGCAACTGCGGTCACGGTGGTGATTTCCGGCAGTGTGCCACCGGGAACCAGACCTGGTGTGATCGACGAGTTGGTGAACAGTTTGCAGCCGTACCCCGTGATTGTCGACACCTCGGGTCCCGGCCTTATCGAAGCCCTGAACTCTCCGGCGGCGCTGGTGAAACCCAGTGCCAGAGAACTTCAAAGCGTCGTTGGTCAAACCCTTGCCAGCGAGGCCGATGTTCTCGCCGCCGCCGTCGATGTGTTCGAGCAATCCTCGGCTGGGGCACTGGTGGTTTCCATCGGTGCCGGCGGTGCGTTTCTGTTGTCGGCCGACTCCGAACCTCTTCGCCTTAGGGCTCCGACGGTCAAGGTGGAAAGCGCCATCGGTGCCGGTGACTCGATGGTGGCTGGTATAGCCGTCGGCCTGGCTCGAGGCCTGTCGCTTCCGGCGGCCGCCGAGTTCGGGATCGCCGCCGGGACGGCAACGGTGATGACTCCCGGCACCGGGCTTTGTTCGCCAGGCGATGTCGAAGCGCTGGAACCGATGGTGGTGACTGAACGCTGCCGATAGCAGGTCTTCCGCCCGGTTTTGGTTGAGTCGACAACACTGTCATCTACTGTGACCGGCCCCGGGGTTGGCCCGAACGTCAGAAACGGGCCAACCCGAGGGGCCGGCGCAGTACGGGTGGAAACTACACTTGGCCTGTCACCTGGATGTCCACGCCGGCCGTCGGTCGATCGGCGCGTACCGGGTTGCCGCCTCGAATCCGCAGGGCGATGGCCCCCAGTGCGAGCAGGAAGGCCAAGAAGGTGAGTAGACCGCCGAGTACCGGCACCGCAGCGATGGCGGTGTAGACCAGCAGGCCGACTACCAGGACCAGCAGGCGGATCCACATGTCGGCATCGCGACCGACGGTCATCTCGGTGGCGGCCAGGGCAACGGCTATTGGCGCCAAGAAGACGGCGATGAGAAAGACTGCAGCGGCTGCCACCAGCGCTACAGCGACCAATGTCAGCCAGTAGGTTCCAACCAAAAGATCAAGACCAACGGCGGCCAGGCCAATCGAGAACGCGATTCCGGCTACGAGAGCGGCGATGGCGGCAAAGATCAATGCCACCAGGGCCAACAGGCCATACAGCAGGCACTGAAGTGGATTGCTCCGCACCTCATCGACGATCCGATTGAGTGGCCGGTGCATGAGCAGCAGCAGAGCTGCTGCCACTATGAACCGCTGATCGATCCGGAGCGGCTGTAGTCACCGCCTGCACCGTAGACACCGCCTTCCACGTCTCCGGCTACGCTCATCTGACCAACACCGAAGAGAAGGTCGGAGCCGACGTTGCCTTCGATGGTGCCGCTTCCGGCGAACATGGCGAGGTCTCCTCCCACGTCGCCCGATGTGCCGAGTTCGCCTCCGATGAAGCGGACGTCGCCCTCGACGTCGCCGGAAACGTCGACCTGCCCGCCGAATACCAGCAGGTCACCGGTGATTGTTCCGTTGACTGCGATCTGCCCGCCTCCGGCAATCACATCGCCATCAACCGTTCCGTCTATGTCGATTAGACCGGCGAAGAGGTAGAGGTTGCCTTCGAAGGTCTCATCGGCTGAGATCTTGATCTCATCGCCGGTACGAAGTTTCCCGTCCAGCTCCACCTCCTGCTGGGCCAAAGCCGCGGTGGGCATCAACATCAAAAGAATGGTGAGCAGGAAACCCACCGTCCATCGCGGTCGGGGAATCGACCGGCGTCGTTCTGAGCTTGGTTGCTTGTGGCTGTTCATCATGTACCCCTCAGGTAGTGGTTTCACCAGACCCGCTGTCGGATGTGGCGTTACTGGAAGCCTCGATGATCCGAACCACCGTGGGTAGTGGCTTTTGGCCGTATTGGCCAAAGACCTGGTCATGGAACCGATACGGGCGCTGCTGGGGGCTGAGGACTTTGTGCTCTGTTTCCCGGTGACCGGACGAAGAACGATGAAGTCGTGACTACGACATCTCGACACTCGACCCACGATCGACTGCTGGCCAGGGTCCGGCTCACCGAAGGTCGCCTGACTCGGATTCAGGGTGAACTGGGGGACGGAGGCCCGGCCGACGAACTGACCGGGCGGGTCAACCTGCTGCTCGTCCGCTGTGACGACTTGGCTGAACAGATCCAAGGTTGGGATGAGGTGGAGGTCGGCACGCTGAACGCCGTCGAAGATCTCGGGGCGGCGGTGGACACGGTCGAAGCCGACCTGACGGCGGCGCTGGCCACCGAGCCGGCGAACTACGCCGAAGCCTTGGACCGTCAGGTCCGGGTCTGGCGGGCAAGAGTCGACCGTCTGCGGTTGCAGGGTGGACTGGCTTCAATGGACGCTCACGACGAGCTGGAATCGGTGGCCAAACGACTTGAGAGCGTCAGGGACACCGTGCTCGACGATCTCCGGGAGGTGGCTGAAGACGCCCGGCGTACTGTCGCTGATCTCCGGTCCGATGTTGGCCGAATGCTGGCCGACATGCGAGAGACGGTTGAGCACGCGGCGGCGACCATTGGCCGGGAAGAGAAGTGAGAAGCCGGTACCTCCTCAACGCCTTTTTGGTGTCGGTGGCCGTCAATGCCGTGCTGGGAATCTGGGCGCTGCTGTCCGACGACTTTGGTTCAACCCAGGGCAAGGTTCTGGCCACAAGCTTCTGTGTGTCGGGAGCCATGCTCGGGGTTCTCGTAAACGGGGCTCCGCTGGCTCGACGGCTGCTCTGGCCGATACCGGTGGTGGCTGCCGTCGCCGCCGCCACCGGGTTCGGGTTGATGATCGTGATCGTATGGTCTGAGCCCGGCGGCGACCTGTGGTGGAAGTTGCTGGTCACGCTGGCCGTCGTGGCTTCAGGAGCCACGTTGGTCGGCCTGCTGGCCCTGCCGTCACTCCGTTCACCGTTTGAGCCGCTTCGGCTTGCTCACCTAGTGGCAACCGGGCTGCTGGTTGTCACCGTGGTGGCGGCGGTCTGGTTCGAGTTCAACGACGACTGGATCATGCGCCTGATCGGTGTGGAAAGCATTGTGGTTGCTGCTCTCACGCTGACTGTTCCGGCCCTGGCCCGCTTCCTACCGCCTGAGGATACGACCGGTCGGCCGCTGACACGAACCGGCGACACTATTGTCTGCCAAAAGTGCGGTTCCCGATTGGACCATCTTGGCCGGGTGGTACAGCCGACCAAGGACACTCTCAGCGGCGTCTGATAGAAGCTTCCAACAAACTCAGGAACTCCGGCGAAACCTTGACAACGTCGGGTCACCCGCAACGCGACGGCAACCGCCCGGCGGCTGGCCAGTGATGTCCCAACTACGGCGGCCACCAACGTGACGGCCCACACCGCAACCATGCTGTGGCGTCCTTCCTTTTCGTCTGAACGGTCTGGGGACGGTGAGCGGTCGATCAGGCGATGCGTCGCCCGGTCAGCGGGGCGGGAATGAGCCGGTACCACGATGAGCGTTCCCCATCGGCCCACGGATACAGCGACAGCCGGGCCAGCCGGGCTGACATCTCGGGAGACTTTTCCGGGTCGACGGCGTGCGGTGTTCCCCGGGCGATAAGGCTCCATGCGGTTTTGGTTCGATCATCGAAGCGGTCGACTTCGATGATGATTTCCGAACCTCCGGTGGCCTGTGACTTAGCCAATACGCTGTCCGGCTGCACCCGAAAGATGATGCCTTCGCCGTCCCAGGCGTAGTTGACCGGGTAGAGCTGGATGGTGTCGTTGTTGATGAAGGCTATGCGGCCGACCTCCTGCACATCGAGGAGGCGTACACATTCGGCCAGCGGGATGACTTCAAGGCCGGAGTGTTCATCTACATAGGGCATGTCATGCGTCTCCGTGGTCAGAGGTAGCGGCTGGAACGACAACGGTTGTCGTTGTCGGGTGGTGGACCAGGGCTGAGGCCACGGAGCCGAGGATCAGATATTTGAGGCCTCCCGTCCCTCTGGCCCCGATGACGATGAGGTCGGCCCCGGTCTCCGAAGTGATTTGGTCGAGGGCGATTCGGGCATCGGTTTGGCGGGTGTGGGATTCAATCGACACCGACCGTGAGGCTTCGTCGCCGCCCAGCCGGTTGACGGCATCCCGAACCACTTCACGAAGTTGGTGTTCGACAGCGGCGGCCGTAGGGCCGTATCCGCTGTCGGAGTACGACGAATTGGAGATCGCTGTTACGGCATGGACGGTGCCGCCGGCTGCGGTGTTGTCGACCGCCCAACGCAGAGCGGCGTCGGCGTTGGCCGATCCGTCCACGCCGACCACGGCTGATGTGATGGGCCCGTTGATGTCGGTGTCGGCCGGCACAATGGCAACCGGTACGGTCGATCGCTTCACACAGAAGCTGCTGGTTGAGCCCAGCAACGTTGATGCCAAACCTCCCCGGCCTCTCGTTCCGACAATCAGGAGGTCGGCACCGGCGGCCAGGCGGCACAGAATGCTACCGGCGTGACCCATTTCAACCCGGGCCGCTTCAAGCAGTTCCGGTCTGTCGGCAAGAGTTGTGTTGAGCTGAGCCCGTGCCGCTTCCTCGAAGACGGCAGGGTTGACCGGGAGCGCGCCCAGTGCCGGTTCCATGAACGGGTTCGGCAGATCGTAGGCCACCACCGGAACAATCTTCTTCGGGTCCGGTATGACTGCCTCGGCCCAGCTGAGAGCGTGCAACGACTCGTCCGAGCCGTCCAGTCCGACCACCACCGTGGTCGGTGTGCCATCGCTGTCGGCTTCGGTCGGCTTGATGTCTTCAGAGGTAGTCATGTTCTGAGTGTCGCCTCCGGGACGGATGCGCTCTAGGGCACAAAGACCTGATTTGCGGACGGGTATTCACTCGATTGCTACCAGTTGACGACTTCCCAGACCGCCAGCGAGGCGGCCATCGCCGCTCCGAGCAGTCCAACCCAACGCCACCGGCCCACGGTGGCCCGGTGCTCCCTGCTGCCCAACATGAACAGCGACAAGTCGACCAGCGTGAACACGGTGAGGATCACCAGGCTGGTGGCCCTGGCCAGCAGTACCAGCGGGAAGAAGGCGGCCAGAACGACGATGACACCGGCCACAAGCATCGTGGCCCGCACCGGGGTTTGACGAACCGGGTGTACGGCGGCCAGGGCGGACGGGGCCAGTCCTTCACCGGCCATGCCGAACAGCATGCGGGCGGCCATCACAATCTGAACAAGGACACCGTTCAACATTGCGGTCACGGCGATGACCGACACGATGCGGCCGTCACGTCCGCTCAGCTCGGTGAACAGCGTGGCCATCGGGGCCTCGGATACGGCAAATTCGGCCTGGTTGGGGATGAGGGCGGCCACAGTGGAAATCAGCACGTACAGCGTGATGGTCACCACCAGGGTGATGATGATGGCCAGCGGGCCGGTTCGTTTGGCGTCCACCGTCTCTTCGGCCATGTTGGCGATGTCTTCGAAGCCTACGAAAGCAAAGAAGGCCACCACCGCCCCGGCCAGGATGGGTGACCAGCCGAGAGCTGAATCGCTGAGGTCGGGAGTGAAGGCGGAAACGACGGCGTCAATGTCACCCAGCAGCGGAAGACCGAAAGCAATCACCACCGCCAGCGTGCCGACCTCCAGAGCGGTTATGGCCGCAGCCAGGACGACACTTTCGCGCACCCCCCGTGCGGCCACTGCGGCCAGGACGACCACCAACCCGACTGAAATGAGGACGGCCGGCACGGCCACCAGCTCCCGTAGGTAGCCGGCGAAAGCCACGGCGATGGCGGCGCTGGAAATAGTTCCGGTGGCCACCACGCCCAAACCGGCGAGGCGACCGGCCCAAGCACCGAGCCCGCGGTTGGCGTATACCGCTTCGCCCCCGGCCTTGGGGTATAGGGCTATGAGACGGGTGTAGCACAGGGCGGTGACAGCGGCGATGGCGCCGGCGGTCATGAACGACAGCGGGGCGTTCCGACCGGCGATGCCGACGATTTCGCCGACCAGGGCGAAGATGCCTGCGCCGACGGTGACACCAACGCCGTAGAAGACGAGCCACGGCAACGTGATGGTTCGGTTAAGGCCGCCGCCACCATCGGTGTTGCTGTCTTGCCGGTCGAGACCGGCGTCAGGGGTGATTATCGCGGACTCTGTGTGCGTTCCTGATGCCATTGAAAGCTCTCCTTGTTCCCTGACGGTTACGTTAGGAAAGCGGTCAGTTTTGAACCAGGGTCTTAAGTCCTGAGATGACGCCGAGGGTCATCGCCGAGCGCTGTCGCCTAGGGTGCGCTGTCCCCGTTGGCTGACTGCTGGAATTGGTCGACGGCGTCCAGAGCGTCAGACCCGTACACCACGGCCGGCCCGCCTCCCATCAGGATCGCCACGCCGATTGCTTCGGCGATCTCTTCCCTGGTTGCTCCCGCTTTCAGAGCGTCGTGGGTGTGAAACGAAATGCAGCCGTCGCAATGGCTGGTGATGGAGATGGCCAGAGCGATCAACTCTTTAACTTTGGCCGGTAGTGCTCCGTCGCCGGCGGCCGCCCGATGGATCTGCCCGAAGCCGGACATCACCTCTGGATTGGCTTCGCCCAGTCGCTTGAAGCCTGCTGCCAGGTGATCATGACGTTCGATGTAGTTGGTGACCATGGTGTCATTCTCTTTCTGCGTGTTTTGTGTGGATCTGACGACTACAGATCGGAGTCGTCGTTGGCCGGCGTTATCAGGCCGTAGTTGCCGTCGAGACGGTGGTAGAGCACGTTGCCCCGGTCGGTGGTGGTGTTGGTGAAGAACAGCCTCGGCAGACCGGCCTGGTCGAGTAGATCTATCGCTTCGCTGACGGTTTGGTAAGGCGCCGACCGGTCAATGAACTTGACGTCGTTTACCGGCGAGGGGGGTTCGTCACTCGTGCCGGTCTGGTTGCGAAGCGTCAGTAGGCCTTCGTCGGTGCGTTCCAGCAGTGAGTCCTGACCGGTCGCCAAGTCGGTGAAGAGAAAGAAGTCGTAGTCGAGTAGGAGCATGTCCCAGGCGGCTTCGTCGACTGTCACCTCTTCGGGGGAGAACGACTTGTGCCGAACCAGGATCCGCTCCTGTTCGGCCGAATCCAGTCTTCGGGAGGTCCGGTTGGTCAGGCCGGGTCGTTGCCAGGCGTCCGGGACCCGGATGGTGTCACTGTGGGTTCGGTTGTCATGGGTGCGGTGGTCCAGCCGAGTGGTCAGTCTGGCCATGGCCGAGTCGATCGCTTCGGTGTAGCTTGATCCGTCGGCGTGGGCACGAAGGAGCATCCGAGGCCACTCCACCGTGGTTTCCGCCACCATCGTCGGTGCCCCGCCACCGAGTTGCTCGCCGCTCAGCTTGACCTGGGCGAAAAGGACTCGACGGCCGACTCTTTCAAGCACCTTGCCCATCTTGGCTCGGGCGTAGCTGGCGGCTTCGCCCGGCACGTCGGCCCCGGTGACCAGCCGCACCATTGGGTGTTCGGCCACATCGTCGACATCTGGCGACGGTCGATCGGACTGCCCGGGCCGGACACCGATCCACTGTTCGGCGATGGAGCCTTTGCGGACGGTGAACCAAACGTCGCCGGAGCTTCTCCGGCCTCCCGCCCGAATGTGGATGTTTTGGTCGTGAGCTGAGACGGTGGTTTCCGCCGAGACGAGATGTGGCAGGTCGGCCGTTTCAATTTGAGCGGCCAATGCCCGACGGCCGGTGAACGTGCCGCCCGAGGTGTGGAGGACAGCGTCAGGTAGGTAGAGATTGAGGGCTCCGTCCAGGTCGTTGCCGGCCAGCGCTTTCAACCAGGTCTCGGCCACTTTGGTGGGCTGAGTGGTCACATCGACGCCGTAGCGGTCGGCGGACGCTGTGGTGATCTTGGCGCCCGGCCGTTTGGCTCCGGTCAAGTCCCCGAATCGTCGTTGTCGCCTTCCGGTTCGAGTTCCGTGACGAAGGCGTACGTTGGTCGCCGATTCCACACCGTTTTGCCGGGCCACGTCGAATCGCACCCGGGCTCCAGCCACTCTGGCTTTGATCTCCAGCTCGGAGATCAGTGCGGGGTAGAGCCGTCTGCTCCGGATGATGTAGGCGGTGTCCCGCTCCTCGTCGATTCGCTGTACTCGCCCGTCAGGCATGATGCTCTCCTGTTCCCGTGATGACGTTTTCGCCTTGTCTCCCACTGTTCGTTGATTGGGCAGGCGACAACAGGGGCCAAAGTCCTTTGCCGACTCATGCGGCTGTTGTGTTGTTTGCCGGGGTCCGGGACTTCCGGCCCTGGCCCAGGTGGAGGCCGTCCGGCACGATCAAACAGTGACGCAAAGACACATCACCCGCATGTCGAAGGAGGACATGGTCATGGCGGTTTCGAGAATCTGGTCGGAGCCATGACGTCTCCTCGGTCGACCGCTGACGGTGGCTGGGGCCACAACTTGCTGTCCTCGGTGGCGTCTGACGTCTTGGCCAGGCCACCGGCCATACAAACGGTTGGGCTGACCAAGTGGTACGGCCGTCACCTCGGTATCGCCGACTTGAATCTTGAAGTGCCGGCCGGTGAGGTGTTTGGGTTCATCGGGCCGAACGGTTCGGGGAAGACCACCACTATTCGGCTTCTGCTCGACATGATTCGGCCGACGTCGGGCACGGCAAGACTGTTCGGCCGTGACGCTCAGGCGTCGCCAATTGAGGTCAAGCGACGCGTCGGTTATGTGGCCGGCCGGTTCCCTACCTTCGAGCGGTTGACGCCGTGGGATCTCTTCCAGTGGTTGGGTCGGATTCGGGGAGATTTTGACTCTGACACCGTGGGTGACCTGGCCGAGCGGCTCCAACTCGACACCACTCGCCGTATCGGCACGCTATCGACCGGTAACCAACAGAAAGTGTCGATTATTCAGGCCATGATGCATCGGCCCGATCTGTTGGTCCTGGACGAACCGACAAGCGGTCTTGATCCTATTGTCCGTCGAGCCTTTGGAGAGTTGGTTCACGAACGATCGAGTGAAGGGGCGACGGTCTTTCTGTCGTCCCACGTGCTGGCCGAGGTGGAAGACATCTGCCATCGGGTGGGAATGG
This sequence comes from Acidimicrobiales bacterium, assembly GCA_020628065.1. Lineage (GTDB taxonomy): Bacteria > Actinomycetota > Acidimicrobiia > Acidimicrobiales > SZUA-35 > JAHELU01. Next base: position 12,010 of record JAHDFR010000131.1, read on the forward strand.
TGGTGGCCGGACGCCTCACCCGCACCGAAACGGTGGCCGACCTACGAGCTCAGGCCCGGCGTCGAGTTGCGGCAACGCTGGCCGGTGTCTCATCAATCGATAGAGCGCTTGACCAACTGCGGGATGTGCCGTCGGTACAGGCTCTTCGCCCGTTGTCGGTTCTTTCCGGGCAGCATCCGGCCACCGAACCTGACGGCGAGACGATCGCGGTTGAGATCGACGTGGTCGGGTCCATGGACGAGCTGATCAAGGCGGTCGGCCGATTTCACGTCGTCGATCTGACCAGCGAACCGTTGACCCTGCAGGACGTGTTTTTCGCTACCTACGCCGAGAACGGCGGTCAACCGG
>JAHDFR010000355.1 GCA_020628065.1 Acidimicrobiales bacterium
CCTGATTCAGGTATCAAACCCGAACCTGTGCAAGAAACAATGACACGGGACATGGCCCGCCCAGTGACCCAAACAAAAACCCGCCGTCAGACAACGTCGTTGCACTCAATAAGCCTGAACAGGGCAACGGGCTTACTTTGGACAGGGACAACAACGTCGCGTATGGCAACGTTGGGGAGGCACTCAAAGGTTCGAAGCCGCCTATCCCGACAGGGCCAGCAAACGACACATTCCGCGGAACAGTCAAGTCCGCCAGCAGCAAGTGTGACTTCAGATCACTCACCCACAATCTGGAGGACACGAAAAAGATGTTCCCAGACCACGATTGCGGTGACTGGGATCCTGTGCTTCATAAGTGCGACTATGGGAGCGATGGCTGGCGTTGCTACGCGCTATAGGCAAATAGACGTCGTTGCGATTTGCAAGGGCCAGCTGGGTGCTGTGGGATCGGCTCCAGCTGCCCTTGCGCTGAGCCCCTGATTTCGGTCCGGTCTTGTGAGTTCTGATTGCCTGCCAGAGACTGGTGGGTGGAAAGGAATATTCACGTGGCTCGACGAAGGCACACGCCTGAACAGATCATCCGCAAGGTTACTGAGGGTCAACGTTTGTTGGCCGGCGGTATGGAGCTGGCTGATGTTTGCCGCCAGTTCGATATCGCGGAGTCGACCTGGCACCGCTGGTTGAACCGATATGGCGGGATGACCACCGATGACGCCAAAGAATTGCAGCGGCTCAAGGCCGAGAATGAGCAGTTGAAGAAACTGTTGGCCGAGGCCGAGTTGGATAAGGCGATGTTGAAGTTCGTGGCCGAGAAAAAATGGTGACCCCGGGCCGCAGGCGGATCGTGGTTGATGATCTGCAACGCGAGTTCGGGGTCTCTCAACGTCGAGCGTGCCGCACGATTGGTCAACACCGATCGGTGCAACGCTACAAACCTCGTCCAGCACCGTCCGATGAGGAACAACTCCGAGAATGGCTACGGGTCTTTGCTCGCCGTCGACCGAGGTGGGGATGGCGTCGAGCAGCAACCGGTCTGCGGGCTGAGGGTTGGGCCGTGAACAACAAGCGAGTGCGTCGTTTGTGGCGTGACGAAGGCCTCCAAGTCCCAACCAAGAGGAAACGAAAACGGCTCATGGGGGTCGGCACTCATGTCGGGGCGATGTCCCCAATCCGGCCGAACGCCTTGTGGGCGTTGGACTTCCAGTTCGACCGAACGATCGATGGGCGGCAGGTGAAACTGTTGAACGTGATCGATGAGTTCACCCGGGAGTGCATGGCCATTGTGGTTGATCACTCCATCGACGCCGATCAGGTGGTCGCCACTCTGGCCTGCCTCAGCATTGAGCGAGGTGGGTCACCGGCCTATGTCCGCTTTGATAACGGGCCGGAGTTTGTCGCTCACGCTGTGGTTGACTGGTGCACCGAGGCCGGTGTTGGCACGGTGTTCATTGATCCTGGGTCACCGTGGCAGAACGCCTGGATCGAGTCGTTCAACTCGCGGCTACGCGACGAGTTGTTGAACCGCTGGTACTTCGACTCGCTCCTCGAAGCTAAGGTGCTGATCGAGGACTGGCGCATCGACTACAACACCAACCGACCCCACTCCGCCCACAACGGGCAAACCCCAGCCGACTACCATCGGACCTGGACCAACCAACAACCCCAACTCGCATAGAACCGGACCTAAATACGGTACCAGCTCACTGGTCCCGGAGAGGGCTGAGGGCTAACTGGCTCCACATCAGTGCCGAGAGTGCTCCCGTCGAGCTCACGCGCCTTTCGCTACTTGAAATGACACCGCTTCGGCTGGACGCGGCACGTCCCCCGCTTGTTGGGGGGACACGGTGCGGTCGAGAGCTGACTGGGTGTAATACTGGCGTAAGTGAAGTATGTGACCAGGCTCGATCGATTTGTCGTCGGCGACTTCCCGATGGTGTGCGCCCATTCGGGTAAGCC
>JAHDFR010000356.1 GCA_020628065.1 Acidimicrobiales bacterium
CCCTCAGCTCCACCAGTAATACCGCCGATTCAGATTGACTCCTGGAGATTCGTTCCCGCTGCCATCAGCGTTTTGTGAGTGAATCCACCCGATGCGTCGTTGTCACGGTTTGCTCTAATGAGCGGGACCCGATGTTTGGTCCAGTTGACCGATCTCAGGGGCTCAGCGCACTAATCGGAACTGCCGATAGTCCATTTTCGACACTTGGCTTGGGGCTACAGCTAGCCGTCTCGACGCCACCGCCGAACCGGCATCCGAGTGGCTTGATGCCAACCAGTGATCAGGCGTGGCGGCGCTAATCATCAGACCAGGTTCGTAGCGTGTCAAAGGGAAAGATTCCCGTCGAATGATCGTCGTTCCAGATGATGCGCAGACCCCAGGCACCATGAAGCTCAGCGTCGCTGATACGCAGTGGTTTCGGACTGTTGGGTCGCGGCCAGACCGCCTCGTCTCGATCGCGTAGACTGCGGCACGTCGCACACGGGCAGCCAAGGCGGAGTTCCATAATCGAGAACCGGGCGATGCGCCCATCGGCGAACTCGATAGTGACCCCCTCGTCGCGTTTGACGTCGATGTTGATCGCTTCGTGCTCGTCTGCCATCCACTCATCCTGCCGTGTCGAGCGGACAAGTCCAGCGGCTCAAGCTCGGACCCGGAGATTCGATCGAAAGCGACACGGCCCACGACCTCGGCCCCGCAGGCGCTTAGGGTTCGAGCACGACCCAACCGCGGCGTTGAAGTTCGAAGGCAAGATCTTCGGCCGGAACGTCGGCGAGCGTCGGGCTCGGCTTGGAACGTTTCGCCTTCGGGGCGGCGGTTGGGGTGGGTCGCTTCACGATTTTTGGAAGCGTCGGCGTTGCCCGGCTCGCATCCGGCGGCTTCGAACCATCGGGAGGTCCATCGCCATACAACTCGGTCTGTAGCTGTTCGATGAAATCATCGGCTTCGTCTCGGGTGAACTTGCCACCGGCTTGACGTTGGGTGAATCCCATCGGCCCCCGGGCATCGCGAAAGTCGGAGTGGCCAGCGACTTCTAGAAGTTCGAGTAACTCGCTGACCTGCCTCGCCGTCGCCGGTGGACCTGAAGATTGACCGAACGCCATACTTACCAGTCTCCCACAATGCTCAACCCGCGGCCGCCACGCTATGTCGGGGCGACCCAGTTCGGTTGAGTCCGACCGGACGCGTCCAGGGCCTAGCTCTGCCGTGTTGATTGATTGAATCCGATCAACTACGTCGAGTGCGCGTCGGCCCGGACACACCGCCAAACGACACCAGATCACAGTGACAATCAGGCGAGGTCGACCTGGCCGCTCGGCGCCGACCGTCGGAGCGGTGCTGGCTTCCACTTCCGAACTGGTAGGCCAAGCTAAGCTCCTAGCTGCCTACGAGATTCGCTAGGCAGGGCGATGCGAATGCGGAGCCATCCAGCACCGTTTTGCCGTGCGCCCGGTACAGACAAGGAGATCTCAATGGACGATCTAATCGGAACGGTTGCCGACAAGGCTGGCATCGACGAGATGAAGGCCAAACTGGCCGTGCTCGCCGTGATGGAGAAGCTCGACAGCGTGCTACCGGCCCCGATCGCCGGTCAGGTCAAAAGCGCTCTCGGCGTCGACGCCGAGGGAATGATGGACGGTGCTCTTGGCAGTGTCGGCGACATCCTCGGCGGAGGCAACGGTGATAGTGGTGGCGGACTCGGGAGCATCGCCGACGCCGCCAAGGGCCTTCTGGACTAGTCGGTTCGAAACAAGAGCAGAGTCCGCCGGCGATCGCCCGGTCGGCGGATGACCTGCCGTCTGTTGCCGTGAGGCCAATCGCCGGCGTCACACCAGCAGAACTGATGGCGGCTCACTGAACGTTCTCATCGACCTTGCGAACGGCGGTCGAAGATCCGCGATGCTACCGGCGATCCACCGTGACCCGGGCCGGGGCCGAGTCGTTCCAGTGGAAGT
>JAHDFR010000009.1:0-3837 GCA_020628065.1 Acidimicrobiales bacterium
ACCTGCTCGGCAAGCTCATTTCGCAAGTCCCTGTCTCGCCGGCGGGCTGACCGTCCGAGGCGGACGACAAGTGAAACGATCACCAGCGAAACGAAACCGAGGGCCACAAGTATTCGCAGCCAGGTCTGAGCGGCAGCTTGAGCTTGCTCGTCCGATTCGAGTCGCTGCTCGTTCACGGTCTCCCGCAGGACGACGAAGTCTCCTCGAACGAGTTGGTAGGTAACCTCGGCCTCGGCCAGCATCGGTTGGCGTTCGTCGGCGTCGGCTGTCGCCGCCATCCGCCTACCGGTGGCCGCTATCGCCGAGACGGCTGTTTCGAGCTTGTCGAATCGAGCATTCACCTTGGTGTCCGGGGCCGGGAGGGCGGCCTCGAACGCCGCTTGGGTGGCAACCCGCTGTGCCACGAAGCGGTCGCGTCGACGGTCGAGCAGATCCGCTCCTCCGGGAGCGTCGGGGGAGGCTCTTCGGACGTTAGCGATCATCTGCGACGCCAAGCCGTCGAGTTCCCGTATCGCCTGGTCGGCTTCACCCCACCTGATGCTCTCTTCGGCCCCGCCTGCCAGCAGATTGGCTAGAAGCACACTCGTCGTCATCCCTATCGCCAGCGTGCCTATGGCGATGACGCTCAGCGTTTCGGCGATGTGGTCGCCGGCTGCCCGTTTCAGGCTGAGTATCGACCGTAACCGCCTCACCCCTGGTTGCTCGGTGTGAGCGGGCAGGATCTTGAGCTTTGTTGGCCAAGGGGTTAAGCAGACGGGCCTATGCGTCGAAGACGCCGCAGTGCGCGAACTTACTCGCCCTTCGCCTCTCCAAACGCCCAATAGAAGTCGGAGTATTTGTCTAGGCATGTCTCTGGCCTTGTTGGCCGGGGCCTGCGGGTCGCCGGTTGATGAACGTGCGTCGCAGGCCTACAGCGAGGTTGACGAGCAGGTGGGTACGGCATTACCGACTGAACCGCTGGAATCGCGGCCCGTTGTCGGACTGGCTGTTCAAAGCCTGTCCAGGACCTTCTTTCAGGGACTTGAGACCGGAGCGCGGTCCGGCGCCGAGTCGCTTGGAGCTGACCTAATCGTCACCGACGCCGCTGACGACGCTGAGCAGCAGCTTGCTGATGTCGTCGGGTTGATCGAGCAGGGGGTTCACGGGATCATCCTGTCTCCGGTGGATAGTGGGGCGGCGGTCGAGATTGCAGAGCTGGCCGCCGCGGAGGGAGTGCCTCTAATCGCCGTCGCCAATCAGGTCGGCACGGTTGAGGACTACGGTTCGCAGTTTGTCTATCCCGGCACGGTGGCGCTGGTTACCAACGACGACGTCGACATGGGTCGCAAAGCGGCGGGTTTCGCCGCCTCCGTCATCGGTGACAGTGTCGCCAGAATCGCAATCATTGAAGGCAAGCTGGGGACGGCCAACGCTGTGATGCGAAGCGAGGGTTTCCGGGCCGAACTCGATGACCTTGGGATTTCTTTCGACGTTGTCGCCTCGATCCCAGGCGACTGGAACGATAGCGGTGGCGCCGAGGCCTGTCGACAGTTCGCGGCCCTCGGTGACATCGATCTCATCTTCTCGATGTCCGATGCCATGACGGCGGGCTGTGTTCAGACCATGGATGATCTCGGCATGACGGTTGACGTTGTCAGCATCGGTGGCAACGAAGCCGGTGTCGAGCTACTCAGCAGCGGAGCCGTATTGGGCACCGTGTGCCAGAAACCCGGAACGATGGGTTCTCTAGCGGTGGAGATCATGGTTGACGCTCTGACCACGGCCGATTTCAATCGTGGCTTGCGGTTCTATGAGACTCCGGTGGTGACGGCGTCCAATCAACATGAGGTCTGCAGCCCACAGTGGTGATGACTGGTGGATGAGCTGATCGAATGCATCAGTTGATCGAAAGTTAGCCGCTAGCTGTCCGTCGCCGCTACGCTGCTACATCGAACCACTCGACGATCAGGCGCTCGCCAGGAGAAGATCCATGAATCTGTCAGCTCGTTTGCTCCGAACCCTCGACTCTGTGAAGCAGGCGCCGGTGGCGTCCGCCCACTGCGACGGACCGTGTGGAGTCTACGACCCGGCCAGTGCCCGCATCGCCGGTGAGGCCGTGTTGTCGATGACCAAGAAACTGCTTGATCTGGACATGTCGGCCGACGGCTCGCACAACACCTACTCCCGATTCGTGGCCATCAAAGAAGAGGAAGCCGAGAAGGTGAAGCGAGAGCTCAACATTCTCTGGCACGACTACTTCAAGCCGCCACACCTGGAGGAGTATCCGGACCTCCACACCACCTTCTGGAATGCGGCCAAGCAGGCTTCAGCTTGCAAGACCTCGGTCAGCCTTGACGCTGCCAATGAGCTGATGGCCCAGATCGAGAACATCCACAACATCTTCTGGGCCACCAAGGGCCGCGACATCCCCTGGTACACCGCCAGCTGAACAACCGTTGTGGCTTGAGGCGGCATCTGTCGCCTCGCTGTACTGGAACACCCGCCTCATCTAAATGATCGGGGTACTAAGGGAACTGCTGTCATGGGTCGGCGCTCGCCGTCGGCGTGTCCGGGTTGCCGGACAGTCGATGGCGCCCACGCTGGCCGACGGCGAGTTTGTCTTGGTTGATCCGTCCCGCTCTCCTCGGGTCGGAGATCTTGTGGTGGCCATCCACCCTCGGCAACCTCTGCGATCGGACGGCGAGGACCTGATGGTGGTGAAGCGGGTTGGCGGCCTTGAACCCGACGGACGGTTGTCGCTCTACAGCGACAACCCCGAAGCCGGTACCGACAGCCGAACGTGGGGTCCGGTGGACCCAGGTTTGTTGGTCGGCACAGTGACCGTCGTCCTCGATCGATTGCTGTCGGCAGACCTAAAACCCCCGGAGCGATAGCCCGCAAGCCGGTTAGCCTGACTGCTGTGCTTACCGTCTCCGGGCTAACCAAGTCTCACGGATCAAGGACTCTGTTTACCGACGTGACGTTTCGGCTGTCACCCGGTCGCAGGATCGCCCTTATCGGGGGCAATGGTGTTGGCAAGTCGACCATCCTGGAGATCATTGTCGGGCTGCAGCACGCCGACAAGGGAGAGGTCTCAAGACCAAAAGACTTCAAGATCGGCTATCTCCCGCAAGAACTCATCGAGTCGTGGTCGGGGACGGTGCTGGAGGAGGTCATGCGGGGAGCGGGTGAAATCCTCGACATCGAACGGGAGTTGGCCTCACTCGCCGATCAGATGGGTGACTCCAGCGCAGCCGACCATCAGCGGACGGTCGATCGCTACGGGCAGCTTCAGGATCAGTTCGAAACACTTGGCGGCTATCAGCTCGAAGCCGAAGCTCGCCGCATTCTTGCCGGCCTCGGATTCTCCGAGGCAGATATGGACGCCCCATTGGGCGACATGTCCGGTGGCTGGCAGATGCGGGCGGCCCTTGCCCGGCTGTTATTGCAAAATCCCGATTGTCTTCTGCTGGACGAGCCGACCAACCATCTCGATGTTGATTCGGTGGCGTGGTTGGAAGATCAGCTTCGTAACTGGCCGGGTGCCATTCTGTTCGTTTCTCACGATCGCGACTTCATTGATGCCGTGGCTGAGCGGGTAGTGGAAGTCGCCTGGGGGTCGGCTCTTGAATACGTCGGAGGCTTCGCCGAGTTCGTGGTCGCACGGGAGGAACGCCTGGCTTCGCTGGAAGCGGCCGCGGCTCGACAGGCCAAGGAGATTGAACGGGTCGAGAGGTTCATCGAACGGTTTCGCTACAAGGCGACCAAGGCCCGTCAGGTTCAATCCCGGATCAAAACTCTGGAGAAACTTGAACGCATCCAGGTCCCACAGGAAGACGATCTACGTTTGGCTTTCGG
>JAHDFR010000009.1:3937-17892 GCA_020628065.1 Acidimicrobiales bacterium
TTCGCTCAGCATCAGGTCGATGCGCTGGACCTGTCCAAGACCGTCGAGCAGGAGTTCCGCCACAAAGTTGGGGAACAGCCGAAGAACAGGAACATGCGCACCGTCCTGGGATCGTTTGGATTCTCCGGTGATGCGGTCGACCGGCTGGTAGGTGACCTGTCCGGCGGCGAACGGACCCGTCTGGCGTTGGCGGAGATCATGTGTGACCCGGTCAATTTGTTGGTCTTGGACGAACCGACCAACCACTTGGATCTGCCAAGCTGTGATGTTCTCGAAGACGCGTTGCGGGTGTACCCCGGGACGGTGTTGATCGTCAGCCACGATCGTCATTTGATTCGGAATTGTGCCGAGCAGCTGGTTGAGATTCGCAATGGCGCCGTGACCCACCACACCGAGGTGGATGAGCGGCTTCTGTCTCCCGGAGCCGACGACACTGAACCTGATCGTCAGCCCGGCTCGTCAACAAAGAAGTCGAATGCGCCGGCCGCCACTTCGAAGCGGGCAAAGACGGTGAAGGGTCGCCCATCGTCTGGATCCAACGGTTCGTCACTTAAGACGGATAGAGGGACGACCGGCGGGGGAGGGGTCGACACCCGCAAGCTGCGCAAAGAAGTCAATCGACTGGAGCGCAAGTCAGCTGACGCCGACGTACGGATCAAGGAGATCGAGATACTCCTGGCCGATCCCGAGGTCTATCAAGATCAACCCCGTATGAATGAACTGGTGGGTGAGTACGAGCAGCTGAAGAACAAGGCCGACCGGCTGCTGGCCGACTGGGAGGACGCAGTGTCGCGTCTTGAATCAGCCGGGTGACAGGCCACCTGAATCAGCCGGGTGACCGGCTAACTGAGGCGTTCGCCTAGGTACAGGCTGCTAAAGCCGTTCCAGGTTCAGGGCGTTGTTGATCAACCCGAGATGTGAGTATGCCTGCGGGATATTGCCGAGGGCCCGCTGGCTCTCCGGATCGAACTCCTCGGCCATAATGCCGGTACTGCCGACCAGGTCACAGTACTCGTCGAAAAGATCGTTGGCTTCCTGTCGACGCCCGATCATCCACAGAGCGTCGATCAGCCACGATGTCATCAGGTTGAACCCTCCCTCGCGGCCCGGGAGCCCGTCATCCTCCAGGTAGCGGTAGACGGTGGGTCCTACCCGAAGCTCGCGCTCGATGGCATCCACGGTGGCCACGAAGCGTGGATCGGTGGGTTCGACCAGGCCCCAGAGGCCGATGGCCAGCACCGAGGCGTCAACGTCTGACGAACCGTAGGCGGCGGTGAAGGTGTTCAGCTGATCACTCCAGCCGTTGGCCAATACGTCGGTGGCGATCTGATCGCGGAGCTCGACCCATGCCGAGGGCTCACGGTCAAGGAACTGTTCGGCGATGGAGATCGCTCGATCCACCGTCACCCACCCCATCAGCTTGGAGTAGACGTGTTGTCGCGGAGGTTTGCGAATCTCCCAGATGCCGTGATCCGGTTCGTGCCACCGACGGGAAACAGCCAGCACCATGGCCTCCACCAGCCTCCAGTGCTCGGAAGACAGCGCCTCGCCGTGCTCAAGCAGGACGTGAACCAGATCGACGACGGGACCGAAAACATCGAGCTGTACCTGCCCGTCAGCCCCATTGCCGACTCGTACCGGTCGGCTGCCGCCGTATCCCGGCAGAACGGCAATCTCGGCCTCTGGGGGGAGATGGCGCCCGGTGACGTTGTACAGCGGGGCCAGGCGCTCGGGATCAGTGCGGGTCTCCAGGAGCTGTAGCACCCAGTCGAGAAAAGCCATCGCTTCGGCTCTGGAACCGAGCCTCACCAGTGAGGTGGCGGTCAGCGAGGCGTCGCGCAGCCAACAGTAGCGGTAGTCCCAGTTCCGGACGCCTCCGAGGTGTTCGGGCAGGCTGGTGGTTGCGGCGGCGAGGATAGCCCCGGTCGGTCCGTGACAGAGGCCTTTGAGCACCAGTGCGCTGCGGTTGACAAGATCCCGTTTGAGCGTCGGCAGCTCAAGCTTGTTGCTCCAGTTCGACCAGAAATGGGCGGTGTCATTGAGCCGGTCCTGCTCGGACCGGGCGTCGGGTCGGAGCGTGCCGGTTCCGCTTCGAAGTTCAAGCGTGATTGGCGTTCCCCCGACCAGGTCGCAGATTCCGGTGGCCGTTTGATGCTGACCGTCCTGGTTGACCTCCCACTGAATACCGGGCGCCCGTAGCACCATAAGATCGGCGGTGCCCTGAACGACGATGCCGTCGTCACGCAGCTCCAGCTGCGTCGGTACGCGACCAAAGTCCAGTCTGGGGGCGAACTCGATCCGGGCCCGTCCGGTGCCTTCGATGATGCGGACCAGATCTGACCGACCGGCCAGACGGCGGGTGCGGCCACTTGAGCTGTCGAGGAAGTCAGTTACGGTGAAGCTCGAGAATCGAGACTCCAAGATCATGGTCTGGCCGGCGTAGGCCTGTGATTGAGGGGGTTGCTGATCGTCACCCTCGGAGATGGTGAAGTGGCCGGCTGATTCCCCACCCAAGAGAGAGGCGAAAACGGCGGCCGAGTCGATTCGGGGAACGCAAAGCCACGAGATGGAGGCCGCTGGACTGACGATGGCGGCGGTCCGAAGATCCGACAGCATCGAGTGGTCCTCGATCGGAACCAGTCCTTCGCCTCGAAGCCATTTGGCTCGAATCTCCGCCAGGAGAGCCAGGATCTTGGCCACGGTGTCCGGTCCTGAGATCCGGTACTGGGCGGCGGTCGGCCCGTCGCCCACCTTCACGCCGATGTCCGGTCCGCTGAGCGTGCGAAAGCCGTCTTCATCGGTGACGTCGTCACCGAAGAAAATCACCGCCGAGGCGCCGACCTGCTGGCGGATGATGTTCAGTGCCGACCCTTTGGATGTCTCGATTACTGAGAACTCCATGACGTCGTGACCATTGCGTACGTGAACCCAGTCGTGACCGGCCGGTCCTCGCACCAGTTCCATCCGGGCCGATTCCCGTGCTTCCTCATCGAGTTCTCGGAAGTGGAAGGTAACTCCGGTCGGCTTTTCCTCTGACCGGGCGTTGTATTTCTCGGCCAGTGCCCGAACTTCAGCGGTCACGATTTGACGCTGTTCGACTTGTTCTCCGGCCAGCTGGGAAGCGAATCCCAGGTCGAACTCACTGCCGTGGCTTCCGACCAGGCGGATCTCTTCCGGCAGGCGGGACAACCCCGCCAGGTCACGCAGGCTGCGGCCCGACACCACAGTGACATGGGTGTTTGCCTGCTCGGCCAGAGATCTCATGGCGGCGACGCCATCCCGGTTTGGTCGAGCCTCCATCGGGTCATCGACCAGGGGGGCCAGCGTGCCGTCATAGTCGCAGGCGACCAGAAGGTTGGGAACTCGGGCCAAATGCCGAATTCGATCTGCCAGTTCGCCCAGATTGTCACTCGTCATGGTGCGTCCTCGTTACCGACTGATCGGGTTTGCCCAACCCGATTTGTTGTGTCCGATCGCGCCTGGTGGCTGATCGGTATTAGTGGTGGGATGTTGTCTCAGTCAGAATCGACATGACGATAGCCGCTTCGGGTCATCCTGTTGTTTCGAGACGGTGTTGTTTTCTCGTCTGTCCCTTCACTAGTTCTTGTCGGAAGGGGGTGGTCTGATTCAACAGTCTTTGATGGTAGCGGTCAGAGGTTCGGGGATCTCGGTCCGACTCCACTGGATTCCCATCCCTCAGCTCGTGAGCTCCGACGGCGTACCGGAGATCGAAGTGTGGTGTGATGAGGGCATGAAGATTCGTATCGGTTTTGGACTTGGAACCAGCGGAGTCACATCGAGCCACAGCAGGTTCGCCGAGTTGGTCGACGGGCTTGAAGGCCATGGCTTCGACTCACTTTGGTTATCCGAGAGGGTGACGGGCGACTGCCCGGATCCGTTGGTGGCGATGTCGTTCGCCATCGCCCGAACGCAGAAGCTCAAGGTCGGGATGTCGGTGATGGTTTTGCCCGGCAGGAACCCGGTTGTGCTGGCCAAGTCTTTGGCCAGTTTGGATCGTCTGTCCGACGGGCGCCTCCTGCCTGCGTTCGGGCTGGGTGCCCCTAATTCGGCGGAACACCAAGCCTTCGGCGTGGATCGGGGTGATCGCAGCGCCTGGTTCAACGAGGCGCTGCCGCTGATGCGCAGACTGTGGACCGAAGACGACGTCAGTCACAGCGGCGAGAGGTTTGTCATGTCCGGCGTGACAGTTCGCCCGAAACCGGTACAAAGACCGCTTGAGGTATGGCTTGGTGGTCAAGCCCCTTCGGAGCTGCGACGGATCGGCCGATTAGCTGATGGATGGTTGGCATCATTCGTGACTCCGGATCGGGCCGAGGCCGGATGTGCGGCAATAGACGCCGAAGCCGATGCCAACGGTCGCACGATCGACCGAGATCACTTTGGCGCTCTGATCGTGTACCGGCGCCACTCCGAGTTGCCGGAGCAGCTGGTGTCCCGCCTCAGGCAACGCAATCCTGATCTCGACTTGGCCGAGGTCATGCCAACGGTCGACAATCTCGCCGCATTGATATCGGCCTACATATCCTGCGGCCTGTCGAAGTTTGTGCTTGTCCCGGCTTTCGAACCTGAGTCGTGGGAACATGAGCTGGCCGACATCGGACCGCTGGCCCGCTCGCTTGAGAACTAAGCGCCGACAAGCAGATCCGACTGTCGGCTGACACCGATGTCGGTTGGCCGGGCTGAACCCACCAAGCCGCCGAGCCGAAGCTCGCGGACAACGTTGCGGTGAGGGTTGGCCAGGACCACCCGGTGGTTGTGAGTGTCGGCCACGGCAATCCATTCTCGATCGACTGACGCTACCCCCATGGGGTAGCGAAGACCCTGGATCGGAAGTGTCTCGATCCGTCGGCCGTTAAGCAGGCGGAGATGGTGGTTGCCGCTGTCGGCGATAACCACGTTGCCGCCCGGCAGCACGCATAGTCCGGAGGGGCGTTCCAGCAGCGCCCGGTGGGCTGCGCCGTCGACCAGACCGAAGTTGTACAGGTCACCGCTGGTGATGTTCATGACCTTTCCGCTGTCGGTCAAGAGTCGTATCCCACTCGAGGCGGCATCAGCCACAACCAGGCCGCGGTGGCTGCGGGCGACAGCCACAGGTTGTGCGAACTGGGCCGTGTCGGCCCGTCCTGCTCGAACTCCCAGAAAGCCTGAGCCGGCAATCGGCAGCGGCAGCCACCTGGTTGATGACCCATCCGAATCGGCCTCTACCATCCGGAACAACCGATTGGCGGCGGCGTCGGTGATTACTAGCGAACCATCGGCATCGACACAGAGGCCCCCTGCCCGAACGAACTGGTCGGACAGCACCTTTGGGGCCCCGGTGTCGTGGTCGATGACAGTGAGCTGCCGATTGTCCTCGACAACGACGATGCCGTTCGGCCCCCATCGTGCCACGGCTGTCGGCCGCCGTACCCCCTCGTAGATTCCGTCGACCATGAAGACCGACAGCTCCGGGCGTATGCGGCCGGACAAGACTCGATTGTTTCCGGTGTCGGCGATCAGCATGCGCTCGTCATCAACGGCAACGGCTTGGGGAAAGCACAGGCCGTTTCCTTGATGAGGGGGGTGGGCGGGATTGCCATATGGTGCCGGTAGGTCCAACTCGGTCACCGGTTCTTGTCCCGTCTGCTCCTCGAGTTGGCTCAGCGCAGCCGAGAGCGGAGCCAGACCATGGTCGATCCCAACCACCGAGCCGTCGTCCACCACAACGGTCGCGGGCCAGCCCTCCGGGTTGTAGCGGCTCCAGGTCTTGAAATCCGGGTCATGCACGGCTGGGAACGGAATGTGGGTGCGGGCCATCGTGAGGGCAGCCTGCTCAGCGTCCTCGTCGCCCGGGAATCTGGGGGAGTGAACCGTCAAGATTTCGATGGGAGCCGACTCGTCAGCCCTGGTTGCATGCCACGTCGCAAGTTGTCGCAGGCGCTCCAGCGAACTTTCGCACCCAGCCGACCAAAAGACGATGATGGCCGTAGCCCCAACCCGCATCTCGTCCACCTCGGAGATGGTTGACCCATACGAAGCAATAAGGCAGTCCCCTGTCAGAGGAGGGATTCGGCGGCGCATAGTTGAGCATCGGCCGGAGACGGTGAAACTTCAGAAAGTCGGGTTCCCCCGTACTGGTCTTGCGGTTCCGTTGGTGTGTGGCTGCGTTGGAACATTTGGCGTGACAACTACTACATTTGGATGGGTTCGAGACCAGAAGGGTTCCGGACCACCTGCTCATCGGGGAGGAAGCATGAAGGTCCCATTGACGATCAACGATTTTCTTGATCGGTCACTTGCCGTCTATCCGGATCGTGTGGCGATCGTCGATGAGCCGGAGCAGGTGGCGGCTCCGCTACCGACGATGACCTACCGGGATTTGGGGGATGTGCGACGCAAGATGGGCGTGGCCATGGACAACCTCGGGCTTGGGTTCGGCGATCGGGTCGCCATGGTGTCCCACAACGCCGCCCGACTGTTGACATCGTTCTACGGCGTCAGCGGCAACGGTCGGGTGTTCGTTCCCATCAACTTCCGGCTCAATGCTGACGAGGTGAGCTACATCGTTGAGCATTGCGGCGCCGACGCGCTGCTGATCGACCCCGAACTTGAGGACTCACTGGGCGGCATCGACTGCAAGCACAAATGGGTGATGGGAGCCGAGTCCGACGAGGTTTGGTACGGCCAGGACGGCGAACCCCGTCCATGGACCGCCGACGAGGACGCCATCTGCTCCATCAACTACACCTCCGGCACCACGGCCCGACCCAAAGGAGTTGAGCAGACTCACCGGGCTCGCTGGACCAACGCCGTCACATTCGGCTGGCAGGTTGGGGTTACGGACCGAGACGTCTATCTGCACACCCTGCCGATGTTCCACTGTGACGGTTGGGGCATGCTCTACACCGTCACCGGGATGGGGGTTAAGCATGTCGTCATACGGAAGATCGACGGGCACGAGATCCTGCGACGGGTCGAAGAGCACGGAGTCACTCTCATGTGCGGTGCGCCGGCAGTGTGCGCTGCCATCCTCGACGCCGCCGCTGATTGGGACGGTGAGATCCCCGGCCGCGGGAAGGTGCGGATGGTGGTGGCAGGCGCTCCGCCACCTACAGCCACCATTGAGAAGATGGAGACGGAGCTCGGTTGGGAGTTCATCCAGATCTACGGTTTGACTGAGACCTCACCCCTGCTGACGATGAACCGGACCCGGGCCGAGTGGGACCCACTCAGTTCCGAGGATCGGGCCAAGCGCCTCGGCCGGGCCGGTGCGCCTGTGTTGGGCGTCACCATGAAAGTCAGCCCTTCTGGCGAGTTGTTGGCTCGTGGTAATCACGTACTGCAGGGCTACTGGGAGAATCCGGAGGCCTCAGCCGAAGCGTTGGCCGATGACTGGTTCCACACCGGCGATGGCGGCTACTGCGATGCCGAGGGTTACTACGCCATCACCGACCGTAAGAAGGACGTCATTATCTCCGGCGGCGAGAACGTTTCGTCCATCGAGGTCGAAGACGTGTTGTTCTCCCATCCTGATGTCAGTGAGGTCGCCGTGATCGGCGTCCCGGATGAGAAGTGGGGTGAAACGGTCAAGGCCCTGGTGGTTGTCGACCCCGGCAGCGATGTTACCGAACAAAGTCTGATGGACTACTGCCGAGAGCGCATGGCCCACTACAAGTGCCCGACCTCGGTAGAGTTTCGAGATGAGCTGGCCCGAACAGCAACTGGCAAGCTTCAGAAGTTCAAGCTGCGAGCCCCCTACTGGGAAGACCGAGACCGTCAGATCAACTAGCGGCGCCTCCCGCTTCGTGCTGGTGGTAGCAGCCGTTGCGGTGCTCATGCTGTCGGGCTGTGGCCAGTCGATCTCGCGGGAATCCCTCATCTCCGGGTTTCAGGAAACAAACCCGGAAGCCACCGACGAACAGGCTGGCTGTGTCGTTGATGATCTGATGGACCGCTACAGCGCACAGGATCTGGAGCTGGAGCTGGCCAATGAGCCGGTCTCATCGGATTTCGAGGAATCCCAGTTTCGGGCCATGTTCACTTGTGGTGTCGAGGGGGATGTCGAGGATCAGATACGCCAACAGTTGCTGGCCAATGGCGTGGACGCTGAACACGCGCCATGCGTGGCCACGGCACTCATGGTCGATCCTTCGGACGATGACATCGACGTCTTGCTGTCAGGTGAGATAACGGACGCGTTCTATGACAAGTTCTTCCAGGCCATGGACGGCTGTGGAGCGCTCGAATAGGTCCGTCTCCTCTGGCATCTTGAGCCCGTGTGTCCACCGGCCACAGATGTAGCGGTATCGAGCATCAAGGTATGGCGTCTTCTTTCCGATCCTGGTGGCATGTCGAATGGCTTGGCCGGCCGCGGCCTGCCACTCAAGCGAACTTCCCTCCTGGATGAACTCCCCGATCTGACCGTTGCGGTCGAGCGGTCGTCTCGTCGAATTCTGCATGTTGGACTGCGAGGCCTTGAGGCCTACGGCTACGAGCCGCACGAACTCGTCGGCCACCAGCTTGATCGGCTTACCGATCTTGATCTGGCATGGATACTTGGATTGGCGACCAACCGAGCTGATCGACGTGAAGCCGAGGTATTCAGCGCCGATGGCAAATCGGCGACGTGTCTGTTGACCACCACGGTCACCAGTGGGGATGAGGTGTTGATTTCGGCCCAAGCCTTGGATGATCTGCGTCGAAGCCGGAGTCGGCTGTCGGACTTGATGCACTTGGCCCGCATGACCAAAGACATCTTTGTTGTTACCGATGAAGTCGGCACCATCACCTATGTAAACCACGCAACCAAAATCTTCCATGGTGCCCAGGAGTTCGTAGGTCGTCCGGTGGCCGATTTCGCCGAGCCGGCGAGCTGGGACGCGCTAATGAGTCGGGTCTTTGCCGGTGAGACCAGCGTTGAAACACGAATTCTTGGGGTGGCTAAAGACGGCACGCTCACGCCGCTGTCGCTCAGGACCGAATACGATCCCGACACTCAACGGTGGTATACGGTCGAGCGTGACATCTCGGAACAGGTGGCTCGAGAGGAGCACGAGCAGCGCCTGATGAGCGATCTTCGCCACCAAGCGATGACCGACCCGCTGACGGGACTGGCCAATCGTGCCGCCTTTCGTTCAGCTGTAGAGGTGGCCATCGAAGAAGGACTGGCCTTCTCGGTGTTGATGTTGGATATGGACGACTTCAAGTCAGTCAACGACACGTTGGGCCACTCGGTCGGGGACCAGCTGCTGATTGAGGTGGCGACACGTATTCGGGGAGCTGTCCCGACGGGCGATTTGGTCGCTCGGCTCGGCGGTGACGAGTTCACCGTCCTGGGGTTTGGAGTTGGGTCCGATGATTTGGCCTCGATCGCTCAACGGATACTGGGCCGGGTGTCTCAACAGTTTGAGGTTGGTGGCTGTTTGATTCAACGCAGCTGCTCGATCGGTGGGGCGGTGTGGAAGCAGGGTGAGAGCTACTCGCAGGTCATGCTTAGAGCCGACCGGGCCGCCTATCAGGCCAAGCACGCCGGCCGCAGCCGATACACCATTACTTCCTGACCTGCTGGTACTTCCTGACCTGTACTTCCTGACCTGCCGGTTTGCGTCGCTGGTTGGCGAACCAATTGGACCGGGCGGACTGGACACCGGTGGGCGTCCTATGATGTCTGCTGATGACGATTACAGACTCTCCATCATCGGCCTCCACCGGGTCGGACCGCCCCCAGCTGATCGCCGCCCTCTGGTCCGATGAGATCACTCCTCAATTGAAGGATTACATAGCCATCCCGGCGCTGTCCCCGGCATTCGACCCGGACTGGGTCGGCTCCGGCCACATTCAACGCGCAGTTGACCAGATCTACGACTGGATGCGGTCTCGGCCCATTAATGGCATGTCGGTATCGGTTGAGGAACTGCCGGGTCGTACCCCGGTCATCGTGGCCGAGATAGCTCCTTTCGGGATGGTTTCGACGGCTGAAGACACGTCGGCGGAGGGAACGACGACGCTGTTATACGGCCATCTGGATAAGCAACCCGAGATGGAGGGCTGGCGTCCTGATCTTGGACCTTGGAAACCGGTTATGGAAGGCACTCGGCTGTACGGTCGGGGAGGAGCCGACGATGGGTACGCCGCCTATGCGTCGCTGGCGGCTGTTGAAGCGGTCCAGGCATCAGGCGGAACTCACGGTCGGTTGGTGGTGCTCATCGAGGCATCAGAGGAATCGGGAAGTCCCGACCTTCCTGCTCATGTCGATGCTCTTGCCGGTCGGTTGGGCGATGTCGATCTTGTCATCTGTCTCGACTCTGGTTGCGCCGACTACAACACCATGTGGCTGACGACATCCCTACGGGGAATGGTGTTCGGCAAGCTAACCGTTGAGATCGTCAACGAGGGAATACATAGCGGCAGCGCCGGTGGCGTCGTGCCGTCGAGCTTCCGAATCATCCGTCAGCTGCTGGAACGAGTTGAGGACGCGCAGGATGGCCGGGTGCTGTTGGAATCGGCCAACGTGGACATCCCTGCGTACCGAGAGGCCGAGGCCAGTGCCACCGCCGACCTCCTTGGGTCCTACGTCTACGAGGAGTACCCCATGGTCGACGGGGCCTCTCCGGCCGAAACCGAACCGGCCGGGGCTCTTTTGGCTCGCACCTGGAAGCCGTCACTGGCCTACGTTGGTGCTGACGGCCTCCCGCCGACGGCCAAGGCCGGGAACGTGCTTCGGCCATACACCGCTCTGCAGCTGTCGCTGCGGCTTCCGCCTACCGCCGACGCCAAGGCGGTGACGCGCGAGCTCACCGAGACGCTCGAGGCCGATCCACCATATGGCGCCAAGGTCACGTTCAGTGACACCGATTACGCCGACGGCTGGAATGCTCCTGACTTGGCGCCGTGGCTAAGGGACGCGTTGGACGCCGCGTCGTTGGTCAACTTCGGTCACAACATGCAGCTTTTCGGTGAGGGGGGCAGCATCCCGTTCATGGGCATGCTGGGCGACAAGTTTCCTGCCGCCCAGTTTGTGATCACCGGGGTTCTCGGGCCCGGCTCTAACGCCCATGGCCCCAACGAGTTTCTCGATGTTGCTTACGCAGAGAAGCTCACGTGTTGCATCGCTGATGTTCTGGCTGCCAAGGCCGGTGCCGGGGTTGACGAATCATGACGGCTGATGGCGTAACAGATCTTTCCGGTCAGGTGGCTTTGGTGACCGGTTCGTCCAGCGGCATCGGCGAGGCCACGGCTCACCGACTGTCCGCTCTGGGGGCCAAGGTTGTGGTCAACTCGGCGTCTTCGGTTGAGGCCGGTCAGGCGGTGGCTGACGCCCTTGTTGGCGAGTCGACCTATGTCCAGGCCGATATCGCCACCGACGACGGCGTGGCTGGTTTGATTGCCGGAACGACCGAGCGGTTTGGCGGTCTCGACATCCTGGTTAACAATGCCGGCTGGACCACTGTTGTTCCCCACGACGACCTGGAGGGCTTGACCGACGACATCTTCGCCAAGACCTTTGATGTCAACGTGACCGGAACCTGGAAGCTGACCAAGGCGGCCATGCCGCTGTTACGTCAGTCGTCCGATCCGAACGTGGTCACCATCACCTCAATTGCCGGAGTTCGGCCGGTGGGGTCCTCCATTGCCTATGCCATGTCCAAGGCGGCATTGAATCACATGACGGTGTTGATGGCTCGGGCCCACGGTCCGGTCCGGTTCAATGCCATAGCTCCGGGACTGGTGGACACCCCGTGGACGGCAGATTGGGATGAGATCCGCCAATCCGTCCAACGGCGTTCACCGTTGGGTCGAACCGCCAGCCCTGAGGACTGTGCCGATGCCGTCGTTTCTCTGATTTCTGCTCGTTATGTCACCGGTCAGGTACTGATGGTCGACGGTGGTATGACGATCGTCTGAGTGCCTTCTCGGGAGGGAAGGTCAGAGGCTCAGATCAACCGGGCGGGACGTGTCGGCGTAGAAATCGTTGCCTTTGTCGTCAATGACGATGAAGGCCGGGAAGTCCTCAACCTCGATCTTCCAGATCGCTTCCATACCCAACTCGGGGTACTCAAGCACTTCGACGTGGCGGATTGAGTCTTTGGCCAACCGGGCGGCCGGACCACCGATGGAGCCGAGATAGAAGCCACCGTGACGCTTGCAGGCCTGGGCCACCTGGTCGCTTCGGTTTCCTTTGGCCAGCATGACAAGCGAGCCGCCGGCGGCCTGGAACTGCTCGACGTAGGAGTCCATTCGCCCGGCCGTTGTCGGCCCGAACGAGCCGGAGGCATAGCCGTCAGGGGTTTTGGCCGGTCCGGCGTAGTAGATGGGACTTTCCCGCAGGTATTCGGGCATTTCTTCGCCGGCGTCGAGGCGTTCCTTGATCTTGGCGTGGGCGATGTCTCGGCCTACGACCAGGGTGCCGGTCAACGAGAGTCTGGTCTTGACCGGGTGGCCGCTCAGCTGATTGCGGATGGCGTCCATGGGTTGGTTGAGGTCGATCCGCACGGTTTCGGTCGACAGGTCTTCGCCGGCGACCTCGGGTAGGTATTTGGCCGGGTCTCGTTCCAGTTCCTCCAGGAACACTCCTTCAGCCGTGATCTTGGCCAGTGCCTGCCGGTCGGCCGAGCAGCTGACTGCGATGCCAACGGGAAGTGAGGCACCGTGCCGGGGGAGTCGGATGACGCGGACGTCGTGGCAGAAGTACTTGCCGCCGAACTGGGCGCCGATACCGAACTCTTGAGTCAGCTTGAGGACTTCGGCTTCCATTTCGACATCCCGGTAGCCGTGGCCGGTCTCGGAGCCGGACGTGGGTAGCGAGTCCAGGTAGCGGGTGGAGGCCAGCTTGGCCACCTCAAGCGAATACTCGGCCGACGTGCCACCGATGGCTAGACCGAGGTGATACGGCGGGCAGGCAGAGGTACCGAGCAGGCGTAGCTTTTCGTTCAAGAACGCCCGCATCGACTGCGGGTTCAGGAGGGCCTTGGTCTCCTGGAACAGGTAGCTCTTGTTGGCCGACCCTCCACCCTTGGTCATGAACATGAACTTGTAGGCATCGCCCGGCACAGCTTCGATTTTGATCTCCCCGGGCAGGTTGGTGCCTGTGTTGCGCTCATCCCACATCGACAGCGGAGCCATCTGGGAGTAGCGGAGGTTGGAGGTCTGGTAGGTGTCGAATGCGCCTCGGGTCAACGGTTGCCGGTCGTCGCCGTCGGTCAGGACCTGTTGGCCTTTCTTGCCTTTGATGATGATGGTGCCCGTGTCCTGGCAACCCGGCAGAACAAAACCGGAGGCGATGTTGGCGTTCCGCAATAGCTCGGTGGCTACGAATCGGTCGTTGGCCGATGCCTCGGGGTCGTTCAAGATGTTGTTGAGCTGTTGGAGGTGGCCGGGCCGGAGCAGGTGGGAGATGTCCTTGATGGCTTCGGCCGACAGCGTTCGCAATGCCTCGTCGCTCACGGTGAGAAAGGTCTTCCCGCCGAGGTCGACAACCTCGACGCCGTCAGTAGTCAACAAGCGATATGGAGTGGTGTCCTCGCCGAGGGGTAGCAGATCGGTGTAGCGAAAGTCTGGTTGCGAAGCCATGGCTTAACGCTACGGGCTTCGATACGGAGCGCCTCGCTATTGGCTTTCGGCCACCCAGGTGAAGCCCAAACGCTCGATACGTGAGTCAAACTCGGCCTGCAGTTCGTCCCAGAGCGCCTTTTCATGGTCGGAGTGGAAAGTGAAGTCTCGCTTGTCGACCTCAAGCTCCACAGCCATCTCCATCAGCTCAAGGCGCCTGTCCGAGATGGCGGTCAGCGGGATGTATGTGGTCATGAATGCGACTATGAGCGACCGGTGTGACACTCTAAAGCGGTTGCTCGAGCGGTTAAAGGAGCGAAATAGGTCTGACAAGTAGACTTCGGCCATGACAGAGGACAAGGGCGTCGGTTCGATCAGTGCAGCGGAAACAGGCGAGATCGACTCGC
>JAHDFR010000009.1:17992-19495 GCA_020628065.1 Acidimicrobiales bacterium
TCTCTTCTGGCAGCAATCTGTGCCGCATTTGGCTGGATCGCCCTGGGGTCGATCGAGTTCGGGGCCAATGATTCGGTTGAGACCGTGGCGGGAGCGCTGGAGTCGGTGGAGGCCACCCTTGCCAGCTCAAGCGACGTGGCATCCTCTACCGCTGACGCTCTGGAGGCTTCAGCCGTGTCGCTGGAGTCGGTGGCGGCCACATCGGATGCGACGTCTGAAGTGGCTGGAGATGTGGCCGATGTGACCGCCACTTTGCCGCCTGTTCTTTCCGCCGTGTCCAACAATTTGGCTCAGTTGGACACCAGCATCGACGACATCAACGGAATCCTGGACAACATCCCGTTTCTCGACACCCGTATCAGCGGTGTTGATCCGGCCCTCACCGACATCGATCCTTTGGTTGATGATCTGAGGGCGGCTGAGGAGTCGTTGACTCGGTTGTCGACGGAGACCGCCGAGCTCGGACCGAGCACCATCGAGTTGGCCGCTGAGTTACGGGCTGTAGCCGATGAGCTGGAGCGGTCCACGTCCAGCCTTGACGAGCTGGCTCAAGATGTAAAGACCAGTCGGAGGGAGCTGATCGCCGAGCCGGGGGAGACCAGAACGGTGAGCCTGCTGCCGGCCCAGTTGATCATTGCCTTCCTGGCCTTGGCCCTGATTCTTGCGAACATCCCGGATCTCTTGACCGGTGGAGCATCCGCTGGGAGACCAGGCGACTTATAGGAGCTGATTGGCAGGGCCGCTCATCGGCGGGCTTCGGTCTCGCTCTGCCAGACAATGATCTCCGCGTTCGCACCGTCAGCGGTCACCTCGAGGGCTCCTGCTGACGTGAGCCGGGCGGCGTCGCCTTGATCGAGACGCTGGGTTTGCGAGTCGGTGCTGATGGTGACTGCACCCTTGGCCACGAACACATGGGCATAAGGGCTATCAGGAACGTCAACGGTCTGTCCCGATTTCAGGCGGGCTACAGCCATTGATGCTCCGGCCTGGTGGATCTTGATGGCGCCATCACCGGAGCCGGAGGCGACCGTTACCAGATTGCCGCCGCTGAGTTGGTCATTGACGTCGCGCTGTTCATATGACGGTGGCACGCCGACTGTGTCCGGTGGAACCCACATCTGGACGAAGTGGACGGCATCGGTTCGTGAGTGGTTCATTTCCGAGTGGGTGATGCCGGTGCCGGCGCTCATCCGTTGGGCCAGCCCGGGGTAGAGCACACCGTGGTTCCCTTCGGAGTCACGATGTTCCAACTGTCCATCCAAGACCCATGTGACGATCTCCATGTCGCGGTGGGAGTGGGGTTGGAATCCTCCTCCGGCAGCGACCTTGTCGTCGTTGGAGACGATAAGCAGGCCGTGACCCACGTTTGATGGATCGAAGTGTGGTCCGAAGCTGAAGCTGTGCTTCGAGTCGAGCCAGTTGATCGACGTGACGAAGCGCTCGTCGGCCCGATGAATGCTGACCGTGCTTCCTTGGGTGCTCATGGCTTTTCCTTGTGATAGG
>JAHDFR010000009.1:19595-37379 GCA_020628065.1 Acidimicrobiales bacterium
TAATTGCAACTGCAATTAGTTTAACGCCGGTGATAATATGTTTGCAACTGCAACTATCCCGGTGGTACGGTCGCAAGACATGGCAATCAGTCCCCAAGAGTTGGCTACGTGGCGGCGTTACTTGCGCTCTCATCTGCGGCTGATCGAGCAACTCGATCGAGATCTACGCCAGTCCCATGATCTGCCGTTGAGCTGGTACGACGTGTTGGTCCAGCTTGAAGAGGCAGGGGAGCCGGTGGTTATCGGCGATTTGGCCCGCCGGTTGTTGATCAGCCCGTCCAACTGCACTCGTCTGGTTGATCGGCTGGTGCGGTCGGGCCTGGTCGAGCGGCTATCCGGCCTGGACCCCGATGATGGTCGGGTAAAGCACGTCAATATCACCGAGCTCGGTCGAGACCAACTGAGAGCGGCAGCCCCTACTCATCTGCGGGGTGTTGAGGACGGTTTCACCTCGCTGTTGTCCGGCGATCAGCAAGCAGTCGCCAGATTCCTCGGTCGGGTGAACGACCGGCTGACGTGAAAGTGGCTCTTCGGCCAAGACCTCATCGCAAGAAGCCCGGATACCGCAGGCACCCGATTCGCTAGGTTCCCGAGCCGGGCAGAAGCTCTTTGCACAGCTTCCCGTCGGTTACAACCGGCCGACCATCCAATGAAACGGTGCAGTTGCGCATAGGCAGATCGAAGTGGCCACGGCAGAAGCGACCGGCAACCTCATTGGCTCCGGTTGAGTACAAGAAGTTACCGGCGAAAGCTCGAAGTTCGGTGCCGTTGTGATCGCTCTTGTCCCACATGGCCAGAGCTTCCCATCGAGCGGCCGGGTTCATTCCCCAGCCGACATGACTCACGGCCCAGGCCTCGGGCTCGTCGAAGGCGGCCAGGTAGCTTCTGAACAGTTCGGCGTCGACGCCGTCGCCCGTGAGCTCCACAACGTGATCGTCGGCGATCACGCAGGTGATGGGGTCGGCTACGTACTGCTTGAAGGTTAGGTTGACGTCGCCCGGTGCCAGCACCAGTGTGCCGTTGACCGACCCGGCGGCCGGGAACGCCAGAACCAGGCCGCCAGGCCAATGCGCTATCGACCCGGGCTCTGTACACCAGCCGTACGATCCTGCTCGAAACGCTCCCTCGAGGTTGATCTGCAGATCAGTTCCGGCGGCGGAGCTCACTGTCATGACCGATGCTTCGGTCAGCCAATCAACACCGAGGTTGACCCGATCGGCCAGGCCCGGGTCGTGGGGCCATCGCTCAACGTTCTCCGGGTGCTCGTTGGAAATCATCAGAATACGAGTTCCGGCGTCGAGTAGTTGTCCCAGCTCCGGCGCGTGCAGGAGACCTTCGACGGTGCAGTCGGCTACGAAGTCGGCCGCCGAGAGGGCAGCAATTGCTGATGTGTTGCCGGCTATGGCCTGCGAGGCTCCGGTGGAGCGAATTGGTAGAGGGCCGGGGTTGGAGGGCGTGGGAAGCATGACGTCGATGACGGTCGCCCCCAGGCTGGCCAGGGCCAGACGGGCGGTGTCGACGATGTCGGCTCGGCTACGGGACTCCGATAGCACCACGGCCGACGTTGTGTCATCGACATTGCAGGCGGCGAACTGTGTTGCGTACCGTTCGATCCAGGCCCATTCGGTCATCACTTGATCTCCATCCCAAGTTTGTTCCGGTGGCTATGCCGGATTAGCTATGCCGGATTCACAGTGGCGTCGGGGAACAGATCGGCCCGGCCCAGGCGTTCCAAACAAACCTCGACGCTCCACGGCAACATGGTGGCGCCGCATCGGGCGTCTCGGTAGTGGCGTTCCAAAGCGGACGGACGCAGCAGCGAGCGTCCACCGCAGACCCGCAGCGCCAGAGACGCCAGCTCAGGGGCGTTCTCCATCGTGGTGACCATCGAGGCCCAGGCCCGTCGTACCGCAGCAGCCGACGGATCGACTCCGACTTCACCCAGCACCCGGTAGCACAGCGCCTGCGACTGCTCATACAGCAGGTTCATCTCGGCCCATCCCTGCTGTTTGATGGGATGGCCGCGGCGGGCGGTGGCGCCGCCGTCGCCAATCAGGTACGAGGCGGTGGCGTCCATGATGGCCCGCATGAGACCGAGGTAGCTGAACGACAAAGTCATGTAAAAGTACGGCCACCGCTGGGCTGCCTGATCGAAGACGCCGGGTGGAATCCACTCGTGGTCTGCGGGTACGAAGACGTCGTCCATCATCAGGGTTCGCGAATCGGTGGCCCTCATACCCAGCGGGTCCCAGCTTCCTTCCAGGCTGACACCTTCAGCCTGAGCGGGTACCCCGAGCAGGCGTACCCGGTCGTCGCCATCGACCATGGCGGCGACGTTGTTGATGTGGGCTCCACCGCTGAGTGAGGCGAAAATCTTGCGACCCGAAACCCGGTAGCCGCCGTCAACCGGGACCGCCCGGGTGGCAAAGCCGGCGGTGGCGGCAGCGGAAACGCCCTCGGAGAACGGCTGGGAGTGGATGATGCCACTGTTGACCACTCCGTCACGCAGCAACGTTCGGCGATGATGCAGGACGCGGCGCTCATCGTCAGTCAAGTCCATGTCGTCTGCGATCTGGCCGGTCAGCAACGTGGTGGCGACGTGCATGTTAAAAGTCAGGGCGGTGGCGGCGCAGTGGCGGCCAAGCTCTTCCGAGGCCAGGGCGTAGGCCACAAAGTCGCCGCCCAGGCCACCGTCGGCCTCCGGGATGCAGATTCCCAGCAGCCCGGCTTCGGTGAAGTCGTCCCAGTTGGCTTTGGGGAACTCGGCTGCCAAGTCATGCTCGGTTGCCCGGGCGGCGATGGCCGGGCCGACCTGTCGCATGCGGTCGACAATGGCCATTCGCTGGGGAGTAAACAGTTCGGTGTCGGTCATGGCTTCTGGGTCACGGTGTTTGGTTGTGGTTTCTCGGTCACAGTGGTTGTGATGGTGATTCCTGTAGGAACGAACGTACAAGTTCATTGAACTCGACGGGCGCCTCTGATGGCGAGAGATGCCCCACATCGTCCAGAACCTTGAGGCGGCCGTTGGGCAGACCGTCGGCCAGCTGACGGGCGTAGTCAACCGGGGTTTCGATGTCCTCGGCTCCCACGATTACCAACGTCTCGTGACCGATGTCGGCCAGGTTCGATCGAACATCGTGGCCGGGTAAGCACTCGACCGCCGCCCGCAGCCCGGCGGAGGAGATGCGGCTGAATCCGGCGATCAGATCGGTCCGGATATCGGGGTCAAGCTCTCGGTGACTGATGGCGTCAAGGACCATCGGCGCCATGTCAGCCGGAGTGCCACCGTTGTCGAGAGGGGCCAGACGGTCTTGTTTCCATTGCTCCGGCTTGGTGCCGTTCAAGCCGAACGCCGGGCTGGTATCGGCCAGCACGAGTCGGCGGACCCGGTGAGGGGCGTGAATGGCGGTGTGAATGGCATGCATGCCGCCGAAGGACAAGCCGACGAGGTCGGCGTGGGCTGCATCCAACCTGTCGAGCAGTTCAACTAGTCGTCGCCCGATCGCTTGGAAGCTAAGCGGAACCTCTGGAACGGACAACCCGTAGCCGGGCATGTCCCAGGCCACGCAACGCCACGAGTCGGACAGGTCTTCAAGCTGAGGATTCCATGACTGGCGGGTTCCCCCGAGCCCGTGCAGAAAGACCACGAGTTCGCCGGAGCCGGCCTCCCGCCAAGCGGTCGGTTTGTGATCGTGGTCGGTCCACGTCGTCATAGACACCTGGCCAGTATGGGGGCGATCCCGTCAGTGTGAAGCCATCAAGCCGGGATGGTATGGGCCTGCTACAGCTTTACGTAGTCGTACTCGACTGGTTTCTGATGGATGCCCTGGGCCGGTGGCGCCACCCAACCGGCCATTACGCCGGGCTCGGTAACGCCCTTCATCAGGGAGCCCACATGGGCTCGATCATCAGCGGTCGGCAGCCAGCTTTCAACCGACTCGTTCCACTGGCCGTTGGACAGCAACCGGCCGTCGGGAGAGACTTTGTGATCTCGGAAGACGCCGACCTCACGGTTGAAGGCCGAATGGGGGAGAGCGAAGGTGAAGTCGATCCCGGCGCTGGCCAGTGTGCGATTCCA
This sequence comes from Acidimicrobiales bacterium, assembly GCA_020628065.1. Lineage (GTDB taxonomy): Bacteria > Actinomycetota > Acidimicrobiia > Acidimicrobiales > SZUA-35 > JAHELU01. The sequence continues at coordinate 23,674 of JAHDFR010000009.1, forward strand.
GCGGTCGAGACCTTTTCGGCAGTCCTCGATGTAGTCGTCCCGCAGCGTCTCGTTGAGGGCCGAGAGCTGGGTGACTTCCCGGCTGGCGATACGGCTGTCGGCCCCTTCGCCGTCGACGGTTGGAACATCCCGATAGCTGGTCTTGAGTAGGTGGTCGTCGTCTCGCCGCTCCTCCTGGAAGCGGCCTTTGAGTCCGGCGGCGAAGTAGTTGGCGGCGTTGGTGGAGGTTTCGGCCCCGAAGAGGTCAAGCGAGACGGAGTAGTGGAAGTTGATGTACTTCTGCAGTAGGTCGAGGTTGAGTCCGCCGTGGGGGTGAACGTCGTCGGTTCCGTGCTCGTTCATCAACTCGGCGGTGCGCTGCACGACGCGGGTTACCCCGGACGTGCCGACGAACATGTGATGGGCTTCCTCTTTCAGCATGAAGTCGCAGGTTCGGCTCAGCGGATCGAAAGCCGACTCTCGAAGCGACGCCAGCTGGTATTTGCCGTCGCGATCGGTGAAGTAGGTGAACATGTAAAACGACAGCCAATCCGGGGTTTCCTCGTTGAAGGCGCCGAGGATGCGGGGGTTGTCGGCATCGCCGGAGTGTCGTTCCAACATTTCGTCGGCCTCATCGCGACCGTCACGGCCGAAGTAGCGGTGCAGGAGGTAGACCATGGCCCATAGGTGACGCCCTTCCTCCACGTTGACCTGGAACAGGTTGCGCATGTCGTAGAGCGATGGTGCGGTCAAACTGAGGTGGCGCTGCTGTTCGACCGATGCCGGTTCGGTGTCACCCTGGACGACGATGAGCCGCTGCAGTTCGGACCGGTACTCACCCGGCACCTCCTGCCACACGTCGGTCCCTTTATGGTCGCCAAAGGCGATTTTTCGATCGGGTTCCGGTTCGGCCAGGAACACGCCCCACCGGTAGTCGGGCATCTCGACGTGATCGAAGTTGGCCCAGCCGTCGCGGCCGACGTCGATGGCGGTTCGTAGAAAGACCGGGTTGCGCTTGAAGGCCGACGGGCCAAGGTCCTCCCACCAGCGAATGAACTTTGGCTGCCACTGCTCCAGCGCCCGCTGAAGACGCCGGTCACCGGCCAGATCGACGTTGTTGGGAATCTTGGCGTTTATATCTACTAGTGCCATAGGTTGGAGCCTCAGACTCGGTTGGGGTCGTAGTCGGGTCGGGAGCCGGTGCCGAAGCGGCGCAGTGCGCCGTCGGGTCCGGCGGCGTTGGGTCGTTGGAAAATCCAGTTCTGCCAGGCGGTGAGCCGGGAGAAAATTTTGGTCTCCATCGTCTCCGGTCCGGGGAAGCGGTAGTTGGCTTCCATGCCGGTAAGGGCGTCGGGTGAGAAGCTGTTGCGTTCTTCCAGGGCCAGGCGGATCTCGTCGTGCCAGTCGAGGTCATCAGGGGCGAATGTGATCAGCTCGGCGTCCAAGGCCTCGGTTGCTGTGAGGGCGGACCCGATGGTCTTTGCCGCTCGATCGTAGGCGTCAGCCCGCTTCCAGAATCTCGTTTCCAGTCGGCTGAGTCCGTTGGACATTGGATACCAGCCACGATTGGCCTCGGTGAGGGTGATGGTGGCCGGTGGGGGAGGGTCGTCTTCGTCCTCCCAGGTCCCTTCGAGCATGAAGCTGCGGTCGGCGGCCAGCAGTAGTTCGGCCAGAGTGCCGGTGAAGCAGCTGCCGGGCTCGACGCCGGCCATGAGTGTTCGAGCCGACACATCGATTCGCTTGAGGGTTCGGGCCCAGAACAGTCGAACTTCTCGCACCAGCCAGTGCTCGGCGTCGCTGCCTAGTACCGCTTCGGCTTGAGTGACTGCGTCGGCCGATCCGACGGTGGTGAACATCCAGGTGCCGACGTCGGTTTCGTTGAAGCGGAGATGAAGCACGGCATCGTCCAGCTGGCGGACCGTGCTCAGGAGCCAGCCGTCGGCCCCGGCCGCGGCTAACTGGTCGCCGGTGGTGGGTTGCGGGTCGGACGGCGCGTCAATCGTGAAGGTGGCGGTGCCGGTGGCCCGGTCGATGGCCACGATCACGTTGTCGTAGCTGACGGTGTCGCCGTCAATGGAGCGGCGAAGGGGAACCAGCTCGATGCCGGCGACGTTGGTCGGTCGATCGGAACCGGACGCTCGGGCCTCGGCCCGTTCGTTCACCGCGTCGTCAAATGAGCTGGCTGGTGCAACGTGGTCGACCAGGCCCCACTGCATGGCAGTTTTCCCTCGTACGCCTTCGGTTTTGGTGGCGAAGGCGTCTGCCAGATCTCGACGCACCAGTCGTTTGTCCACCACTCGGGTGAGACCACCGGTACCGGGCAGTACAGCCAGTAGCGGTAGCTCGGGGAGCGACACAGCGGAGGCTCGATCGTCGATGAGAATGATTTCGTCGCAGGCCAAGGCAAGCTCGTAGCCGCCGCCGGCGGCGGTGCCGTTGACCGCCGCCAGCCAGGTCTGACGCGAGTTGGCCGTGGCGTCTTCGATGGCGTTTCGGGTCTCGTTGGTGAACTTGCAGAAGTTGACCTTGTGGCCGTGGGTTGAACCGGCCAGCATCTGAATGTTGGCTCCGGCGCAGAAGATCTTGTCCAGCCCACCGGTGAGTACCACGACTTTGACTTCCGGATGTTCGAATCGAAGGCGTTGAACGATGTCGTTCAGCTCAATGTCGACACCGAGGTCATAGGAGTTGGTCTTCAGTTCGTAGTCGCCCATCAAGCCGTGATCGGGGCTAACGGCCATGTGGACGGTGGCTATGGCACCGTCGTAACTGGTGGTCCAATGGTGGTACCGGTCCGGGCTGGTGCGAAAGTCGATGGTCGGGGTTGGCGTTGCTGTCGCCTCTGCTGAAGACATAGAGGTGGTCTCGGTGTGGGTTGGTGATGTTCCGATAGCGTGCGTCAATATTCTACACTTCTTGGCATTGCCGTCAAGACATGTAGAATGTTGGTCGTGGCTTCCGGTCAAACCATCGCTCCCATCTTGGGAACCACAGCCGACGGATCGGCCAGCGCAGAGTCGGCGCGCAGTCTGCTACTTACGGTGCTCGGTGAGTTCGCCCGGCCGACAACCAGCGGGGCCTGGACGAAAACGCTGGTGGACCTTCTGGGTGGGGTTGGGGTCAAAGACAAAGCAGCTCGTCAAGCGTTGGCTCGTATGGAACGCCCCGGATGGCTTGAGCGGGACAAGCGGGGCAGAACGGTGCGATGGGTGCTCGGACCGGACCTCACGCTGCAGCTCCAACGGGGCGGTGCCCGCATTTATCAGTTCGGCCGGATGCCCTGGGCGTGGGACGGATCGTGGCTACTGCTGTTGCCCGGTGATCGGGCGGTGGATCGGGCCGCCGACTTTCGATTGTGGCGAGCACTCAGGTGGGCCGGATGTGGCCCGGCAGCCAGAGGAACGTGGATATGCCCCTGGACCGATCGGCGTTCCGCGGTGCTGGCCGTTCTCGAGGCTCACGGGGTCGGCATCGGTAGCGGGGCCAACCTGTTTGAATCCCGCCTGACGGACCTCGGGACCGATGTCGCCTTGGCGGCGGAAGCCTGGGACATCGATGCGCTGGCCCGACAGTACGACGTCTTTCTTGATCGGTTCGGAGGGTGGGACGAGCGGGAGTCTTCCAGCTCGGTGTCGCCCTTCGATGCGGCCTGTGAACTGGTGCGCCTGGTTCACCAGTGGCGTAAGTTCCCCCTCATCGACCCTGAACTCCCAGCTCAATTGCTCCCGGCCGATTGGCCCGGTCATCGGGCCGCCGAGTTGTTTGCGTCTCGCCGTTCGGAGCTGCTGCCCCTGGCACAGCAGTGGTGGGCTGACGCAGAAGGCTGAGACGGCGACGGTGAGTTAGCCCTGTCCCTTGAGGCGGTAGCCGACCCCTCGAACGGTTTCGAGGTGTTCCCGGCCAACCTTTTTGCGGAGGTAGCCGACGTACACATCGACGATATTGGAGCCCGGATCGAAGTCGTATCCCCAAACGCGAGACAACAGCTGTTCTCGCGATAGCACCTGATTGGGGTGTTCGAAGAAGGCGGTTGCCAGCTTGAACTCACGGGCCGACAGCTCGGTGACGCCGCCGGCCGAGGTCAAGGTTCGTCGTTCGACGTCAAGCATGAGCGAGCCGACCTGCAGCTGAGTCGGTCCGGCATTGTCTGTTCTGGCTGATGCTTCGTTGAGCCGGACGGCCACCCTGGCCAGCAACTCATCGAACACGAATGGTTTGGTCACGTAATCGCTGGCACCGCTGGCGAAGCTCTCCAGCGTGGAGTCGAGCCCGTCTTTGGCCGTCAGCACCACAATTGGCATACGGTCGCCTCTGGCCCGTACTTCCCGCAAGACTCCCTCACCGCTGAGGTTGGGAAGCCCCAGGTCGAGAATTATGAGATCAAACGCATCGTCGCGAGCCAGGGCTACTGCCTGCTTGCCGTCGGTGGCCACGTAGGTGGAGTGTCCGGCGGCCTCCAGACCGCTCTCCAGAAAGGACGCGATGCCGGCTTCGTCTTCAACAATCAAGATTCGTGCCATCATCCGCCTTTCGTGCTTTGAGCCGTCGAGTCCTGGTCGGCTTTGGAATCGGTCGGCAGCGTCACGGTAAATCGGGATCCGGCACCGCAGGTGGAGTCGACCGAAACTGTTCCGCCGTGAGCCTCGGCGATGGCCAGCACGATGGCGAGGCCAAGCCCGGCCCCGTCGCCAGCCGTGCGTTCCGAGCTACCACGGTTGAACCGCTCGAAAATATGTTCCTGGTCGGCCTCGGGTATGCCCTCACCAGTGTCTCTCACCCACATTTGAAAGATGTCGGTTTTGAGTTCGGCCCCAATGCCGATGTCGCCGCCCGGTGGGGTGTGACGGGCGGCGTTGACGCACAGATTTAACATGGCCTGGTCCAGGCGTTGGACGTCGGCATGAAACACCCCGAGCGGCATGGCGTCCACGACCCAATTGTGGTCCGACATACCTGAGACTCGGGTAAGGATGCCGTCGAGAAAATCATCGCTGTCGACGGGGGCCATTCGGAGAAAGCCAAGCTGCTTGGCTCGGGCAAGTACCAGGAGGTCGTCGACTATTCGACCCATCCGGTCCGACTCGGTGAGGGCGATGGCATTGGCGTGATCGACTTTGGCCGGATCGTTCTTGGCCATCTCCAGGTGACCTCTGATGACAGTTAGGGGTGTCCTGAGCTCGTGGCTGGCATCGTTGAGGAATCGTCGTTGCTCCCTTACTGCGACCTCAAGGCGGTCGACCATGGCGTTGAAGCTGTCGATCAGGCCGGCCACTTCAGCTGTTCCCTGGGTCGGGAGTCGTTGGCTGAGGTCGTGAGCGGTGATCTCCCGGGCGGTATCAGCCAGCCGTTCAATTGGTCGGAGAAACCGTCCGGCAAGAAACCAGGCCAATGGAAAGATGACCAGCAGCGTTCCCAGCGCCACCAGGACGGCATCTCGGAACGCCCGATTGAGGAAGTCCTGCTGGTCCTCTGTGGACAGAGCGATAATCAGAACCCCGTCGGTCAACCCTGGGCGGGCCTCCAACGGTCGGGCCAGTATTCGTAGCGGACCGGAACTTGAACGTCCGTTGGTCAACACGACGCCGTCAGCGGCTGCTTGAGCGGTCAGAGTCCCGATGCCTGGTGTCAGACCTGCAGGGTCGCGACCCACCTGGGAGAAGACCTGGGAACCGGTGGCCACCAACAGCGTCTTGTTGAAAGTGGCCACTTCGGACCGGAAGTATTCGTTGAGAATGCGTTCTGTGGTCTCGGCCGTGAGCTCATCGACAGTGGTGTCTTGATCATCCAGCAGACGCTCAAGCTCTTGGCCCTGCGTACGCAGCGACCGGTCGGTGATGACCGCGCTTTCTGACACCAGCACTTGGCGCAACACGAGAACAGTCACCAGCAGAGCCAAGGTGACGAAGGCGACGGTGAACGCCAACAGAATCGTCTTGGAGCGAACGTCTTGGAGCCTCATGGCGCAATCGTCGTTCTTCGCACAGCCTGGCCGACTGGCCTGGGCAGCACCACACTGGCCGGATTCATCCGGCCAGTGTGGCACAATGCTGCCGTTTTGCCGTCCCGATCAGAGGGCTTCAGCGGCTTGGGATCTCTTGGATTGTTCAAGAATGCGGACGGCCTCGGCCAGGGCCTCGGTTCGTGAATCGAACCGTTGCCGGAAGCCGGGAACATCATGCAGCATGGCCGAAGTCTCGTCGGAGGTGACCACGGAGAACACCTCGATGTCTGCGTCCCCGGCGTAGGCGGTGATGGCCTCGATGGCCCGGGTGGCTGATGTGTCGAGGAACGGTGTTCGGGCGAAGTCCAAGACGATGAACTTTGTTTCGTCCACCAGTTCGTCTTGGGCTCGATGAACCAGGTCGGCAGCTGCACCGAAGCTCAATGGGCCGTCGAGCTCGAACACGGTGATCTGGCCGTCGGCCGCTTCCAACAGTTCGGTGTCGGCCGGATCGTCAATCGATGCGGTGATGTTGAAGTTGTCGAGTTGACGGTCGGCCAGTTGCTTCACGAAGGCCAGAGCGGCCAGCACCACGCCAACTGCTACTGCGGTGATGAGGTCGACGAACACGGTGACGCCAAGGACCACCACAAACACGCCCAGGTCGGCTCGAGGACCTTTCAGGGCCCGTTTGAGGTACTGGATGTCCAAGATGTCGTAGCCGACTTTGACCAGGATGCCGGCCAGTACGGCGTGGGGGATGACGGCGGCGACCGGCCCGAGCACCAGGACAACAGCCAGCAGGAACGCTGCGTGGACCACGCCCGACAGGCGGGTGACGCCGCCGCTGCGAATGTTGACCACGGTTCTCATGGTCGCTCCGGCACCGGGTATCGCTCCGAAGAGCCCGGCCACCGTATTGCCGACGCCCTGGCCGATCAACTCCTGATTCGACCGGTGCCTGGTGCGGGTCATGTTGTCGGCCACCAGGGAGGTCAACAGGCTGTCGATGGAACCCAGAATGGCCAAGATGATGGCGGCCTCGAGGATGATGAACGCCGTGTCGCCGGTGATGGAAGGCAGAACGAAGTCGGGTAGGCCGACGGGAATGTCGCCAAGGTTCGGAGCATCGGGAAGAAGAAGGTAGCCGACCACAGTTCCCACGGTCAGCGCAGCCAGAGCACCGGGAACGTACTTGCCCCATTCTTTGGGCCACCCGAAGACGATGGCCAGTGTCAGTGCGCCGAGGGCCACAGCTGACAGATTGGGATTGGCCACGGCGCCTGGTATGGCGTCCAACGCTCCGAGAGTCCCGCCGTTTTCGGGTGCTCCACCGAACAATCGGGAGGCCTGCAACAAGATGATGATCACCCCGATGCCGGACATGAAGCCGGAGACGACCGGGTAGGGGACCAGGCTGATGTAACGCCCGAGCTTCAACATCCCAAAGGCGATTTGCAGTAAACCGGCTACCACCACGGAGGCAAAGATCAATGACAGGTCGCCCGAGAGTGAGGCGAAAACGCCGGCGAACACCACGATCATGGGACCGGTTGGGCCGGATACCTGGGTGGGGGTCCCTCCAAGTAGGGCGGCGAAAAAGCCCACGATGATGGCGCCCCAAAGCCCGGCGATCGGGCCGGCTCCTGATGCTTCGCCAAAGGCCAATGCCAGCGGCAGCGCCACCACGCCGGCGGTTACGCCTCCGTAAAGGTCAAGGCGAAGATTAGCCGGGTCGTAAAAACCGCTGTTTGGCTTGGCGTCTGCACCGCCTCTGGGTGCGTCCGTCGCAGACGTTGGTTGTTCGGTGACTGTCATTGGGAGCTCCCCGCAGTGGCGGTGATTGGCGTAAAGGTTCCGCTGCCGTTTGCACCGCCGGTCTCGGCGGCTCTGACCCGGACCATGCCGGTAGCGATGTCGTACACCCAGCCGGCGAGCGTAAGCGTTCCGGTCTCGACTGCGTCGCTCACGAAGTCGTAGCTCATCAGGTTGCGAAGCTGGGCCATCACGTTGGCTTCGATGGCGGCGCTGAGGTCGCTGTGACCTCCGGTGTCGGCGTGATCGATCCAGGCCGATACCTGAGCCATCTCGGAGGCTGACACCGGGTTCATTGCCGCCTTGACGGCACCGCAGTCGGCGTGTCCGCAGACGACAATGTGTGATACCTGGAGAGCGCTTACTGCGTACTCGACTGAGGCCACTGTGCCTTCCGCTGAGAGGTCGGCGTCGCTGGCTGGGATGATGTTGCCGGCGTTGCGGGCCACAAAGAGGTCACCGGGCTCGGTCTGGGTAATCAGCGACGGGTCGATTCGAGAGTCGGCGCAGGTGATGAACATCACGCTGGGAGACTGGCCGGTGGCCAGGCTGTCGAACAGCGGTTGTTTGTCTGGATGAACGTCGGTGAGATAGCGGTGTACGCCCGCTTTCAGTTCTTGCATGAGATCCCTTTCGCAGCCGGAGCAATGGTGCAATTCTGAACCGGGACCCTAAGACGACCCTAAGTCCACCGTGAGAAGGTTCTCATCTTTGGCCGGGCGGGCCGGTGGTTGGCTACGGTTCGGTGCTGTGGCCGACATCTTTGGACCAGAGTTCTTTCGCCGAACCGACGAATCAGACGACGCCATGTTCTACGACTTCGATCGATTCGTCACCCACATCGACGATCAGGCCATCGCTGCCGTTGGGTCGTTGTACGACGAACTGGATCTGAACGGTCAGGTGCTTGACCTATGCTCGTCATGGATATCGCACTTCCGTTCGCCGCCGGCTCACCTGGTTGCGTTGGGGATGAACGCTGCCGAGTTGGCGGCCAACGAAGCCGCCGCCGAGTATGTGGTTCACGATCTAAATGTTGAACCGACCATTCCGTTTGCCGACGATCACTTCGACGCTGTCACCTGTTGCGTTTCGGTTGACTACCTGACCAGGCCCTTTGAGGTCTTCGCTGAGGTCACCCGGGTCCTTAAAGAGGGCGGCGTCTTTGTCTGTACCTTCTCCAATCGGTGCTTCCCGACCAAGGCCATCGCCGGTTGGTTGGCCACCGACGACGAACAGCGCTGCGCCATCGTCGCCACCTATTTCGCCGAGACTCCGGGGTTCCGGGATCCGGTGATCCAGCATCGAAACCCCGGAGTGCGAGGCGATCCGTTATTCGCCGTTTGGGCTTACGTCGAGTAACGACGACCGTGTTGCCGCCGTAACCTCAACCGAGCTCGTTGAGGGTGTCCTCCACTCCCTTGTGGAACGTGGGGTAGGCGTAGATCATTGACTTCAGCGTGGAGATCGGGATCTTGGCGTGCATGGCCAGCGACAACATGCCCAGCACTTCACCGCCGACCGGGCCGACGGAGGTGGCGCCAACCAGGATCTGGTTGTCGACATCAACCACCAGTTTGATGAAGCCCTCGTTGCCGCTGGCGTGCAGCCAGCCCCGGGCGGTGTGAGCGACCGGTTTGGTCGCCACGGCGACGTTGACGCCCGCTCCTCGAGCGGCGGCTTCGGTCAGGCCGACGGCGCCGACCTCCGGGTCGGTGAAAGTAACAGCTGACATGGCGTCCAGGTTGAGTGGCTCGATTGGCTTGCCCAGGATGTCGGCCGCTGCGACATCGGCCTGGCGGATGGCGAGGTGGGTGAACAATCCGTCGCCGGCGATGTCGCCCACGGCCCAAAGGCCGTCTTGAACCTGCTGGTTGCCGTCAGTTGACAGGAATCGGCTTTCCGGGTCGATACCGATGGCCTCGACACCCAGCTCTTTGAGGAAGGTCTTGCGGCCGGCGGCTACCAGTAACTTGTCGGCGGTGGCCACGGTGCCGTCCGGCAGATGAACCGAGAACTGGTCGTTCTCGTAGCGGATCTCTTGAGCGAACTGACCGGTGTGAACGGTGATGCCTTCGGCTTCGAACACGTCGGCCAGGACCTGCCCGGCTTCCGGTTCGTTCTGGGGCAGCAGTCGGTCGAGGCCTTCGATGACGGTGACGTCGACGCCGAACCGGGACATGACCTGGGCCAGCTCGCTGCCGATGGCTCCGCCGCCGAGCACAATCAGCGACTCGGGCAACGTTTCGGTCTGGACGATTTCGTGATTGGTCCAGTACGGGGTTCCATCCAAGCCGGGGATCGGGGGCACGGCGGCCATCGTGCCAGTGGCCACGATGACGCCCTTGGCGGCCCGGTAGTGGTCTCCGTTGACCTCTACCTGACCGGGCCCGGTGATGGTGCCGTACCCGCGAACAAAGGTTCCGCCTTTGCCGACGAAGCGGTCAACAGCCACCTGGTCGTTCCAGTTGTCGGTGGCCTGCTCTCGAATGCGTCGGGCGACCGGAGCCCAGTCGGGGGTTGCTGAGGCCGATCCGGCCAGGCCTTCCACCCGGTTGACTTCGGCTAGAGCGTTGGCCGCTCGGATCATCATCTTTGATGGGATGCATCCCCAGTACGGGCACTCTCCACCGACCAGGCCGGCTTCGATGCCGACAACGTTCAGACCGGCTTCGGCCAGCTGACCGGCGGCCGCTTCGCCGCCAGGTCCTAGTCCTATGACGATGACGTCGACGTCATGAGGTTTGGTATTCGAGCTCATCTGTGTCTCCTTTGAGCGCGTCGGCAAGATGGGTCGCCGACTCTGGTCGAGGCCTGAACGTTGGCCGAAAGAGGAGGGCCGGATCGGGATCCCTGTTGCTGTAAGTAGACGTTAAACCACAGGTCGACGGCTGCTATTCCCGCTCCAGGCGCCGACCGACCAGGGTCAACAGCTAGGCCGTGATCGGACCTAGAACCCGGTCGAGGTAGGCGTTGCGGAACAGCCCGTTGGGATCTACCTGGCGGCGCACCGCAGCGAAACGGTCCCATTCGGGGTACAGCCGACGGAGCTGGTGGTGTGACTGGAAGTGGAGCTTGCCCCAATGTGGTCGACCTTCGTAGTCGGCCATGATGGCTTCCACCCCTCGGAAGTAGTCGCCGTTGGGCATGCCTTTGTACTGGTGGACGGCGATCCACCCGCTGTCGCGGCCGTAGGCGGTGGAGAGGGCGATGTCGTCGGCTGCTGAACAGCGGACCTCGACTGGGAACAGGGGCGGGTTATCCAGCGAGGTGGCGAAGGCGTTCACTCGTTCGACTGCCTCCGGTACGGCGTCGATGGGTAGGCCGTATTCCATCTCGGTGAACCGGACTCGCCGGGGGCTGGCGAACACCCGGTCGCTGCGGTCGACGACGTCGCGGTCGGAGGCTGCTCCCATGAAGGTCTTGGCGATTCGGTTGCGTTGGCTGGGGAATCTCCGGGTCAACCGCATGGCCACGTCGACCGCCAGGTTCTCAGTAAGCTCCTTGTCCACGAGGTATTGAAGGCGTGACGGCGGTGCCGGCGGTTCGTCGGTGGGGTTGTTGCGTTTGGTCAGGCATGATCGTGCGCCCGGGATGAAGAACAGCTCGGCGTGGGCGGCGGAGTCGATGAAACCTTGCCAGTCTTCCATGATCGGGCCCCGGGGGGTGATGCGTTCCTCGGCCCGAAGGGTGAACGCCGGGACGCTTTGCAGACGAATCTTGGTGATGACGCCCAGGGCTCCGATGCCGACTCGCCCGACGGTGAAGATCTCGCTGTTTTCCTCCCGGTCGCACCAAATGACGTCTCCGGTGCCGGTGACCAGTTCAAACCCGGTGATCATGGTGGAGAGGTTGCCGAGCTTGGTCCCGGTGCCGTGAGTGGCGGTGGCGGTGGCTCCGGCCAGTGTTTGCACGGCGATATCGCCCAGGTTGGCCAGGGCAAGGCCCAGGTCGTCCAACCGGTCGTTGAGGGCGGTGAGTCGGATTCCGGCGCCAACCGTGACCTGGCGTGAGGCCACGTCGTGATGGTGGAGAGCGTCGAGCGAGCCGAGATCGATCATTGTCCCGTCGGTGCATGCGGTGTCGGTGAACGAGTGTCCGGATCCGACCGCTTTGACCCGGCTGTTTCGTTGGGCGGCGTCGGTGACTATCTGCACCACATCTTCGGTGGTGCGAGGCTGTTTGATGTGGTCGGGAATACAGGTCTGGTTACCGGCCCAGTTGGTGAACTTGCTGGATGTTCGTCTTGTCATAACGGTTTACCTGCCACTGCGTCTGTCTCCCATTGCGTCTACCTACCAATGCCTCAGGTCGATCGGCCAGCGGTCGCGAACGACTCCGTCGTAGGCCAGGTCGCCTTCGACCAGCCACATCTGTTCATGGCGGGCAACCGTAGGGTCGACGTGTGATGGGTGTAACACCACCCGGTCGCCGACGCTGAAGTCGGTCAATTCGTCCGGGACCAGACAGATGTGTTCGTCCGAGCAGTACAGGACTTTCCCGGGCCCGGCCCACGTCGGATCTCCCAGGTTCATGCCGAAGGCTTTGAGTCCGGCGTCAGCCACTATCCAGCCTTTCTGATTGATCGAGATCACGGTTGCCACCACTGCCAGCGCCTGTTGGAAGGGGAGGTCCAGCTGGCTGTAGTGGGTGTCCATCAGGGTGTAGCTGCCAGCCTGAATTTCGGTGCACCAGGTATTGGTGTCGAACGTTCCGGTGCCTCCGCCGGAGACGATGCCGCCACCGATACGGTCGTGGGCCTCGGTTAGTGTGGCCATGGCCTCTTCGACTTTCTCGATCCGCTCAGCTCGATCGGACACCATCATCAGGTGGCCTTCATAACCCATGACTCCTCGAACGTCGATGCCGTTGTTGCGGGCACGCTCAGCCAACTGCAGGCCGACCTCGGTGTCGCAGCCGCAGCGGGGGAGTCCGACGTCGATGTCGATGAGCACCGACCGTACGCCTGAGCTGATGACGGCATCGAGAATGGCTTCCGAGTCGACGGCCACGGTGATGTGGGCGTCGAGTGTGCCCAACCGACCCAGGTCGAGAGATTCGTTGGCCAACAGTAGGTCCTCGGTGAGGCCCGCCTCCGCCATACCCTCGACTTCACGGGGTGTGGCGGCGCAGAAGGCATCGTGCCCGTCAGCGGCGAGCTGCTTTGCCAGCGCTGTTGACTTGAACGCCTTGACGTGGGGCCGTAGCTGACGATCTGGTCGTATTGCATCCATGGCCGCCGTGTTGTGAGCGAAGGCGGAGGCATCAACCACCAGTGCCGGTGTCGACAGCGTGTCGGCAGTGGTCGGGTCGGCGCTGGTACTCATGGCCCTCCAAGCTAAATGTCGCTGACTGGCAGCGTCAATGCAGAAGGCCTGCTCCAGTTGAGGTGGCCAACGGCGAAGGCGATCATCCAGACGACGCCTGCTACCGCTGCGACGGTGAGAGCTGTTTTTATCCGGTCAGGCCGAGGTCGCGCCGGTGCACCACACCGCCACGGTAGTCCAATCTGGTTACCGATCCGTGGCCGTAGGGCGCAGCGGCCACCACACCGTCTGCTGAGAATGTTGTCAGTGTCCCGTCGCCCAGAGCCCACGCCGGCCCGGCTAGTTCACCTGTGGTGAGGGCGTCGGTCAAGAGCCCGAGGCGGATCTCGTCGGCGTGGGCGGCGCAGCTTCCGTCAAGGAAGCCCAGCCCGTCATCAAAGGTCCGCAAGCCTGGGCCTAGTGAATCGGTGATCGAGCCACCGAACAGGACGTGGGCACCGGCACTGTCACCAGAAACAACACCACCCCGTTGTAGTAGGTCGGCCAGAACGTCGACCAGCCCGAGAGCCCGCAGCCCGGACAGCAGGATCGGTGTGCTGCCGCCGCCGAGATGAACGATGTCCTGATCGGCCAGCACGGCGCGAGGGTCTTCTTCGACGTTGCGCAGCAGATTCAAATGCCTCGGTCGGCAGTTGAATCCTGAG
>JAHDFR010000009.1:37479-39017 GCA_020628065.1 Acidimicrobiales bacterium
AGCTTTCCGTTCACCGAATCAGCCTCCCACAGGCTGTCTGCGGCGGTGGCTGATTTTGTTGCTGTGTGCCGTTTGCCGTTTTGGGAGATCAGATCTCGTCGATTGTGCGCCAATGGTGGAGGGGTCGACCAGTCTCAATATCGACCGAGAAGTAGTGTCCCTGGCCGGGTTGATCGTGTTGCCGGCTGATTTTCAGCCCGGCGAGATGACAGTACAGGAGTGTCCCTACGCCGCCGTGACCAATCACGGCAATGTCGCCTGTCGCTCTCGCCGGCGTCAGCAGGTCTGACAGCTCGGCGACAATCCTGGCTTGGGCGTCAACTGCTCGTTCCCAGCCGCTTATTGATTGGTCCGGCCAACTGAAGAAGGCGTCGGCCAGACGCTCGAACTCGCTCGGCGGGACGAATCCGGTGGCCGACCGGTCGTTCTCACCGGTGGCCGGCCTGACGTCAACGGTCACACCCAGATGGTCGGCCAGAATCGCGGCGGTGGTTTTGGCCTTCCGTTCGGCGCTGGAGACCACAGCGGCGATGTCGCCGATCCAGGGTCGCGTCAGCAGTAGTTGGGCTCGTTGAAACCCGACTTCGCTGAGATCCCAGTTCGGCACCGGTACCGACGGATCGACGGCCACTTCCGGATGGGTGATGTACCGAAGGGTTGCCATAGGGGTGAGGGTAGGCCCGGCTGAGGTGTTGCCGGGCCACCAGGACTGATGGTCACGGAATGCAGCCGCCCGGGTAGCTGTTGCTTTGCTACTAACAGCTTCCCGTCAGGAGCCCCTATGGACTCAAGTGATTCGCGACCCCCATTCCCTCCCTTTAACGAGGAAACCGCCTGGAAAAAAGTCCTTGGCGCCGAAGCGGCCTGGAACACTCGAGACCCGCAGCGGGTGGCAGGTGCCTACTCACTCGACTCGGTGTGGAGGAACCGTGACGTGTTCTTGGTCGGCCGGCCGGCGATCGAACAGTTCCTGGCGCAGAAGTGGGCCAAGGAGACCGAGTACGCGTTACGAAAAGACTTGTGGGCGTTCTCCGGCAACCGGATCGCTGTTCGCTTCCAATACGAAAGCCGCGATCTTCAGGGCCAGTGGTGGCGTTCGTACGGCAACGAGAACTGGGAGTTCGACGAACAAGGTCTGATGCGTCGCCGCGAAGCCAGCATCAATGATGTCGCCATCGACGAGGCCGAGCGGCGTATCTTCGGGGCCAGAGCCGAAGGCGACTCAGCCGGGATACCCCTCCAATGAAGTCGGAGTCGGTCGAGTCGGCAGGGTCGACAGGCCGCCCATCACCGCCTGAGGGATACGACGGCAATCCTCTCAGTTGCTCCGAGGTCCGAATGTTCGCCGACGAGCCCATCCATGAAGGGTCAATTCTTGACCACATAGCCACCTGTGCGCCGTGCCGAACCTACATGGCCGCACGGGTCTGTGACTAACGGGACTAGTCCACGCTGCGTGCCAACAGGCGAACCCGGGACCCGGGTTGTGAGATACGTACGCCCCCTGGGACTTGAACCCAGAACCTGCGGATTAAGAG
>JAHDFR010000009.1:39027-54352 GCA_020628065.1 Acidimicrobiales bacterium
CGACATCCAGGATCACAACCTGGCGCTCTAACCAACTGAGCTACGGCCACCAAGGACTCTACGATGCTAGCTCCAAAAACGTCATTAAGCGATCAGATTCCGTATCGCTCTTGGTCCGCGCTCGGCTTCGAATCTGAACGAGCGGAGCAGGTGAAAGCGATAGGCTGTTTTCGCCCCCGTAGCTCAGCTGGATAGAGCAAGTCACTTCTAATGACTAGGTCGCAGGTTCGAATCCTGTCGGGGGTGCGGTTTGAACTTCGGCTGGCGACGACCAGGTGAAACCTCTGGAGGCCTCCCAAGCGTCGATTGTGTCCTCTGGGCGTCTCGTGCGGGTGCGTGTCGTGCGAGAGTCAATCGAATGTCGTGATCTGGGCAATCCTTCCAACCCGACACCCCAATTCTGATCCACGAATCTACATTGGAGGTGTCGTAGGAAGCGACTGGTTTAGGCGGCCAGGTGCTGTTGCGGTAGGGAGCAGACTTCAGCTTGAGTTCGATTATTCACTTTGGCTTGTGTGATTTGGCGTACTGCGGGTACGTGCTGTCCGGCTTGGCCGAGGTGGCATCCGAACGAGACCTCGAACTCAGGACCGAGCTTCGGGTACCGGGCTGGCTTCGTAAGGCGGCCGACGGGCATGAGCACATGCAGATGATCCCGGTCTTTGAGTTCCGTGACGGGGCAAAGACGTCCCGTTTCTGCGTGGATGCTCACGACAAGGCCTACGTGGTGCATCCTGGGCTGCTGGAAGCGGTCGACGTCTACTTCAAGGTCAACTTCCAGCCGGATGCCATCGAGGAACTGGAGCTCTCCCCGGACGACCGAGACAAAATTATTCCTTTGCGCACACCGTTCATGCCGATAACGGCCGACAGTTGGAGCCTTCGGCCCCGGCTACAACCGGCCCCATCGATGAATTGGGGGCCTCGGGACGTCGCTCGCCGGACCCGTCAACTACGTGACTTTCCCACCATGGATCGCATCCATCAACTGCGGGAGCTTCCCAAAGAACGGGATCTGCTGTTCATCATGCGGATCTATGCTCAGCCCCACCATCAGCCGGTCAATGAGTTCCGCTACGAGGTGGCCAGGCGGTTGGCGGCCAACGACAACATTGATGCCACCGTTGGATTGATCGGTCACCTGGAAGGCAAGTTCGCCGAGTTGGCGGCCAAGCAGGTTACACCGCAGGAACACTTGCGGCGGTTGGCCTCGTCGAGACTCGGCGTCTACGTGCTGGGTACACACAACTGTCTGTCATTCAAGTTCTGCGAGTTGTTGGCCTTGGGGCTACCGATCGTCGGTCAGTCGATCCTTCAGGACACCGACTTCTTCTACTCGTTGCCCGGCGTGTCTGAGCAGTTCCAACACGACGAGCCTGACGAGTTGGTGGCTGCCATTGAGGCCACTCTGGACAAGCCCGGCGTGTATGAGGCCAACGCTGCCGCCAACAGGCGACTGTTCGATGAGCAACTGTCGCCTCGCAGCTCAGCTGAGCGAATCCTCAACCACGTGTTGGTACCAAACGGCGCCTGACAGCGCCCGGCATGGTGTAAGGCAGGTTGACGCCAACCGCCGTTACGTCGTTGACAGCGGGGGAGCGACTATCCGGTCAGGTTGGCGACCTGGTACTTGACCCCGTCGCTTAGGCTGACCTCGGGCTTCCAGCCCAGGACCTCGTTGGCCCGCGATCCGTCTCCACGGGTCTCACGAACGTCGCCAACCGATACGCCTTGGCGAACGATATTGAGCGGCTTGGCCACGGTGTCTTCAACGGTCTGAACCAAATCCGCCAATGTCACCGGCGCTCCGCCACAGACGTTTAGGATTTCGCCTGGCGTAAAGTTGCCTACCGTGGCGGCCAAGGCGTTGGCCCGGGCCACATCACCAACGTAGGTGAAGTCGCGAACCTGCAGGCCGTCACCGAACATGGTGAACGAATCGCCATTCAGGCCGGCCTTGATCAAGCGCTGGGCTGCCATGTCCGGCCGCTGGCGCGGCCCGTACACGGTGAAGTACCGCAGGCTGATGGTCGGGAGACCCCTCTCGTAGCTGTAGGCGGTGCAAAGCCGCTCGCCTGTCAGCTTGGTTACGCCGTAGGGGCTTCGAGGGTCGAGGGGCGACGCTTCAGGTGTGGGCGCCACAGGTGAGTCGCCGTAGACGCTGGAGCTTGAGGCGTACACCACTCGGGGTACGCCGGCTTCAATGGCCGTGTCCAGAACGCGCTTGGTAGCAGTGATGTTGTGTTTCACATAGGTGTCAAACTCATCCCAGCTGTCTCTCACGCCAGGTTGGGCGGCCAGGTGGACGACGGCGTCAGCCCCGGTGAACAGGTCTACGAAGGAGTCCTCGCTGAGGTCCCGCTCAACCAGCCTGAACGCCGACTGCTCTTTGAGCCAATTCAGGTTCTGCTCTTTAACCGATCGGTCGTAGTACGGGGTGAAACAGTCAATACCGGTGACGTCGCACCCGAAGTCTCGAATGAGTACTTCGCTGGTGTGTGAGCCGATGAATCCGGCTGCGCCGGTCACCACGATGGATTGAGGTTTGGTCAACGTCGCCGCCTTCCGTGAAGATCAAAACAAACCACCTATAAGCGTATCTACCAGTACGCCGGGCTGACCCTGAGTCGTCCTACCTCATGAGCTGTTAACACAACAGCATCAACAATCGAGCTGCTATGTGGCTGCCAGGATCGGGGCCTCATGTTCCGTCATTCGGGACAGGCTCTGTCGCCATGCTCGAAGAACTTTTTGCCCCAATTGGTGAAATCGCGTTCCCAGCGACCGATTTGTGACCAGTGTCATAAGTGGCGTTGGGTGTGGTCGAGAATGGCTAAATCAACGCCTCTGGAGCCTCTTTGTCGGTACATCAAACTACATGGAGGTAGTCTGATATGGGTGACCATCGTCACAGTCAGGTGTGTTACGGAACGATAACGGTACTACCTTGTCCCGGATACAGACAGACAGCCACGGCGCTAGTTGAGGTAGCGCCCAGACCTAACGTTTGTGGATCCGGTGGCGGGCCGGGCAAGGAGTTAGAACCGAAATGGTGAGCAGCTCGTTTACATCGCCTTCTTATTCGCGTGTGCCGGGACTTATGGACCGGCTTGAGGAACTACGCAATCGTCCAGATCTCCTCCGCCAGCTTGCACTGCTGGTGGTTGTGGCGGCTGCCGGAGCACTACTACTGGTGCTGCCGGAACCGTCAAACGATCCAGTGACGATCGCCGCCCTCAGCGACGATGAGGCCGACGAGACAACAAATGAACTAGACGGCGAAGAGGCCTCGGGGCCTTCAGCCGACGAGTCGGCCAACGGCTGGCTTGGACGAGACAACGACTCGTCGGATACAGACGTCGAGCGCTTTGCGATGATCGCAGGCTTTGGGGCGGCAGCCAACAGTGCAGCCGACTTGGCCGTCGGATCATCAAGCTCGACGTCTTCAACGGCACCACCGACGACGGCGGCCACGACAACCGCCCCGTCGACCACGGCCGCACCGACAACCGAAGCGCCGGCATCTGAAGCCCCGGCTACCGACGGCGATACCACGGCCGAGGCTGGAACGGAAGCCCCCGACACCGACCAGGCGACCGAGACCGGTGTCGACGTCGACGAGTCCGAGAGCGACGGAACAGCTGATTCGGCCGAGTCCGACTCGACAAGTGAAACCGTCGATGGCGAAAGCGTCGAATCTGCTCCGGCGGAAGAGGCAACCACCACTACAACCGCCCCGCCAACGACAGTTGCCGCTGACAACGGCTTCGTTGACGCCGGTCATGGAGTGATGGTGCCCCCGATCCTGTTGAAAATCAGGTTCTGCGAGTCAACCGACAACTACACGGCGGCCAACCCGGCATCGTCTGCTCGAGGGGCGTACCAGTTCCTCACGGGAAGCTGGGCCGCCTACGGCCACGCTGACCGCTACGGAGTCTCCCAAGCCCACCTGGCCTCACCGGCCCAGCAGGATGAGGCTGCCCTCATCACCTGGCAGGCCGATGGAACCAGGCCTTGGCTTGCCAGCAAACACTGCTGGGGCTAACACCCCAACGAGACAGGTTAGGTTGCCAGTGCTCGAGAGCCTGCGGCGACTAGACCTCGTCCGGGCGACGTACCAGCCCGAGTAGGAAGAAGACACCGGCCACCATGGCCACCAGTCCCGGCACCAGGATCCAGGGGATCCTGAGTGCGGGCTGGTCTTCACCAGAGCCGTCGTCGGTGAAGGCCAGCTCGGCTGGAACGCTCTGTCCGTCTTCGTTGTCCGGATCGTCAATGATCTGATAGTGGACGGGATCTGACTTGGAGACGACGACCGAGTCGTCTATGTCGACCTGTGCTTCGACTGTGACCAAAGCAGCCACCGCCGTCGGGCCATCAGATTGTTGAAGCGGATCGGGCGATTGGCACAATGCCGATTCGCCGGGTGCGAGACTGAAGGGCATGGCCAGGTCCCCAGGATCGCTGGCCTGGCCATCGAGCCGACATTGGATCTCGCTGTCCAGCGAGTCGGTCACAACAACGTCGGAGACCGGCCGCTGGCCGATATTGACGATCAGGTGGGTCCACCGCACCGTTTCGCTTCGCCCTAGAGCCGGGCCAGGAGCTTGATCGGCATCCTCGCCGTTGATCATCGATTCCACCAGCAGGCTGTCGTCAACTGTTGCTGTAGCCGAGAGTGTTTCCTCGGTGGTCCCATCACCGTCGGTATCTGCCGACTCGTCAGATCCACCGTCCGGTGTTGCCTCACCGGCCGCGGTCTGCGACGCCGCCTCCGCCGCCGTGAACTGTGCGGCGCCGGTAGTGGCAGGTGTAGCAGTCGTCGGTGGTGATGCGGTAGTTGGTGAAGCGGTTGTTGGCGATGCCGTGGTCGGTGCCGCCGTCGAGGTCGGCGCAACGGTTGTTGCCCGGCGAACGGTGAAGTGGGCGGCATCTGAACTCTCGAAGGTGGCTGTGCCGAAGAAGTCGCTGGCCCGGGCGGTGCCGGTGCTGCTGGCTGACGTTCCCGGCGCACCGGCGGTTTGAGTAGCAGTGCAGGTGAACGAGTCGCCGCCCTTTACCGGGCCCTGGTGAACATTGGAGTTGTCGGGACGCCCATCGCCGTTGGTGTCACAGTTGGGCACAATTCCCGTGCTGTCCAACACTTGAATGTCGTACAGGCCGTCGGGGTCGTTCACCGTGACCCGATAGGTGAACGTCACCTTGGCTCCGGAATTGACCGTGGGGCCGGGAGCGGAGTCGGCGGTGGTGTCGTTGACCAGCTTCTCAATGGTGATTTCCCCCGCCGCCGCAGCCGGGGTTGAGGAAATCAGGACAGCACCTGCAGCCAAGACGAGAACGGAAGCGCAAAGCGCAACGATCCGGCGGCTCGCTGACAGGTAGGGCAGTGGCGAGATCGTGGACGGGCCTGGCACGTTGACGAGTTCTTTCCGCTGAGTCGCCGTCGGCGAAGTCGTTCTTGGATGTCGGAGGCGCCCGCCGAAGCGCCATCCGACAAAGATCCATCGGACTGTTGTGCGGAAAGATGAGGTGTGCCGTCTAGGTCGATCGGCTCAGTGGGGCGAGTGAGTGCCGTTGACGGGTCGTCGAGCCGTAGATGACAGCGACCACGATTACCGCCCCGCCTATAAAGGTTGCCGTCGGCGGCACTTCGCTGAAGAACAGCCAGCCCCAAAGGCTTCCGGCGGCGGTCTCAATGGGGGTCACGAGCCCGACTTCGGCCGCCGACAGATAGCGGGTGGCGGCGGCCAAGCCGATTCGTCCCAGGGGGCCGAGCACCGCCCCCATGAGAAACATCAATACATAGGTACGGGTCGATTCGGCCGCCAGCGGCGTTTGGGTAAAGGCAGCAACCGCGGTGATGACGGCGGACAAGGCGATGACCAGCGTGCGGTTAATGTTCGGGAACCGGCGCCACAGAGTGAGGTTGAAGGCAAACGCAGTCACTGCGCATAACGCTAATGCGTTACCGGCCAAGGCACCGGCCTCCAGCGAGCCGGAAACAACGATGAGTATGCCGATGGCAGTGGCGGCGATCGAGGTCCACAGGCGGGCGGAAGGCCGTTCGCGCAGCAGCGTCCAGGCCACGACGGCGGTGACCGCCGGGGCAGAAGCCACAATGACAACCACTGACGAAATGGCGGTGGCTTTTACCGCCAGGATGAAGCAGGTCGTGCTGGTGGCCTGAAGCGAAGCCGACACCATGGTCATGGACAGGTGATTGGGCCTCAGATGTTCACCCCTGAGCTCACCATGGGTGAGCCTGGTGCTCACGAGGTAGTAGAGCGTCATGGCCGGGAAGGCGAACACCCCGTACCAGAATGCAACCACCCATCCGCCAACCTCGGCGGCCCGGGTGATGGCAGAGTCGGTGCTTACCAGCAGAATCCCACCCACCGCCATGAGCAGGCCTAGTGAACGATCGGATACCGCCGGACGCCAAGGTTGCTTGACCACCCGATGCGCTGAGCTTGTCAACGGTTCCGTCCCGGTTCACCCCGGCGAATCTCAGTCGTACAAGTCAAGGAACCAGCTCGATGGGAAACGAGCTGAGTTGCTCCGGCCCGGTGTCGGTGACCAGGAACTGTTCTTCAAGCTTCACCCCTTCACCGACGCCGTCGTTTCGGCCGACGTAGGCCTCCACCGTGAGGACCATTCCGGCTTCGAGGTGGCCGTCGAAGCCGCTGGACTCCCAGAACTCCGGGAAGTAGATACTCGGGTATTCGTCGCACTGTCCGACGCCGTGGAACAGCACGCAGTAGTGGTCGTAGCTGTCCATGGTGGGGAACCATGCTTTGTGGGTGAGATCGTGGAATGACGTTCCCGGCCGCAGGAGTTCGGTGTTGCGGTGAATCTGTTCAAGCGCCAGATCGTAGATGTGTTGTTGATGCGAGCTGGGCGTCCCGTCACCGACCAACCAGGTGCGGGAGATATCCACCATCAAACCGTAGGCACCCACCAGGTCGGTGTCGTAGCCCACTAGTTCACCGGCTTCCATCACTCGGCTGCTGGCTTCTTGCATCCACGGGTTGGTCCTGGGGCCTGATGCCAGAATCTGGGTTTCAATCCACTCGCCGGCACGCCGGATGTTGCCCTCATGCAGTTTGGCCCACAGCTCCCGCTCGGTCATCCCCGGTCGCAACTGTTGTCGCATCTCGCCCATGGTGGTTTCGCAGGCGTGCATGGCGCATCGCATGGCTTTGATCTCGTCCGGGCCTTTAATGGACCGTGCCAGTTCCATGACCTCTTGGCCCGATCCGATGGTGACACCCCCGGCTTCCAAGTGTTTGCAGCATTCGAACGGTGCCTGGTCGATGGCGATTCGCGGGTTGGGTCCACAATGTTGGGTGATGACGTCGAGCATCTCGTCGGCCCATCTCTTGGATTGTTCGGCCAGGCGGTTTCCGGAGAGAAAGAACGTCGGTCCGATGGCGGGTCGAACTTCGGTGACAATGGGGTTGTGGCCTGACAGGAAATCGCAGTTGTAGAACTCCCAGACGATGACCGAGCCGTCGAGCCCGATCCAGGCGTAACGCGATGCGTTGTGCATGACCCACACCTGCATGTTCGTGGTGTCGGTGGTGTAGCGGATGTTCATCGGGTCCATGACGATCAGTCCGTCGTAGCCCATGGTTTCCAGTTGGGCCGTCACCCGATCGATCCGGTAGCGGCGCATGGCCGGCAGATCCGGCAGTTCCAAACCGTCGGCTATCCATGCCGATTCAAGCTCCGGTCCGGGACCGAGGTTGAGGTGATGGTTGTCCATACCGGCCTGTACGAAGTGGTGGCCCCGCCTGGCCAGGTAATCGGAGATCTTGTTGCCCATGGCCGACAAGTATGGACCATATGTTCGGTTGCGGCGAACCTTGTCGCCCCACCGGGTCCAGTTGGCATTAAGCTTTCTCCTCCATGGAACTGGTAACGGTACGGCATCAAGGCGGAACCCGGGTTGGTCGGGTCGAAGGCGACCGGATCGTGCTGGTCGAAGCCACCTCACTGAAAGACCTGTTGGCCGAGCCTGGTGGGCTCCAGCGGGCATCATCTGACGACAGCGGGCCCGACATCGAGCGCTCATCGGCAGATCTGGCTCCGATTGTTCCCAAGCCGGACAAGGTTCTGTGCGTTGGGGTCAACTACGCCGACCACATTGCTGAGATGGGGCGCACGCCGCCGGACTATCCCACTTACTTTTCCAAGTTCGCTCGCGCCCTGGTCGGGGCCAATGATGATTTGGTTCTACCGCCACCGGACGTGTCCACCAATATCGACTGGGAGTGTGAGCTGGCGCTGGTGATCGGCCGCCCGATACGCAATGCCAGCCCTCAGGAGGCTCTGGACGCCATCGCCGGATTCTGTGCCCTCAACGATGTCTCGGTCCGCGACTGGCAGACCCGAACCAGCCAATTCGTGGCCGGTAAGACGTTCGAAGGTTTGACGCCCGTAGGCCCCACGCTGGTGACCCGCGATGCGATTGGCGACGGTCGCGGTCTTCGATTGTCGACCAAGGTCAACGGCGAGGTCAAACAGGACAGCAACACCGACCATCTGGTGTTCGGCCCGGTCGATATTGTGACCGACCTGAGCCGCATCATGACCCTCGACCCCGGTGACATTATCGCCACCGGTACGCCGGGCGGTGTGGGTGTAGCCCGCGATCCTCAGGAGTTCTTGAAACCGGGGGATCACGTCGAGGTCGAGGTTGAAGGCATCGGGCGTCTCTCCAACAACTGCCGGTAGCGGTCCGCCGGCGGTCGCCTGATGGCCTACCCCAATCGGCTTCCGGCCGACGTCATTGCCTTTGTTCATGACACCGGACCGGGTGACATACCGGCGAGCGTGATCGACACCACGAGGCGTTATCTGCTTGACCTGGTGGGGGTGTGGGCGGCCGGTCGGATGACCGACCTTTCGGCCATCGTTCATCGCTACGTGCGCAGTCATCACGGAGCCGGGGAGGTTGGCGCTCGGTTGTGGTTCGACGGCCCGTTGGTATCGCCGGCCGGTTCGGCTTTTGCCGCCGCCTCCACCATTGACGCCATCGACGCTCACGACGGGCACAAGATCACCAAAGGACATACCGGCGTGCATCAGTTGGCCGGTCTTTTGGCATTCCTCGACGCTCAATGCCCGTCTTCAGCCACAGGGACGTTGGCCGGAGGCGGAGTGGACAGTGACCGTGATCGGCTGGACGCGGTCGATGGTGCCGACGTTCTGGCCTCTTTGACCGTTGGCTACGAGTTCGCCACCAGGGCCGGCGTTGCTTTGCACGCCACGGTCAGCGACTATCACACCTCCGGTGCCTGGGGAGCGGTTGGAGTTGCCGCTCTCGGCGCTCGTGTTTTGAAGCTGGATGCGGTCACCACATTCGAAGCCATGGGTCTAGGCGAGTACGTTGGGCCTCGCAGTCAGATGATGCGAGCCATCGATCACCCGACGATGGTCAAAGACGGCTCCGGCTGGGGTGCAATGGCTGGAGTATCAGCCGCCTATCTCGCCGCCGACGGGTTCACGGGAGCTCCGGCGGTAACGGTGTGCGACCCGGCGCTTGATCACGTCTGGTCTGATCTCGGGCGGCGCTGGATGGTCGACGAGCAATATCTCAAGCCGTACCCCGTTTGCCGGTGGGCCCAGCCGGCGGTTGAGGCGGCTCTGGCCGTGGTTCGTCGGCACTCACTGTCAGCGGAGGAGATCGACCATATTGAGGTCTTCACCTTCCACGAGGCCGCCCGCCTGGCCACTCGCCGCCCGGCGACCACCGAACAGGCGCAATACAGCCTGCCGTTCCCAGTGGCGGCCGCAGTCTGTCGGGGTCAACTCGGTGTCACCGAAGTTGTGGGACAGGCGTTGCAAGATCCCGAGATTCTACGCCTGGCCGACACCATGACGGTGATGGAGGACGATGGACATAACTCGGCGTTTCCGGCCAACCGTTACGCCCGGGTCCGGGTGCATACCGTCGATGGGCGCCTGCTTGAATCGGCTGATCACGAACCCCGAGGCGATCCGGAGGCTCCGCTCACCGACGCCGAAGTCCGGGCCAAGTTCCACCAAATGGCTGTTCCCTCCATTGGCGTCGATCGGGCCAAAGCTCTGGAGCAAGCCGTAGACGATCTTGCCCAGGGCGGTTCGCTGGGGCCGTTGGCTGCGCTTCTGGCGGGGCGCCCCGAGCCCGTATCGGCTTGACGGCACCGCCCTTCGGGCCCATCCGCAGAGCCCTCTGGGCTAAGCAGCAGCGCCTTAGCTGCGGTCGGCCGTGACCAGTAGGGGGAAATGATCGGAGACATGGAAGCGGTGCTCGTACGCCTCCGTTGGCCGATCGATCACTTCTTGATCAGCTAGAGCTATCGCCGATGTGGCCAGTGCTCGGGTGAAATAGGCCCGAAACTGGCCTTTGGGACCGCGGAAGCCGTTTCGGTAGCCGTCCCACGTGGGTTTGGGAGGCAAGTCGCCACTCAAGCCGATCCGCTTCAGGGCCTGATCTTCACCGACCCGAAGGTTGGTGTCACCAATCACGATGACATTGTCGTTATCGGCCGCCTGCAGCGTCATGGACAGCTGGTGTAGTCGATCGTCGGCTCCGGCCTTACCCGGGGCGAGATGGACGTTGGCCACAGACAAGTTGTGCTCGGGGAAGTCAACGACCACAGCAGTCCTTGTCACGGTCTTGAAGGTCGGGTTGGTGGCCATCAGATCGTGGGTGACCAACACGGCGAGGTTGCCGGAGTGGGACCGGGGGTTGGCCCGAATCATGTCGTGGGTCTCGGCGAACGGGACCACTCCGGGAAGCTCCTGGAAACAAACCACGTCAGGTTTGAGATCCAAGACCGTCTGCCGCACCACCGCCTCGGTATCGACTTGGCCCCACTGGAGCGGAGCCTCCTCCGAGCGCTCCATCATGGCCAGGTTCCACGTGAGTAGTCTCACAGGCGTCCCGCTAACCGCTCGCTGATGCTTCGGCTATGGTTCGCCAGACACGCTGCGAGGTCGTTGGCATATCGATGTGGCGAACTCCCAGGTGGGCCAACGCGTCGATGACGGCATTCTGTACCGCCGGGGTTGCCCCGATCGTGCCGGACTCGCCGATGCCTTTGGCTCCAAGCGGGTTGCGAGGTGTGGGGGTTTCGAGCGGGATACGGGTGAATTCCGGTAGCTCGGCGGCTGAGGCCAGCCCGTAGTCCATGAAGTTCGCCGTTTGAGGATTGCCTTCGGTGTCGTAGGCGAACTCTTCAAGAAGGGCGTGGGCGATGCCGGAGGCCACTCCGCCGTGGACCTGTCCGTCCACGATCATCGGGTTGACGATCACACCGGCGTCGTCACAGCAGACGTGATTGAGCGGCGTGACCTTACCGGTGTCCCGGTCGACTTCGACCACCGACAGGTGGGCACCGAAAGGGAAGGTGGCTGCGGTTGGCGTGAAGTCCACCTCGGCCATGAGTCGGCCGTCAATGGGACCCACATGTTGATCTTCATCCGATTCGGCGCTCGGGCCGAGCTCAACTTCTGCGCCTGCTTGGGTGGTCGGGGCCGGTAACGGGTTGGCAGCGATGTGTTGTGCTACTTCGGCCCAGCCGGTGGTGATCGTCGGCGTACCGGCAACCGAGAAGTCACCGGTGTCGGTATTGAGCACAATGTCGGCCGGGTTCGCTTCCAGCAGTTCAGCGGCGGCGTCCTTGGCCATGGTCACTACCTGCTCGGAGGCCTGCCATATGGCCGAACCGCCGGTTTGTAGTGACCGTGATCCGCCGGTGCCGCCGCCGCGTTTGACCTCGTCGGTGTCGCCGTGGCGGATCTCGATGCGGTCCATAGGGATGCCGGTCACTTCGTGCGTCAGCTGAGCGAAGGCGGTGTGGTGCCCCTGGCCGTGAGCGGAGGATCCGGTAAGCACCAGGGCCGACCCGTCGGGGCGAACTTCGACCGAGCCGAATTCACCGTTGCCCATGGGATTGGTTATCTCGACATAGGTCGACCACCCGAGTCCCAACAGGGGAGCGGAAGGGTCGTTTCGCCGTCGATCCTGCTCGACCCGAAGTTGGGGGTAGTCGGCGGCCTCAATGGCGGCGTCGAGGGCTTTGGCGTACTCACCGTTGTCCATGTCGGCCCCGGTTGAGGTCTTGTACGGGAAGGCCTCAGGAGCAATGAAGTTCTTACGCCGTACCTCGGCCGGATCCATGCCGATTTCGGCGGCGAACAAATCAACCATCCGTTCCAACGCAGCGGTGGCTTCGGGGCGTCCCGCCCCTCGGTAGGCTCCGACGGGCGCTGTGTTGGTGACCACCGAGACGGCTGAGAAGTCGACGTTGGCGATGTCGTACACACCCGAGGTCATGATTCGGGTCAGGAACGGGAGGACGGCTCCGATGCGGGGGTACGCCCCGGAATCCTGAATCATGTGGAGGTGGTAGGCCGTTATCCGGCCATCACGGGTACCACCCATGGAGGCTTCAAACTCGACGGCCCGGCCGTGGTCCATGCCGACCATGTTTTCTGAACGGGTTTCGGTCCATCTCACCGCCCGACCTGTTTCCTTGGCCAACATGGCCACCAGGACGTCTTCGGGGTAGCGGCCGCCCTTGGCCCCGAAGCCGCCACCGACGTCAGGAGTGATGACCCGGATGTCGGTGGGTTCAACACCCAGGTCGGCGGCCAGCGAGTCACGGGTGGTGTGTGGAAACTGGGTGCAAGACCACTGGGTGAGGCGGAGAGATTCGGTGCCGTCCTGTGCGGCTGCCGAGTCCCAACGAGCGGCGGCCGCTCTTGGCTCGATTGGCGCCGCGGTCAGGCGAGGGTTGTTGAAGGTCAGATCCACTCGCACTTCGACATCGGAGAAGATGTCGCTTTCGGCGCTGGCCGGTACGGCAAAGCAGGTGTTGGAGCCAACGTCGGGAAAGAGGAGGGTCTTGTCCTCCATTGCTTCCCGCATTGAAACGACTACCTCGAGAGGCTCGTAGTCGACCACCACAAGTTCGGCTGCGTCCACGCCGATTTCCCGGGTGGTTGAGACCACCGCTGCCAACGGTTCGCCCACATAACGGACGCGATCGGCGGCCAGGATACTTCGGGTCATCGATTGGTTGAGCATTGGCATGGACGGGGGGTGGGCCTCCAATGCCAGATCGGCCGCTGTGTAGACTCCGACGACGCCGTCCATGGCTTGGGCTTCCGTCGCGTCGATTCCGGAAATGACGGCGTGAGCCATGACAGATCGCACAAAGGTGACGTGCAGGGCATCGGCCGGTGCGACGTCGTCGACGTAGTATCCGCCGACCGTCAACAGCTCGGGATCTTCCCGCCGAACAACCCGGGTGCCGATCATGCTCATACAACTACCTCCTGTGGTCGACCCTAACCGAGGAGGGGTCTCGCCAGGTAGTCAAAACCGGAAAGGCCCGAACCACACGGCTCGGGCCCCAAATCCTACGGGAACTATTGGAGCGGACGACGAGAATCGAACTCGCATCATCAGCTTGGAAGGCTGAGGTTCTAGCCGTTGAACTACGTCCGCAAGGCTTTGGTCAGCTCATCAAGCTGACCGGCGGCTGACATCCTATCACGATCACAGTCAGCCGGGCGGTCGGTTTGTCCGCTCTGGTCCTGCTCACCGATGGTTGGCATTCGAGCCGGGCGGCTTGGCCGACTACCGTTGAACGGGGACAACCAAAGGGGTTTGACATGAAGCAAAAGCTGGACGGGATTCTTGCTGCCGGCATCGAGCGGGGTGCCGCTCCGGGGGCCACCTTCTGTGTAGTGAACCGGGACGGGGTTCTCTACGAAGGTGGAGCTGGAGAACGAGCGATCGGCTCCGGAGTAGAGATGACACCTGACACCGTCGGTGCCATTTTCTCCATGACCAAAGCCGTAACCGGTGCGGCGGCGATGCAACTAGTGGAGCAGGGACGTATCGACCTCGACGGCCCGGCGAGCGAGATCTGCCCCGACTTGGGTTCCACCACCGTGCTTGATGGCTTTGACGATGATGGCCAACCGATTACTCGTCCACCGGCGACTCCGGTGACGCTGCGACACCTTCTGACCCACACCTCGGGCTTTGTCTACGACATCTGGAATGCCGACAGCACCCGTTGGCACGAGGTGACAGGTGAACCGAACATCCTCAGCTTGGAGAAAGCTTCGCTGGCCGAGCCGCTGATGTTCGACCCGGGAACAGCTTGGGAGTACGGGATTGGTATCGATTGGGCCGGTCAAATGGTGGAGGCCGTCTCCGGGGTAACGCTGGGGGAGTACTTCGCCGAGCATCTGACCGGGCCGCTCGGTATGAATGACACGGGGTTTGTCCACTCACCTTCGATGTTGGAACGGGCGGCCGCCGTCCACGGCAGGGGTCCTGACGGTTCGCTGGCTCCCATCGAGTTGCCGCCACCAGCCAATCCGGAGTTCGAGATGGGCGGCGGTGGGTTGCACGGCACGATGGGAGACTACGGCCGATTTATCCGCATGATCCTCAACGACGGTGAGATAGACGGCACCCGAGTGTTGAACGCCGACACCATTGCCTCGATGGCGAGCAACCAGATGGGCGACCTTCGGGTTCAACCGCTGCTGACTCAGGCGCCAATGTTTTCCAACGACGCCGAGTTCTTCCCCGGCGAACCCAAGAGCTGGGGGCTGACGTTCCAGATCAACGAAGCGCCGGCGTCGACCGGCCGGCCGGCCGGGACTGTGGGCTGGATTGGCCAACAGCTTCTACTGGATCGACAAGCACAACGAAATCGGCGGAGCCTACCTGAGCCAGATACTCCCGTTTGCCGACGAGCAATCGCTGGGCCTGTTCTACGAACTGGAGAGCGCCGTCTACCAATCCCTTTAGCCGGATCGCGGGCTGGCGAGGATCAGATCATGCCGAACATCTGGGTCCAGTAGATTCCGGGCACGTTGCCCCGTGTGGCGCCTTCGCCGTAGCCAACTCCCAGCTCGCTGAACTCACAGTTCAAGATGTTCGCCCGATGACCGGGCGAATTCATCCAGCCTTCGATTACGGCCGCCGCCGAGCCGTAGCCCTGGGCGATGTTCTCGCCCCAGCCGCGACCGCTGTAGCCGGCGTCGGCCACGCGGACTCCTGGGCCCTCGCCCTCGGGGCTGGTGTGGTCAAAGTAGCCGCGGACCGCCATGTCTTCGCTGTGTCTGTCGGCGGCCACGTTTAGCTTGTCGTTGAGGCTCAGGGCGGGGCATCCGTTGTCAGCACGGGCTTGATTGGTGAACGCCAGCACTTCTTGTTGGATGGCGCTGTCGTTGCCGAGCGGCGCCGGTGGTGCTGTTGTTGTCGCTTCGGTGGTTAGGGCTTCAGTGGGGGGAGGGGCCGTGGTTGTCG
>JAHDFR010000009.1:54452-57279 GCA_020628065.1 Acidimicrobiales bacterium
GTTGTTGTCGCTTCGGTGGTTAGGGCTTCAGTGGGGGGAGGGGCCGTGGTTGTCGCCTCGGTGGTGGTTGGAGCCTCCGTGGTGGGCGGCAGAGTAGTGGTCGGCTCGGTTATGGTGGTCGTGGTGGATGTTGTCTCGGCCGTCGTTGTTGTTACCGACAGCACAGCCCGCTGCTCGGCTTCCGATGTCGAGGTGGTCTCATCGGCCGAGAACGGAACTACGGTTGCGTCGGTTTGAAGGTCGGGGCTGTCAATAATCTCGCCCGGAGCCGCCGTGTCGCCATCGTTGCTGGTGATATCGGATTCGGATGATGAGAAGAGAGAACCCACAGCCCATACGCAGAGCCCTACGGTGACGATGGCCGCCCCGGCGAGCGCCCAAAAGAGGGCGGAGCGATCCGGTTCGTTGGGAGAATGGTGAAAGTCTGGCGGCAGCGGCGGCACCGGACCGGTCGCCAGCAACGGGGGGCCGGGTGGGCGCGGCTCAGCAGATGTTGGATAGGGATACACCGCTCCCGTATTTGAGTCGACGATGTCGCTCACCCACGCTCCTTTGGCCTCAAGCACCTTCAGCGCGCTGATTGCCGCTAGCGCCACCTGCTTCTGGGCGAACCTTAGTCAGTGGGGTGGTTGGCCTCCGGGTAAATGGTCAAATCTCGTCCAATTCTTTACCTTCAGGTGGTATCTCTCCGTCGGGGGTCTCGCCGGACGGCTTGCGTCGATCATCGGCACTGGCTAAGCGCCCGGCGACTATTGGACTAAGCAACAGCAAACCTGTGGCAGCGGCGGCGGCGCCGGCAAGCGTGGCGGTGCGCATTAGCAGAACACCGGGAGCTGCCACCCTGGCGTTGTTCGGCTCGCCAGGTAGGTAGGAAACCTCGATCGCGCTGCCGATCTGGAGCCGATCGCCTTCGGCGATAGCCGATTCGATTTCGTAACGGCGGCCGTCGATCTCGAAAGCCACGACCGGTCGATAGTTGGTTGCCCCCTGAATATCGACCGGCCGGTTGTCGACGACGATGGCCGTTGCCGTCACACCGTCACCATGCGGCCGCGAGCGCAGGTAAGCCCATCCGGCAATCATGAATACGATCAGTCCGGCGACGAGCGCTAGCCATGCGAACAGGCGCAGGAAAAGACCAAGCAGCTGGGCGGCGGGCGGTAGTCGGAATGGATCGGCCAAACGGTTGCGTTCTCGTGGAGCAGTAGCGATGACTTATCGCCGAGACAAGCTTCTGACTTCCGGCGGCGGCCCAACTCTCAGCCCCACCTGCTCGATCTCGATCGCCAGGTTTACAAGTCTTCTGATGCTGTGGTCCGCCCCCTC
This sequence comes from Acidimicrobiales bacterium, assembly GCA_020628065.1. Classification (GTDB taxonomy): domain Bacteria; phylum Actinomycetota; class Acidimicrobiia; order Acidimicrobiales; family SZUA-35; genus JAHELU01. Next base: position 55,779 of record JAHDFR010000009.1, read on the forward strand.
AACTTGTTCGACTCCGTAGAACTCGATCCGCCTGGCTAGCGGCGGGTCCTGGCTGTGTTGACCGAGAAGCCCGACTTGATCGTCGAGCAGCGAGCCTTTGAAGAACATCAACGCCAAGTGGTCCCGTGCTTCGTGGAACAGCACGATGTTCGCTCCGTGGTGAAGAAAGCACGGCATCTGCCACTTGATGGCTTCCGACAACCCGCAGTCCAACAGAATTGGACGCAGAGCGTTCATTTCGTGTCGCCACTTCTTCGACCTGGCGATGTAGGCGTCAACCTCTGCCACTGTCATGGCAGAAAGCGTAGTGGTGTGGACGGGCCGACAAGGTGAGGGCTACCGAACGACTTCGCCCGGTGCGGCGAAGCGGAGCATATGGGCCTGTCCGGCATGAAGGTCTGGATCGGGTTGATCCCATGCTGTGAGGTCGATGTCCTGTAGGGCATCTACGGTCATCAGCCGAGACTAGCCGTTGGTGGAGTCGTCTGGAGCGGTCTGATCCATCACATGGTATGGACGCGCCAAAGACGGAGTCCCTTCCGACTTTGATATTCGGGGGCCTCCGTCAAGTGGTGGCGCTAGCCAGTAGGGCGGAGATGACTCGTCCGCCGGTGACTGCTGATCCCGACCTCGATTAGGGCGGGATCAGACCGTCAGATTACTCGGACGTTCTTTGCTTCGTCGCCCTTGCGGCCGGGAGCAACGTCGAATTCGACGTTCTGACCTTCTTCGAGCGAACGGTAGCCGTCGCCTGAGATGTTGGAGTAGTGGACGAAGACGTCTTCACCCTGTTCACGTGAGATAAAGCCGAAGCCCTTCTCGTTGTTGAAAAACTTGACGGTGCCTTGCATTTATGAACTCTTTTCTTGCTGCTCGCCACACGGCGAGCTCAGGCTTCAAGCTATTGCCATTACCGGCGGTTTCCTCGTTTGACGGCCGACGACGTGGCTTTGGTTGATTCATCCGGGTGGGTAAATTCCGGGGTCTGACAGTGCCCGGTCGGCTAGATTTCGACCATGGGTGAACAGTTGCGGTCCGGACTCGACTACGTGAATGCCGCTACCGAACTGCTTCAGCGGATCGAGGCCGAGCACCCGTCCCAGGGGTTGTACCAAGCGGCGGAGATTCAGTTTTGGTGGAGCAGACCGCGCCACACAGACGCCGTTGACCAGTTGTTCTGGTTCGATGACGTCGGGCGGCCTGAGGCCGCGGTTTTTGTAAACGACTTCGGCGATGGATCGTCGCTGCTTTACGACGCTCCCACAATGGCAGTCGTCACGATGCCCGGCGCATCCGCCGACTGGATGGCCCGAGTGGTCGATCGGGGCTTGGTTCACATCGCCGGACTCGGGGTTGAGACGGTTGAGCTTGAGGTTGATGAAGCCGACGACGTGTTGCGCTCGGTGCTGTTCGACCGGGGCTTCGAGGCGAAAGGCGCCGGCATTGTGGAGTGTTGGATGGAAGCCGCCTCCCGGCCTGAAGTCAGCCCTTTGGCAGACGG
>JAHDFR010000132.1:0-1512 GCA_020628065.1 Acidimicrobiales bacterium
GTGGCGGCCGACGGCCCGAATTCCGAAGGGTATGCGGCAACCCACCACTACAATTTTTGGGGTGACCAACTCCTCGGCCTCACCTCACTCGCTGGACGTCGGCTCCCACCGAATCGCTTACCTCGGCCCTTCCGGGACGTTCACCGAGCAGGCATTACTGAGCCAGCCGGATCTTGCTTCGCTTGAGCTTGTACCGATGCCGAAATTCGTCGACATTCTGGATGCCACGTCAACCGGCGAAGTCGATCTAGGTTTCGTCGCCATCGAGAACGCCATCGAAGGTACGGTCAACGTAACTCTCGATGCCTTGGCCTTCGACCACGATCTCCTCATTCAACGAGAAGTAGTGCTGGACATCCACCTGAACCTGATGGCGGCCAAAGGTACGACGCTGGCTGACGTCACTACAGTGGCATCCCACCCCGTAGCCAGCGCCCAATGCCGCAAGTATCTCAACAAGGAACTGCCCAACGCCACAGTACGGCCGTCTACGGCCACGGCGGAAGCAGCCAGGCGGGCGGCCGACGAGCCTGGCCTGGCCGCCATCGGCCCGGCGCGAGCAGCCGAAAAGTACGATCTCGAGATCCTCGCTTCGGACATCGCCGACCAGGCCGGAAATCAGACCCGGTTCGTTCTGGTAGCACCGGCCGGGGTGCCCCGACCGTCCGGCCACGACAAAACAACGGTGGTTCTGACCCAGCGGGAGGACAAGCCCGGCTCGCTGGTTGCCATCCTTCAACAGTTCGCCGCCCGCAGCATCAACCTGTCGCACCTGGCGTCACGTCCCGTCAAGACCGCCTTGGGCAACTACTGTTTCATCGTCGACTTTGACGGACACATCAGCGACGAGATGATCGCCGACTGCCTCAAAGGCATTAGGGCCCGATACGCCGACGTGAAGTTTCTCGGCAGCTACGCTGCCGCCGGGCGTGGTTCAACCAAGTCTCGTCAAGAGGCCAACAGCGCTTGGGATGAAGCCGAAGAGTGGATGGGTTCTCTGCGGGCCCAAATCCCGACGCCCGACAGCGGCGAATAGCTCACCCACCTGGACCGACTAGGAACTGCCTTCGGCACCGGTTTCGACGCGGTTGTCCCGCTGGTGAAACGCCAGCTCCAGCGCCTGGGAGAGCGTTCGTAAACGGGCCGGCTTTTCCACATGATCGTTCATGCCGCCTTCGAGGCACCGTTGACGGTCATCTTTGGCGGCATCGCCGGTTAACGCCACAATCCACGGTTGATCGATACCGTCGAAGCCCCGAATCTGTGCAGTGGCGGCGAGGCCGTCCACCCGCGGCATGTGCAGATCCATCAGGACCACATCGACACCGCCGGCCACAACGGCTTCCACTGCTTCGTCACCGTCGGAGGCAAAGGTCGGTTCGTACCCCAGCTTGGCCATCATGGCCTGCATGACGGTCCGGTTCACCGGATTGTCGTCGGCGATCAATACCCTGAGCGGGCATCGATCGGCCAGTAGTTCTGGCTCTTGATCGGCAGGGTGAATGGCAGGGT